>JAMPKV010000005.1:0-300000 GCA_039962225.1 Microcoleus sp. AS-A8
ATAGAAAGTTACTTTTGGCTCCGAAAACTTTTGATTTCCGGAATCCTCTTCTTTTTTTCAGCCTTGGGGGTTAACCCAAAACTTGATTGATTTCTGACGAGGATTGGTACTTAATTTTGGCTTTCAAACTATTGGTTTTTCTAGGTTCGGGCGCGGTCGGGGGCGTTGGCCTCTTTAGCGCGCATTTACCAATATATCGATAATCTCCCCTACTGTCAACCCCTTGACTCTATTTTTTCTCTAGCCCCCTACACCCCTTTCCCTTCCTTGCTTTGCTCCTTCTACCCTCCTCAATGCTCCAGTGAGAGCATCAAGGTAGCAACTGTAATTCCTTGAGCGCTCGTTCTAGAGCGACTGTTTCAAAATTGAGATGCAGTACTCCGTGAAAGTTGGGTTTTACTGTAATATTGTCAATTGTGTAAACATTAACAAATCCAAACAGGGTGGCATTTATAGCAGTTTTTCGGGAAATGACTTCTATATAGCGCTTTAGATAACTTGAACTCAGACTCAGGGCTACATCAACGCGATGGTAGTTTCCCACATTAACAAATCCAAGCATTTTTATATGAACTTTCGATTCTTCTTCATCCATCACCTCTTTAATGCTTAGTATTCCTGTACTAATAATTTCCTCTATTTGGCTGGAATCAGTTAAATTCTTTTTAAATAAAGCAAGTAAGCGAACTAAAGTTGCCTCATCTTTATCTTTTAAAATCTGATCTAAATTACCTTCCAGTTTTTCTTCATTGACCGTAGTTTTAAGGAAAGCGATGATAGCTGTAGTAGTTTGTAAATCTGCTGTATCAGATTTAGCATTATTTTTATCGCCAATTTTCTTACTTAAAATTTGGCTTTGACGTTCGCTATGTTCCACCAAACCAGATTTAACGAGTAGTTTATCAATTTTTAATATTTTCTTATCTATAGCTAACAAAAGCATTCTTTTTAAATTAAAACTAAATTCTCCAATTGGATTAAATAACCACCAATACTTATAACTCGGAGAAGTGTTGTTGAAATGTTTTCCTTGGTTCCAAAGATTTTTTATATCCTGGCAAGAAAGCCTAGTATTCAAAAACCTTAATTTTAGATAAGGAATCTGAATTAGTAATTTACCAGATTCAAAGTGAAATAATTGCTTAATATTTTTACCAATTAAGATTTCTACTTCATAGAGATGAAAAAGTGCAGTAGACTGGCCTAGAACTCCAATTTGAAAATCTTTGATGAAATAAACAATCTCATCAATTTGTTGTAGAATTTTCTTTTCTATCTGTTCTAAGGGAACAAAACTGCTAAGTTTACAGTAAATTCTATAAGTGTCCTCTAGACCTGGAAGATTTTCAGTTTTAATATGCCTGCGACTCAAGGCTTCACTGACTTCTCGATTTTGTTTTTTTAATAATTCAAACGCATATTGCTGAAAATAAGCAAGTAAGTCTTCAGCATTTTTAGATACATTAACAGATTGAGTCATCATCAAAATAATATGAGTTTTGAGTAAGGGCAGTGATTGGTCTGCTCTTGAACTACAATAGCCGTAGCCGACATTCCAGATGTTTGTAATTTTTGATGTCTCTTGAATTTATAAGTAACGAGATCATTCGTGCTAAACCTTCATTCTTCTCATCTTCAGGATATTCAGACCCATGCAGAAAGCACATACCCTGAAGAGTGCTGTGGATTACTCTTAGGTCATTTGAGTGGGGACGCCAGAACCCTGCTTGAAGTCTTACCGACAGAGAATAGCTGGGATGAACAGACGGCTGATGCTTTCCAATCAATTGATGGTTTATCGAAACGAAAGTCTAGTAAACGCAATCGATTCACTATTGCGCCGCAAGTGATGCTGAGGGTGCAAAAAGAGGCACGCGATCGCAACCTTAACATCATTGGCATTTATCACTCTCACACCGATCATCCAGCCGTTCCTTCGGAATTTGATCGGGTGATCGCTTGGCCGCAATACTCTTATATTATTGTTTCTGTGCGACAAGGATTAGCTTGTGACCTCAAAAGCTGGAGCCTGGATGACAACCAGCAATTTCAGCCTGAGGAAATTCATACAATCGGGTGTTAGCTTAATCAAAAATTTATATTAACCCCCCTACAGACAGATGGAAAGCATTTAGCTAGGATATAGGTCGTGTTCGCACTACCTAGACTACAATGCTCAATCCCAATCTGGATGAAATCCAGCTAACCAAAGAAGAGTACGAACGTTACTCCCGACACCTGATTTTGCCACAAGTTGGACTGGAGGGGCAAAAACGCCTAAAAGCCGCTAGTGTGCTTTGCATTGGTAGTGGTGGACTGGGTTCACCCCTGCTGCTTTACTTGGCTGCCGCTGGCGTTGGACGCCTTGGTCTTGTAGACTTTGATGTCGTCGATAGCTCAAACCTGCAACGACAAGTGATTCACGGCACCTCCTGGGTGGGCAAGCCGAAAATTGAGTCAGCGAAAAATCGAATTCTAGAAATCAACCCCTCCTGCCAGGTAGATCTCTACGAAGATCTTCTGTGTTCAGAGAATGCTCTGGAGATTATGCAGCCCTACGACATTGTTGTCGATGGCACCGATAACTTCCCAACTCGTTATCTGGTGAACGACGCTTGTGTGCTACTAGGCAAACCTAACGTCTATGGTTCAATCTTCGGATTTGAAGGTCAAGCTACCGTGTTTAACTACGAAGGTGGCCCGAACTACCGAGATCTGTATCCAGAACCCCCACCTCCTGGAATGGTTCCATCCTGTGCCGAAGGTGGTGTTTTGGGCATTCTGCCAGGAATCATTGGTTTAATTCAAGCAACGGAAACTGTCAAAATCATTATCCAGCAGGGCACAACCCTGAGTGGGCGTTTGTTGCTATACAACGCGCTAGAGATGACGTTCCGTCAATTAAAACTGCGCCCTAACCCTGAGCGGCCTGTCATTGACAAGTTGATTGACTACGAACAATTCTGCGGCGTTACCCAAGCTAAAGAAGAAGAGGCAAAACGGCAGAAGGAAATGCAAGAAATCACAGTTCAGGAACTCAAGCAGCTACTGGATGGTGACGCGAAGGATTTTGTCCTACTCGATGTTCGCAATCCTAATGAATACGAAATTGCCAAGCTTCCTGGCTCAGTCCTCATCCCGCTATCAGAAATTGAAAATGGTCAGGGTGTAGAAAAAGTTAAGCAAGTGCTTAATGGTTCTCGGTTAATTGCCCATTGTAAATTTGGCAGTCGCTCTGCAAAAGCATTGGGAATCTTGAAAGACGCGGGCATTGATGGCACCAATGTGAAAGGTGGAATTTCTGCATGGAGCAAGGAAGTCGATCCATCTGTGCCTGAGTATTAATAAAGGATGATAGGGGATGAGGTTAATCTCGTCCCATCATGCCATCACTCTACTCAGCAAAAAAAGGTATGGAGTATGAAAAAAGGCTGAACCCTTCAGTAGTGAGTTTGATGCCCAAAGCCAACAAGGTTGTTTCATACTTCATCCTTCCTCCTTAAGCTTTTACTTTACTGCCTCTAACCTGCTGCTACTCGCCACGAAAATTGCTGCAACCAAAAATGCAGCAGCAGCAAGCAATGCTCCAACAATAGGAGTCAGGCTGCCTGACTGACTAAATAAAGCACCAAACAAACTAGAAGCAACCGCTCCACCACTGAAATAAATACCCGTTCCTAAGCCTGCCTTATCGGGTGGTACCATTGATATCAAGTCCGGATAAATACTTACAATTAGACACCTAACTGAACCCACCAATGAAAACCAGTTAATCCCCGAATCAAATCTTGTTGTTGGAGTAAAACTTGACAACGAGCCAATAAAACTTCTTCTAACTGTGCCAGAGTATCAAAGGAACGATTGGCAATTGGTTCATCAACTAAAGTCCACAATCGCTCTGCTGGCTGTAATTCTGGAGAATGAGAGGGTAAAAAGATTAAATCTAGTCCTTCGGGAATTTCTAAACCATCACGCTTTATGCCATCCGGCTTGGTCAACAGCTAAAAGAATGCGCTTATTCTTGCCCAAACCAAACTCTTGGGCAAAGTCGGCTAAGACTCGGCTAAACAATTGCGTGTTGACATAAGGGAGAATCCACCAATAAGTTTCTCTGCTATTGAGGATGTACAAATGCATACAACCATAACCACTGAAATCTCCAGTTAACATTGGCAATGGGTGATACTCCTTCATGTACATAAATTCGCCTCAGCAGAGGTTTAAGCCCTAAACGATGCTCGTCCTCACACCACAGTTGAATTTCTGCTTTTGGATAAGTGGTTTGCACCTGTGCCACTTGTGCTGCTAGTTTTTTTTCCAAGCTTCTTGTTCAACTGGGTCGGCTTCCGTATGTGCTGGACGAGGAACTCGCAGCCGGAAGGACATCTGTCGCAATATTTCCCATCCTCTTTGTCGGCTAATCTGTTGCTGCGTGAGTTCACTTAACCAGTCTGCGACTTTCCGACCGTTCCATAGCCCACCATCGGGTGCTGGTGTTTGTAAGACTTGCCACAATTGGGCTTGATGGATGTCTTCAACTAATGGTTTGGCTCCTTGATTATCCCGACGCTGATCGCCAAGTGCGGTAGCGCCTGATTGGTTATATCTTTTCACTAAAGCATAAATCCAAGTCCGGCTATATCCTGTAATTACCATGACTTCTGCCGTTGTTTTACCTTGTGCCAGCAGCCAAATAATTTGATACTGACGGCTGTCTACTCCGTTTTTTGCCTGACGATAACCAAGTTCAAGTTCAGAGACACTCAGATGCGGAATAATTGTTAACTGTTTTGGCATTAACTACGTTTGTACAGTCTGTCTTTATCATAAGTGATTATCCGGACTTGATAGGATATCGAATTCGTGGTGTATTTGTTTGGGATTCTCTTGACGATTTGACCTAAGGTTACCCGCGAACGTCCGCAACCAGATAGCATATCCTGTGACATCTTTAAAAAGAACAATCATGAGCAGGCAAAGTGACATCGGTTGCCGTTCCAGCCTTAAAAATTCTATCTTCCTACCCTTATTCCCATTCTCTAAAGGTCAGCTAGCGATGACAAAAAGGGCTGCGCCATTTGTAGCCATCGCCAGTCTGTTGGCCCTGGTAATCCCCAATCGTCCTGCCGTAGCCTTGAACGAGTTCCAACTCTGCACGGCTCAGTTAGTGCGTTTGGCTGGAGTTTCTCCAGAAGGGGCGGTAGCAGCTTGTTCGGATGCCCTGAATCCCAAAGACATATCAAGATGCGTTGTTACAATTCATAAACTAACACCAACCTTGACACAGGACGCTCTAGTGGCTTGTCAACGAGTGAGACGCCCTGTGGAATTATCTCGTTGTATGTTTGATATCACGGATAACACCCGCGACTCACAGCCCATTACGGTACTAGATTACTGTCGTCGTAGTCTTCTACCTCTTCGTTATGCACAATGTGTGGTCGGTTTAAGCCGCGAAACCGATTTTTCTTCTGGTCAAGTGATGGAGAGTTGTATCAAAGCTGAGGATTTTCCTGGTAACTTGTACCCTAATGTGGCACCGCTCCCGCCACAAAATCCAACACCGCCAGTAGCTGTCCCTAAGATCCCATCGACCCCCCCGGCTAAGCCCATGAACTTTAACTCTTAAGAATTTGTTGACACCCCCAACCCCCCTTATTCAGGGGGGAGCAAGAGGGTTATCTTGAGCAAACATCTTAGGATATGGCTCATGATTCAGATTAAGACTGATGAGCCAGTTGCATGGAGGCGATCGCATGACGGATGTCATGTAGCTTCTGGAGAGCATAACCTTCGGTAAGGAAAGATTCCGCTTTGGTAAAACCTGTGGCTAGATCGGGGCAGACGCCACAACGCCATAAGTAAAATCCGCCGTTCCAGATGGCAACAGACATTAATTCAGAAGATTTGCCATTTAGGACATGGTGCATCTGTTCTATCAACTCACGAGTGGAGTCAAGAGGCAGTTCTGGGTGGGCAAAACCGTAGTCACGAGGATGGAGCAGAAGACGTTCAAACCCTTCACTAACCTTTGGTTGACTGATGGCAATAATCGCTGTGCGATCGCGCGGTAAATCGCAGCTACCCTCTAATCCCTTAACCAGGGTGAACTTTCTGACTCCCCGCATCTCCAGTGTTTCTCGAAAGCGAAGTTCGGTGGGAGGATGAACATACCCCGCCACCATATGCACATCTCCCCCATAGGGCGACCAGATGAGTTCCATTGTTGCAAAGGGCGGACGTTTGCCAATTTGGTCGCGGTAGGGTACCAATGCTTGTGCTTCAGGAAAGTGCTGCGGCAAATAGATAAATCCCAAACCCGTTGTCTTGAATAATTGCTCAATCTGCGTCAAGGTGACGCTGGAAAAGTCCACGCCTAATCCTTGCCAAATCTCAATCAGGGGGACGCCATACTTCGTCGGCATACAATCTCCCCCATGCATGATCACACGTACTCCAGCCGTCGCTAAAATCAGAGCCGTTAGGGGAGTTACGGGGGCAGTACGCGATCGCCCATCATAAGGCGTCCCCAATACTGTTACGGGTTGGGACAACAATGACGTTGTTCCAGCATCTTCTCCATTCTCAATTCCCGATTGCCGATTCCCCATGTCCTCTACTTGCAGCTTGGGGCCAATCTGCTCATACGCATCCAGCATCCCTACCAATTCTTGACTGGTAGGCCGTTTAATCCGGTGGGCAATCATAAACGCGCCAATCTGAGCAGGCGTTGCCTCTTGCAACAACATCATCCGGGTAGCTGCTGCCGCTTCCTCACGACTTAAGTCTTCACCTGTGTGGACGCCACTACCGACTTTCTTTAACAATTCTCTGAAAGCATTACTCATGGTAGGTTTCCTCGGTGATTCTCAGTTTTGTGAGGACAAAAAATTATAGATACAAAGCCAGCTTATAGTTCCTAATTTTACGGAAAATACGGGAATCAGTTTGTAAGTGTGACCTTAACTGGGTGAGCTACTACACTCTTTATCCCGTTGCCGAAGGCGTTCGAGACTACTTTTCTCATGATGTTGTAACTACCATTTACGTCGGCGTTAAACTTAATGCCGAGTTTAGTATTATCTGTTAACCGCTAACCCTTAAGGGCTGACTGTCAAACGGTATGTGAGGCTGAGCGATGGAATCCTGGCCAGTAATCGCATTTGCTGCCGACTTTTCCAATTGACGCACGAGTTGACAGAAGTGCTGAATGGGGGGGATTTGGATACGGTCTTGGGTGGTAACCAAAACGACCTGGCGCATCAAGATGCCATCAGAGTTTGGGACATCGCTAACCATATTACCGACCGCCGTCATTGATGGGGGAAGACTGGTGAGCGAACCTCGCTCAGTGTTAAAGGCGATCGCTCGAATGGCTAGGGTTGAGTCTGTGCGAGCTTCTACTAAAGCCGACTCAGGCAGTAGAGCAATCAGTTCTCCCTGCCGGACAACGCCTCGAAACGCATCAAGGGTATTTAACTCCATAACAGCGCGTAGCTTGGCTCCCTGTCGCGCAAACCTCTCTTGTACCAACCGCTGCATCCCATAGCCGTCTTTAAATACTACTTGTGGATATTTGATCAGTTCTGACCAAGGCACCTGTTCATACTGAGTCAGGGGATGATTTGACGCCATCAAGACTTCAACCCGTTCCTCGTAGAGGACATTGACGACCATTTCCGGACTAGCGGTTAAAAAGCGGTTGTTCATGACGATCGCCACATCCACTAAGCCATCTCGGAGAACTTTCAGTGCGCGATCGCTTCCCAACGCCGTTACCCGCAACTGGACGTCTGGGTAGTCGCGGCAAAATTTCTGTAACACTGGAGGCAAATAATGAGCACAGACCGAGTGAATGGCTGCCACACAGAGTTCTGGCTGTTTTCCAGCCATCAAATCGGCTAATTCTTGTGTTGCCGATTCCCACTCTTGACAAATTTTGCGTGCGCGAGGTAGAAGATGTTCACCTCCCAACGTTAGTTTGGCCTGGGCCGTGCGATGAAACAGTGGCAAACCCAACTCGGCTTCCAATGACTGGATTTGGCGACTGACTGTAGACTGAGTGATTTCACACTTGCGTGCGGCTTGTCCAAAGCTGCCCGTTTCAGCAACAGCCAGAAAGGCTTGTAACTGCTCAATCCGCATGATTATGTAAATTAATTTACATTCTTAATAATTCAATGACCATAACGGATTTATGGTTCTAGTTTGGTAGAGTTTGATACAGCCTGCACAGAAGTTTTCAGGAATTAGGCAGACGACCCGATGGAGAAAAATGATTGAGTTCGGTGGCTAAAGCGCAAGGCTATTGCGTTTGCTCCGCTCATAGATTCTTGGTTTCTAGTGGCTAAGAGCTATTTGAGCATTGAGGAGAAAAATACTTAAAGTTACCCCTGTTAAAGCAGGGGTAACGCCAACTGATAGGACAGCAAGCTAATATCCAAAGTTAAGAGCTTTTTCCCTACCTATCCCCTACTTTAAGACTTATGTCTAAATAGGTATCTCATGGCTTCGTTGTTTAATTGACCATAGTTGATTAAGGCTAAACTAATGTTTTTTGGCCTTTGCAAAACTTTATTTTATGCTTGTCCGTACCTTTCTATATGTGTTTTTAAAAGCAGAAGATATTTATCATGAGTCTTGGCTTGCTGCCATTTTTGCTTAAAGATTTCCGCACATTCAGCTTTGACCGGGTCTACTTCATTCGGTAAAATATCGTTCCTCGCTTGGATTTGAGCTTCTTTCGAGCTTTCTTTTTGAGGATTATTCTTATATTTTCTGCCGCTCTTGTGATTGGCGTATCGACGCGATCGGGTATAACCCATTTGTAAAAACTTCCGAGCCATATCTGCTCCGACAAAATCATCTTCATGGAGATAGTCCAGAAACATGTTGTATATTTTCTGGCTAGATTCTCTTGCTACCTCTGGAGTTTTGAAGCGCCAATGGGGAAGAATTTCAGATTTATAAGGTTCTACTAATAGCACTCCTTGTTCACCCTTACCGACTCGATAAAGTTCGGGCGATGAGCGAAAATCGATAGTCTTAAAATCTAAAGAGTAATCAAACGGAGTCACTTATTATCCATCCAAGCTGCAACAACTTCTGAATGAAACGGTGGATGAGAGCATAAGATGGTCTGGCTTAGTTTGTCCGTGCAAAAATTATAGATTCTAAACGAAAAAGGGCTGTTTTCAGGTCATCGTTCACCATTTGCACATCAAATTCATCAGCCGCATTGATTTCTGCTTTGGCTTGCGCTAGGCGTCGAGCGATCGCTTCTTCCGTATCTTGACCCCGATCGCGAATCCGCCGCTCTAGTTCGGCTAAACTGGGAGGCAAAATAAAAATACGTAAGGCTGTGGGGAAGGTTTGGTTAATCTTCCTAGCGCCCACTACTTCAATTTCTAAAATAACGATCCGACCCTGTTGAATTTGCTGTTGGACTTGCCTGCGGGGCGTCCCATAACAGTTGCCAGCATACTCCGCCCACTCCAGAAGCTCATCAGCCGCCACCATTTGTTCAAACTTGTCTCGGGTGACAAAGTAGTAGTGCTGCCCCTCAATTTCACCGGGACGGGGTTGGCGTGTCGTCGCGGAGATGGAAAAATACAATTCTGGGTGGCGTTGAATGAGCGATCGCAGCAATGTCCCTTTACCAACACCACTGGGACCTGTTACGACGATGAGCTTGCCTGCTTGCATGTTGATGGGAGAGATGGTTTAACTAGGGCTGCTTTGACCATCTTTGCTGATCACGAAGCGATGAGCAACTGTTTCCGGTTGAATCGCCGAGAGAATGATGTGACTCGAATCTGTAATAATCACAGCTCTAGTACGACGACCGTAAGTTGCATCAATGAGCTGTCCGCGATCGCGTGCATCGGTAATGATCCGCTTGATCGGGGCAGACTCTGGAGAAACAATCGCAACGACTCGGTTTGCCGACACGATATTACCAAAACCGATATTAATCAGTTGTATGTCCATGAAGAACTAGCGGGAAGAGCCGCATAAGGAGCGATTTTCAGGATTCACTTTCCATGGTATCTACAATAATTTAGCCTTACAAGGCTAAATTCCACAGAAAACCGTGATTTTAGCTTTTATTCTCCGCGATTTACCTTTTGCACAGAACCAGTCTGGAGATAGATCTGTAGGCTGCATCCCACTCTCCTTGTTCCCCTAAAGCGTGTTATCTATCGTGTTTAACGACCCAAAACTCCTAATATTTAATGTCGGCTTGGCCTGTAAGAGTCAGTAATCTTCACTATAAATTTATAAAAATTCCCTTAGAATCAAGCTTTTGTAAAACCGTGTCTCAGGTAACGCCCATGAACAGAAACCCAGTTTATGCTAACTAGAGAAAAATCTTAAAATAATTAAACAATTGCAAGTCTTGGAAAAATTACGTTCACAAAATTTTCACTTATATAAGTTTAAATTAAGAATAAGATTTTGCAGATTTTGTGTCAAACAAGAGTGAAGTTATGGGTGTATGTCAATCATTTTTTACAATCGTTTTTGTAGCAGTGGGGCTATCTTTGTCACCCAGTGCTCATGCAATCGGGTTAAGCACGATATCTTCAGAAACTGAGCTGAAGGCATTGATGAGCCAACCTACCTTTGTTGCGGGAGGTCAGCTTGGCAGCCTTGTCTTGGAAAATGATGCTCAGGCTAATCACAACGTTGATTTTGTCTGGTCTAAGGGAGAAAAGCAACCGTTTTCTTTAAGTTACGACGGTTCAATTGTCAAGTATACGGTTGGAGAAACAACCCTAGAAACTCAAAGCGAGGGCTTTTTTCAAGATCTGTTCATTTACACAAAAGCAACAGCCGATAGAACCAGCGTTCTCCTGAATAACTTAGTACTCACCGACTCATCCACGACTCTATCAATTTCTGGGATTGGAGCCTCATCTCCTAACAACGAAGTAAATATTTTTTGGATTCACGATATTCAAGAGAGTTTTACCCTGACTGGTAATGCTACGCTAAATTGGCTGAACCAGCCACAAAATCCAAACAAACTGGTCTATCAAATTCAAGTTGGAAATGTTAATTCTGTAACCGCTCCGCCCAACACAAATCCAACCCCAGCAGACCCAATTCATTCTTCACCACCTGAGCCAGAAGCTAATACAGGCAACGATTGGTGGCAGTGGTTTCCCAGTCCTGGAGCGGGAAACTATTGTACTAGCCCTGAGTGAGGTAACCCCCTCAAGAAGGAGTTCGGAAAACTCTTACAGAGTTCTACTCTGGATCTGAGAGGATGGTACTGATGCCTAATTGTGATTACTGAAAAGACAGCTTGTGCAACCCGTTGACTTTACCACCCTAACAGCAGCTTGTGATGAACTGCGTTCTGACTGGGTACCAGGACGTGCAGAACAAGTGTATCAGCGCGATCGCTACACTATTGCGCTCTGCTTACGCACCCTTAAGCGTCGGGGTTGGCTCACCATCTCCTGGCATCCCCAAGCCGCTCGAATTTATCTGGGTGATCCACCCCCTCGGACTCCCGATACATTTACCTTTAGCGACCAACTGCGGCACCAATTAAGCGGACTGGCTCTAGTAGCCATAGAAGTCATTGCACCGTGGGAGCGCGTATTAGATTTGCGCTTTGCCCAACGACCCGGAGACCCCGTGAGCTATCACCTCTACGTCGAAATTATGGGCAAATACAGTAATGTCATCCTGGCGGGTGCTGACAATGTCATGATCACGGCAGCCCATCAAGTAAGTTCTCAGCAATCGAGTGTCCGTCCCATTCAAACCGGCCAGCCTTACGAAAAACCACCCGCGCTCATGGGTACAGCCCCTAGCTTGAGCGAATCCCTAGAACGCTGGCAAGAACGAGTCAGTTTGGTACCGGGGGCATTGCAGCGTCAGTTGCTCAAAAGTTACCGGGGTTTGAGTCCAGCACTGGTGCGCTCCATGGCGCAAGCGGCTGGGCTTGATTCTGACCAATCCACGGAAAGCCTGAGCGCTTCTGATTGGCAACGCTTGTTTCAATGCTGGCAACAATGGCTGCAAACTTTGGGGATTCAGAATTGGGAGCAAGGGTTCAAAAGTGAGCCGTCCACAGTTGAAGGTTCTAACCTGCCATTACGTTTTCAACCCGGTTGGACAGAGCAAGGCTATACAGTCATGGGTTGGGGTGCTGTTCAATCAGCAAAGAATGTCCAAACTTTACTCAATGACTACTACACCGCCGAGCTAAACCAGCAAGACTTTAGTCAGCTACATCACCAACTCAGTCAAAAACTGGGCAATGTCCTTGGGAAACTGCGTCAGAAAGCCTCGTCCTTTCAAGAACGTTTGCAGCAATCTGACCAAGCCGACCAATATCGGCAACAAGCTGACCTGTTGATGGCGCACCTCCAGGACTGGCAACCGGGAATGAAGTCGATTGCACTGCTTGACTTTGATACTGATCAACCCGTGACGATTCCTTTAAACCCAGAGAAAAACGCTGTCCAAAATGCTCAATTGCTCTACAAGCGTCACCAAAAGCTGAAACGTGCTCGTCATGCCGTGGAGCCGTTACTCCAAGAGGTACAGGGAGAAGTTCAGTATTTAGAACAAGTAGAAGCTTCCTTAACTCAGCTAGATGCTTACAAGTCCTCAGACGATTTACAAACACTCCAGGAAATTCGCGAGGAACTGATTCAGCAAAAGTATTTAGACTCCCCCGATCAACGGAATCGAGAGGTTACGGATGTTTCTGTGCCTTACCGCTATCGGACACCGAGTGGATTTGAATTGTTGATTGGTCGCAACAATCGCCAGAATGACCAACTGACGTTTCGGACGGCAGGAGACTATGACCTCTGGTTTCACACTCAAGAGATTGCAGGTAGCCATGTTCTCCTCCGCTTAGAGCCAGGATCTGTGCCCGATGAAGCGGATTTGCAGTTTGCTGCTGATCTAGCGGCTCACTACAGCCGGGGGCGTCAAAGCGACCAAGTTCCGGTTGTATATACCAAGCCTAAACACGTCTATAAGCCCAAAGGAGCTAAACCGGGTATGACGGTTTATAAACATGAGCGTGTGCTTTGGGGGCATCCACAGCAAGGTAGCAACTATCTTAGGGGAGAGGCTAACCTCTAAACTTGTAAATTTTGGTTACAAAAAATTCGTATTCTCTGTTACAATTAAGGAAATAAAGAAATCTTCTTGCTGCCGATTGGGAACGCGCAGCTTGGATTTCCCCAATGTAGAGCAACAACGAAATTATTACTTGTACAAAGACCAGCTACGCCGATAGTTGGTCTTTTTTAAGCTAATGGAAAAATTAACGGCTCATCCCAGTTAAGCAGCAGCGATCGCCTCCTGTCCATGTCTCCGCATCAGCTCCATGAGTTCATCCCGATAGTCGTGAAATGTAGAGTGTCGCTTCACGGTATGGGTACGATGGGGCAGCTTGATCGAGATTTCCTTCCTCACCGTGCCAGGACGAGTACCTAACGCGTAGATTCGATTCGAGAGGAATACTGCTTCCTCTACGTCATGGGTGATCATGAAGATTGTAATATTAGTGCGCTGCCACAGATCCAGCATAAATTGGTGCATCGACTCTTTGGTGTGGATGTCTAATGCACCGAAAGGTTCGTCCATCAACAGCACTTTGGGTTCCGAGGTGAGCGCACGAGCGATCGCTACTCGTTGCTTCATGCCACCGGATAGCTCTTTCGGCAAGGATTGGGCAAACTCAGTCAACCCCACCACAGTGAGGTAGTAGCTAGCTTGTTCGCGTCGTTGTTTTTTGGGTACGCCTTGAAGCTTCAATCCAAACTCAGCATTTTCTTGTACACTCATCCAAGGATAGAGCGTGTAGTGCTGAAACACCATGCCCCGATCCGGTCCAGGTCCGGTGACACACTGACCATCAATGCTAACTTCCCCCAAAGTAGGAGTATCAAGTCCGGCAATCTGCCGCAGTAGAGTCGATTTACCCGATCCTGATGCACCCACAGCACAGATAAATTCTCCCTGTTCAATCGTCATATTAATGTCCTTTAGGACAACTAAAGTTCCATTTTTTGTATCGAAGTGCTTATGTAAATTGGTTATTTGCAGATACATGGGTTAAACCTCTAAATAGAAAATGCGTATTCTTTATCAATTCACGTAGAGTTAATGCTGTAAAATAGGTAACATTTTTATGGATGCCGCCTAAAAAAGGTTATCGCTTCTGGTTAGCCCATTTACAAGAAACCCTTAACATGTACTGAAAGAGTAGGTCGAAGGCTAGTCCAATCACCCCAATTACGATTAAACCCACAAAAATTTCATCAGTTCTCAAAAATCGACCTGCCACACTAATCCGACGCCCTAAACCTTCCGTTGCTGCAATCAGTTCTGAGACAATCACTAATTGCCAAGCAGCGGCTAAGTTGATGCGACAAGCATCAATAATTCCCGGCAAGACATGGGGAAAAATCACCTGAAATAAAGTTTGTAGGCGGTTCCCTCCTAACATGTAGGTTGATTCAATCAGGTCTTTGGGCACGAACTTTACCGTATCCATGACCATCAAAGAGTTGAAGAAAAAGACTCCGATGAAGATGAGGGTAATTTTTGGTTCTTCTCCAATACCGAGATACAGGATAAGTAGGGGAATGAAGGCGGGCGCAGGCATATAACGCATCAACCCGAAGATAGGTTCGAGCAAGGCGCGGATACTGGCAAAACTGCCCATCAGCACTCCAACGGGGATGGAAAAAAGGGCTGCCAACAGGAATCCAACACCAACCCGCCATAGACTTGCCACAGTATCCTTGAGGAGTTCGCGAGTACTCCACAGCCGTCCAAACGCTTCCACAACTTTACCCGGTGACGGCAAGAACTTAGGGTCTATGTTGCCAAATGTGGTCACCAACCACCACAGCAGTAAGGGAACTCCAATGGAGGTAATCACTAATGCCGTGTTCAGGGGTTTGGGGATGTCTTCGGCAATTTGCCAGAAAACAGTGGGTTTTAGTGTTGTCGGTCGGATCAAGGAGCGAATCGATCCAGGACTTTGGTTCATGGTTGAATTCCATCAACGGTAAAGAAGAAGACTTATTACAAACATTTTTCTAGTTCGCCAATTTAAGATGATTTATTAAATTTCTTGGCGTATGCCTGGACAAAGCGATCATCCAATAAACGGCTGGTGTTGGGTTGAGTGTTCGTTAGACCAACTTCTGTGAGAAATTTGCTCATTTCGTGGGCTGCAAAGTGTAAGGAAGTCATGGTATTGCTCGGTTTGAAAGCTTTTAGATTTTCCTCTAATGTGAATAGTTGAGTGCCGTCAGCATACTCTTGATATTCGTTAACCGTGACACCCGCACGTTTTGCCATCATCTTGTATGATTTGTCCCGATTTGTTTTTAGATAGTCCAACGTGACAAACCAGGAATCAACGATGGCCTGCACCTGTTCAGGATGTTCGTCCACAAACTTGCGCGTAAATACTAAGTGGTCGGAAATCGCTCCCGGAAAGTTCTTGGAACTGAAGAGTTCCTTACTCCCGGAACGCCTCAATGCCTGAGTGGTGAATGGGGCAAATACTGCCACTGCATCCACTTGACCTCCCACAAATGCCGCTGCGGCTTTACCAGTTTCTAGAGGGATAAATTGAATATCTTGTGGCGATAAACCTGCTTTTTTGAGTCCTAACAAGAGTAGAAAGTGATCTACAGTCCCTTCCTCGGCGGCGACTTTTTTTCCTTTTAAGTCGACAACTGAGTTAATCCCTTCGCGGACAATCACCTTATCATTGCCTGTGGAGTTGTCGTTGACCAACACAACCACTTGGTCTGCCCCCCCCGCTACGGAATTAACCGTGTCGCCTAGGGTTTGGCTATTGGAATCGATCTGTCCTGCTGTGAGAGTACTGATCGATTCCAGATATCCATCAAACCACTTCAGGTCTACTTGAACGTTATTGGCTTTAAATATCCCTTCGTCTTGAGCCACTTGCCACGGAAACCAACCAGGCCACGCACTGAAACCCAAACGAACAGAATCAACACTGGCTGAGGAGGCAGAATCGCTTTGATTGGTTGTTTTGATGTATATTGCGGGGTTGACGCAGCCTATAGTAAATGCCCATGTGACCAGAAAAAGAATAATGTAGGAGAAGAGTGAGCGGATTTTCATGGCACATGTCTCGTAAGGTGATTGACAGCAAGCTGCCAGCGTCTCACAGCGGTGATTTTTGTCGAGGGGTTACCTATTGGGTGTAGCGGATAGAGCGATCGCTAATCCGTAACGTATGTTACATAGCGTTCCGGCTGAGGTTGAATTTTAAATCTATAACTTTTGGATAATGGCATCTCGAACTTCTGGGTGATACTAAAGGTTTTTAAGTTGTGCGATCTTACGAAAGTGAGCATAATTGCTCAAATTTTAAGAAGCACAAGAAAAAACAATGGCAGATAAAACATACAGGACAAACATTCCAGAAATTGACCCAACTGAGATTGAAGATTCTCGGACTGCGATTGCCGATGAACATCGCTCATTTCTGGAAAAGGTGATGGTCAGAAGCGGATTTGCCGATCTGTACGACACCAGAGATTTTACCGAAGTTGTGTTTCGCGTCATGCGCGACTTAATGACCACAGAAACTATCGATCGCGTTGAGGCAGAACTGCATCAAGAAGCGGTGCCGACTGAGGAGAAAGCCCTTCAAATGGAAGTCGCAGATCTGTGGAAAGACACCAATCCAATCGTGGGATTTTTGAGTCGCATCCGTAAACCTTTAACAGGGCCGGCTCCGATGGGAATTGATTCCAAGCTATTTCTCACGCGAGTTGCCAATGAAGCAGGACTGCCAGGAACAATCGAGCGAGAGCAGGCCGTTAAAGCGGTATTTTCTGCCACCAAAGATCAACTGTCCGAGGAGCGGATTCAGGAAATTGCTGGCTGCCTCCCTGACTATGTGCGTGAGCTTTGGGAGCAGGCTGACGCCTAAATAGAAGCTTAGAAAAGTCAAGTCTGTTCGAGGATGCTCATGGCGAACAGACTTTGTACCCATTGCGATTTGCACGATCTTCACCACCCATACAGAGATTTTAGGGTTAATGGATAACCGATAGGTGCTGCTCGGGAAGAGACGAGTGTTCGATGTGAGAACAGATCCAATCAAACCAAGCCTCTAATCCTTCACCAGTCTTCGCAGAAACAGGAATAATTGTGACATCAGGATTCATTTGCCGCACATTGGCGACAATCCGATTTACGTCAGTATCCAGATGAAGGGCTAAGTCCATCTTGGTAATTAGCAAACAATCGGCTTCTTGAAACATCACCGGATATTTCAGAGGTTTGTCTTCTCCTTCTGTTAAACTCAGCAGAGCGACTTTGGCGTGTTCGCCCACTTCAAATTCAGCCGGACACACCAAGTTCCCAACGTTTTCCACGAGTACCAGATCGAAATCAGAAGGGTTGTACTGATGCTCTAGCTGATGGATACCCCCTGCAACCATTTTGGAATCTAAGTGACAGGAACGTCCGGTGTTGATGGCAATCACAGGCACCCCATATTGACGAAGGCGATCGGCATCGAGTTCAGTTGTCATATCGCCTTCAATGACAGCAATCTTTACTTTATTACTGAGGGCGGCTAGTGTCTGTTCTAAGAGAACAGTTTTACCCGCACCGGGACTACTCATGATATTGAAGCAAGTAATGCCCCACTCATCGAAATGGGCGCGATTGTGGTCGGCTCCTGCCTGATTGGCATGGAGTAAGTTAATTCCTAGAGCGGCGTCAAATGTTTGGTGCATCGTTTAATAATGGGTAATGGATCATTGGGGAGTAAGGGCGGGTTTTGAACAATCGTTATCCTCAAAAAGTAAAAAGTGATCGTTAAACCCACCCCTACTAAGTTTTATGAGATATGGGTATCTTGTCCGCCCGCAACCACTACGTCGGGTTGTGCGTATTGAACGCGCTCGATTTTCAGCTCTCGCCCAGAACGGATGTCTTCCATCGGTGAACTACAATCTGGGCAAGCATATTGAATGCCGATTTCGGGGCGATATTCCTGTTGGCAGCGATGACAAAAGGCAATTAATGGAGTTTCCTGAATTACCAGTTTTGCGCCATCTAAAAAGGTGTTGCGGGTCTGAACTTCAAATGCGAATTGTAAGCTTGCGGGTTCTACACAAGTGAACTGACCTACTGTGAGATAAACATGAGAAATTTTGGGGTGTTCCGGTTGTGCTTCCCACCAATCCCGCACGGTTACAATTAGCGCCTTGGTCATGTCAGTCTCGTGCATTGTTTAAGTCCACGCTACGAGTTCGGGTTGGGATTCTGGATGAATATAGGCGGGTTTCTCTTTGCGCGGAAGCTGACCGGATAGCACCAAATGCGCCATCGCATCACAGATTACGCGAGTTGCCATCAGAGAGGTAATATCACTGATGTCGTAGGGTGGGGAAACTTCCACGACTTCCAAACCACAAACAGGAGCCTTTTGCACAATCTTGCCCAGCAGATGGAGGGCTTCGCGGGGGAGGAGTCCACCGGGTTCGGGCCAGCCTGTACCAGGGACAAAGCCTGCATCAATGCAGTCAATATCAAAGCTGATGTAGACACAATCGGTGCCATCTAATGCCCGTTCGAGGGCAAAATCTACAGCGGCATCCAACCCCATTTCGGTAATATCGGTCACGGTTAAGATATTATGACTTGCCCGTTCTCGGTAAAATTTGATGCCCTCGCGGGGACATTGCCAGCCGCCAATCCCTAATTGCACTAAGTTCTTGGCTGGGGCGTTCTTCATGTTCGTGGCATGAAACCAAGGACAGGTGTGCATCCGCTCATCTAGGTCGGTTTCTTGGGTATCGACGTGGCGATCAAAGTGAATGATGCCCACTTTCTTGTCGCCCAAGTGCCGACAAATGCCCCGAACAGTGGGGAAACCAATGGAATGGTCACCCCCTAGAATAATCGGAAATGCTCCAGAGCTAAAGATGTGAGCAATACCTTTGGAAATCTGGTCAAATGACTTTTCGTTGTTGGCGGGAATAGTGAAGATATCGCCCACATCACAGAGTTTGATTTGCTCGCGCAAGTCAATTCCCAACTCAAAATTGTAGGGCGTATACAAGGCAGAAATGCGGCGAATACCTTGGGGACCAAAGCGAGTACCGGGTCGATAGGTTGTTCCAGAATCGTGAGGAACGCCCACGATCGCCACATCATACTCCCCAACCTTGCGAACATCCTCTACATACGGTGCTTTCATAAAGGTGTTGATGCCAGCGTAGTGAGGGAGTTCACCGCGTGAGAAAGTGGGAATGCTGCGATCGCGAATACTTTCTGCCGCTTCTAAACCGTATTCCAGCCCTTTGGATACCTCCTGCTGCCAACCCGTCTTCGGCAGTCGAGCTTCCAACTCCAGCGCCCGTTGCGCCTGAGTCGGATAATGCCCATTCCCATCTGGACTCTGAAACAGAGGGTTTTCAGAATTATTTTCAGTCATTTGCACTCCTGAGAAGTTTTCAAAACAATTGACGCCAGCGAGTTGGATCGAACCACATTCGGAATCAATACAAAAAGCCCAGGAGAGGACACAATCAGTTTGAGCAACTGATGTTTCTCCCGGGCTTTTCTCCCGCCGTGTAACCGACTCATCCAATACACAAGAAAGCAGAGCGCTTAGATCAGCCAGCTTGCTTCTCTCGGACCAGCATTTGAATGATGCAAACCGGAACCCTAGAAGCTGTTAATTTTTCCTTTCGCTCTGTACTTTGAACGACTTCAAAACAGTTTAAGGTTGTCACCCAATTAGGAATCCGTCTAGGAAACCTTTAAACTTTACAGAGGATTATCCTGGGTCTTCACTTCTGGAAGAGTAGCAATGAATCCATCGAGAAAATGTAGTGAAAGCTACAAAAAAACGGACAGATTCGCCAGTTTTTGTGGAAAATATGAATTTTTCTTGACAAATTCACTCAACTCTCAGGACGGCTAAACTCCACATTCCATTCACTGCCTAGTTCTGCGAGTAGAGGCAGCCCGGTGTCACACCTCTAGAGTGCCGATCACCCGCTTCAAGCCTGGTCTAGTTCGCTCGTTGTCTAATTTTATTCCTTTCCTCGGCACAATTCCGACCTTTGTCTTCACTACCGTTATCGATTCGGTTTTGGTTTCTGCACTGTTCGTAGGTGATTTGTGCAGCGGAATAATTAGGCAATTGATCTAGTTTTTGCCCTGCTTGATTAAAAAAATTCTGAGCTTCTTTATTCTTACCCTGATTTCTCAAAATTTGTGCTTTCAGGTATAAAACCTCTGGGTTATTCGGTGTCAATGCCAGGGCACGATCCACAAATTCCATCGCTTTAGAATACTTTTTCAAATCACGATATCCCACAGCAATACCGCGATAAGCTAAATAAGAAGGAGCTGCATACTTTTCTAATTTCTCAACGGCCTGAGCTGGGTCAGAAAACGGTAAATTGACGGCTAACATTAAATCCATGTAGCCTGTCAATAAATTTAGCTCTGGGTCTTTAGGATCAATTTTTTTGGCTTCATCTAGATATTGAAAAACTTTCTGCAATTTGCTCACAGCTCCGACAGGGCCATCTTTTTTGAACTCGTAAGTTCCTTCTAAAAAATGACCAACTGCGGTGTAAAGATTTCCCCGTAAAGGGTCAGTGGATTTTAGCTGTTGAGCCGTTTGCTGAGTTTTGGTGGCATAGCTTTTCATGGTGTCCCAGTCTTGAGTCGTGAAAGCTAGAGAAGCTAACATGGCATAAGTTAGGGGTTCATTTGGCTCACTCTGTTCTGCTTTCTGTAGGTAGCCTTTGGCAGCTTTGTAGTTTCCCGCTTTGAAGATATATTCAAAAGCCGCTTCTGTATTATCCCCAATGGGGCGAGAATTATTGGTGCGAAAGGGATCTTTTGCCAATGTGGGTGACACCCACAAACTGAGTACCACAGCCGCAGCACTGGCAAGAGCTGTCACCGTCCGTTTTGGCGCAGGTAACCAAGTCGTCATTGTCATCCTTAATAAAAATGATGCTTAATAAAAGTCTGACGTTGCAATTGATTGAATGTTCCAGTTTTAAGAGTTGGGACTATCAGTGTTATGTTTGTCACAATTGAGAAGAACTCATTGCTTTCTTAAGTTAGCAGCTACCCAGCTCGGTTAACGTTCTCAGTCAAGGAGGTAAATCAACCTTGACATCAATAGATTTTCGCGATGAGAGTTATCACATTCGCACGGTGTGCGGCTTAGCATGAGCTGAGCGGGGAGGCAAGGAGCTAGCAGTAACGACTGAATAGAGCGTTGGATAGCACCACAGCGATTGCCAAATTGGCGGCAGCGCCAGAGACGCAGAACGCTAGCCAAGAGCGCTAGTATCCTAACTTCCAAACAGCCCTTTTTTTTGTACGAACCTTAATGCTATATCTTAGAAACTTAACTTACCACCCTCCTGCTACCCCCCTAGCCATTTTAAAATCTCTGAATCTACAACTGGCACCACAACAACTAGGACTGGTCATTGGTCCTAGTGGCTCAGGTAAAAGTACATTATTGGAAATTTTGGCAGGGTTAGCGCAACAAACGACAGGGGGTGTCTTCTGGCGAGACCAGGAACTTACGCCGGAACATTTGCAACAGCTAGGAGGGCTCGTCTTTCAATTTCCTGAACGGCATTTTTGTGGTAGTACAATTCTAGAGGAATTGCGGCTGGGGCATCCAGAGTTAGGGTCAGAGAAGGTTTATGAGGCGCTTGGGGAAGTCGGACTGGCTAATTTGTCGTTACATACGTCACCCCATGCACTCAGCGGAGGTCAGCAGCGACGCCTTGCCTTAGCTGTGCAGTTGATTCGCCAACCCCATATTCTCATGTTGGATGAACCGACAGCGGGTCTAGATTGGTCGATGCGGCGACAACTAGTGAGTCTTTTGGCAAAGCTCAAAACCCATTGGACACTCTTTGTTGTGACTCACGATGCTGGTGAATTATTGCAAATTTCTGATCGATGCTGGACGCTGAATCATGGGGAATTGCAAGAAGTTGATCCAGTGACTCTAAAACCTAGAAGTACCACCCCCGAGCTAGTCACTTGAAGCTATTCTTCATCCATCATAGGATGTCCTGTTTGATTGATTACCCTTGATTAAGGCATGTTTGTCGTGATCATTTCATAGCGCCCACTCCCAGAAAAATCGCATTCCTCCCTAGCAATTTTTCTATCATGTGGTTCTCTGACGGGACATGATATCAAATATGATGCATCTCCAGAAGGATTAATTGTGTTAATTGATTAAAATTGAGAAGCTGAAAAAGCCTTAGCTTTTCAGCTTCAACCGTTTGACCCTTGATCAAAAAACACAGACGATTAACGAAGTAATTCAACGAATTTGATCGATGAGCGCAAGTGAGACATTAATACTACCTCAGATGGTAGACATGTGGCAGCTAACTCTAGGATGGCAGCCAATGGACGAACAGCAGGGGCTATTTCAACAGTTTTATGAAGGCATTTTAGAAGGAAATCGGCGGTTGAATTTGACTCGAATCACTGAACCGATTGATTTCTGGGAGAAACATTTGTGGGATTCTTTGCGGGGGGTTTGGAATCAAGAGTCGGGCATCCTAGGGGCGACGCCTGCATCACCCGTACAAGATTTAGAAGCTAACAGTGAAATTCAGGCACAATCTTTGAAGCTGATTGATATAGGAACAGGCGCAGGATTTCCAGGAATACCAATAGCGATCGCCTTTCCCCATCATTCTGTTACGTTACTGGATTCCACCCGAAAAAAAATCACCTATCTGAACGCTTTAATTGCCCAGTTAGGGATTCAAAATGTTACTACTTTAATCGGTAGAGCTGAAGCACTGACTCATCAGCTTCAACATCGGCAAACTTATGATATTGCTCTCCTCCGAGCTGTTGCACCAGCTTCAGTGTGTGCTGAGTATGCCCTGCCCTTGTTACAAACAGGGGGTTTAGCCATTCTTTATCGAGGTAATTGGACAGACGAAGAGACCGAATCTCTTAAGCCGATTCTAGAAAAATTAGGTGGGGTAATCGAATCGATTGAAGGGTTCACGACACCGATTAGTAAAAGTGTCCGTCACTGCATTTACTTACGCGCTTGTGCACCGCTCAAAGAGCTACCTCTAAAAAAATAATAGGAACAAGGAAACAAAATACTTGAAGTCGTAAAAATTATTCAATCCCAATTGGAATAGAGCCGTACAAACCAAGAGGGTTATTGTTGGGATAAACGCTTAACTTTCTCGCCACCTAAAAGCTGATGAGCATCTTCCAGCAAGGCGGGAATTTTGTCTGCATGAGGACTATGACGCAAACAATATCGTAAGTCTAATTCTCTAACTCGGTCTGCTCGGCTACCAGGAAACCAGTGACTTGCACCATCTAACAGGTTATAGCGCCCTTTGGCATATTCCACCAGGTCGTAGGCCAGAGCGAGATTTCTCAGCCACAAGATAACAGGGATATTCATCAGTCCTGGCGTTTCTTCATGGGTTGGTAAGCCAATCTGCCATGTTTTGACCCACTCTTCTCCCAAAACAGCGATCGCTTCTTGTTCCAGACGCACGAGAATCGGTGATAAGAGTTCATCGGCTCTATCCAGCAATTCAACGGCCTTCAGGTGTTCATCAAAATCCGTTGGGTTGAATGCTCCTATACTCAAAGTATTGACTTGAGGATGGGAGAGACAAAATAAATCATTAAACACCATCGGACTCAGAGGGGCACACAATTCTACTAACTTCTGGGATGGTTTTTGTAACATTCCCCCTTTGTCCGAAGGGCTGATGATAAAAACCCCCATGTCGTGGCGTCTGGCAGCCTCGATCGCAGGCCAGTTGGACTGGTTAATGTAGTACCAGTGCAGGTTCACATAATCGAATTGGTTTGTTTCTATGGCCTTAACAATTACATCCGATGGGCCATGGGTAGAAAAGCCTACGAATCTGACTTTCCCTTGCTCTTGTAGCTGCCGTACCACATCCAAAAAGCCACCAGGGCGGATAGTATCATGAAGCAGCCAGTGTGTATTAATGCCGTGCAGCCCTAACAAGTCAACGTAGTCTAGCTTGAGATTCGCCAACGACTTGTCAAACTCACGCCGAAATTCTTTCGGACTGCATTCCAGCATCACTTTAGTCTGGACAATGATTTGCTCACGGGGAAGCCTCGCCAGAATTGGTCCTAATTGCAGCTCAGACGTACCATAAGCACGAGCTGTTTCAAAGTGGTTAATGCCAACTTCTAGAGACCGATGAACAATCGCTTCCAAATTCTGCTGACTACGCCGACGAACCCGCCACATCGGTCGATCTTTCCAGCTATATTGGTATCTCATGCCACCACAAGAAAAAATCGGCATCTGTAATTGGGTTCGCCCAAATCTTCGATATTGCATAGCCATAAAATTTTCTCGCTCATCAATTAATCTTCAGTCAATAGTCATCAGTCACCCATTACTAGTATGGCTAATGACTAACGACTGAGGAAAGATGATTCATCCTCAAAAAGAAAGCAAATTAAATCGGCGCTCGCTTAGTCGCTAATGGCAATCAATTCGCTGACAATTAGCGATTTCACATTTCTCGGACAATGGGCTGACCGTCTTTGACTTCGCCAATGAGAACCTTATCGGCAACGCCGACAAATAAGCCATTTTCTAAGACACCTGGAATATTATTCAAGGTCTTTTCGAGTTCAGCCGGATTATCGATGGAATCAAATTTCACATCAATTACCATATTCCCTTGGTCAGTAATCACGGGGCCTGCTTTTTTCACACCCATACGTAACTCTGGCTTTCCACCTAGCTTTTCAATCGCCCGCATTACAGGCGTGAGCGCCATGGGAATAACTTCTACAGGCAACAGGAAAGTAGAACCTAAGCGGTCAACTAATTTATTGCCATCCACAACAACAATAAACTGGTCAGCCAAAGCATCAACAACTTTCTCACGAGTATGAGCCGCACCACCGCCTTTGATCAAATTTTTCTGCGGATCGACTTCATCCGCGCCATCAATGGCAATATCAATGTGATCAACAGCATCGAGTGTGGTTAAAGGAATTCCATACTTTTTCGCCAAGACTTCTGCTTGGAATGATGTGGGAATGCCTTGGATATCTGTGAGTTCACCCGACTTGAGGCGATTTCCCAAATACTCGATCGCATAGGCAGTGGTTGAACCTGTACCTAGCCCGACAATCGTACCTGACTGTACAAGAGCAGCAGCCGCTTTACCAACTTCCTGCTTCATCACTATAACGGGATCAATTTCTCCGGTCATGACAAAAACTCCTTTGAGGTCACACCCAAGGTTTATGGGTTAGGATGGCGTGAGGCTGAATATGCCCCGACACCCCACTAATTAATCTACTATCCGAAGGTTATTCTCTCATGAGCCGGGAGCGAGACTCTTAAAGGACTGTCGTTCGTTAGGACGAAGTCCAGGAAAGTTCGTCTGACGGCGATAATCCCTGTTGAAATTAGTCGTTATTGAAGACCCAAAGTGCAAGGCTCTGAAATCAAATTAATGCCAGATTAAATAAAAAATACAGAAGTTTTAGGATTTAAAATTATTTTCTAAACCCCTTTAAAGAACTATTTATTATTTGTTTGGGCGTCCGCTAAATATGAAAAACAATAAATATCAAATTAATAGCTTACGGGTACTTTAACCCCAAACCTCTCAGGAGACTAAGAGTTACAGTACCCGTTGCGAGAGTTCAACCTGATGAGCTCCTTAAAATCAGTAAGCCTATATCGCGGTTCACTCAGATTATCGAAAAGAGTAATCTGAGTGAGTGCAACATTTCGACAGCAGCTAGGGATTGCTAGCTTGAGCTGATAAGAGCTCTTTTAGTTTCGCCAACTCACCAGCCCAACGCGGATCAGGTTGAAATCCGCCTGCATCAGAGGAGGATGCTGTTGTACGTTGGTCGTTACCACGCTTGGACTTTTTATTGCCTGTACGACGAGTCGGAGGAGTGTGATTGCTTGCTGAGCGTTGGGGTTCCTCTTCCTCTTGTTGTTGGCTCTTTGAGCGTGGTAGAGCTTTTTCGATTTTTAGGGCGCTCTCTTGGAACATGTGACCATTGTATTTCTCAATGATCTCATCAGCTAATTCATCTGTTGGTACAGTGACAAAGGCAAACCCCCGACATTTGCCGGTTTTGCGGTCTTTAATGACCTTTGTGGAAACAGACTCACCGGCGTCTGCAAAGACAGCGTGCAGTTCATCGCGGTTTACTTCTTCTTTTGGTAAATTGCCTACGTAGAGACGAACGGACATGAGAAATACCTCCAGACTTGGATTCAAATAAACTTGTTCGCAGGAGCAGTCATCCTTGCTAAGGATGGATTGGATTGACGAACGGTTCCCACGTCCAGACAATCTCTGACGATCCTTACCAAGCTCAACACAACAGACTGATGTAATAAAGCCAAACTCCTATATACCATCCATCCAGGACAATTACGACCCGCATGTAGACCTTGGGTTCATAAGTGGCAGGATTAAGGTTAATGGTTTTCCCTTATTCTGATTATTACAGAATGTTTACACTATTCATAACGTACCACGCTCTCCTGTAGGCAAGCTAGTATAACAGACAGATTTCCGTCTTTAGCTGTAGCTTGCTGAAAACCTATGTAACTAAGGGGGTAGCTAAAGAAAGAGATCGAGGCTCGAACTCACCCTTTGTAAATGTTAACCCAGTAGCGACTAAATGACCTTAATAGTAATTGACACAATGGTCAACTGATTTGTTTCAATGCGGCGCTCTCTTGGGGAGGGGAAAAGGTTCGTTGCTCTGTTTGCCTGATGATTGTGCCGCTAGAGTGCCTAAAAATTGAAATGCGTAATACCGCCGTTTTGCCTTTTCGATTCATCAAGCCGCTCTACTAACGTGTTAGGCATCTAAACTGGATACGAGTAAAACGCAAAACCCTTATGCCTGAATGTTGAGAGCGAATCGGGCTAAGTCATTTAAATGCTCAACAGCTTATACTTTGAGCATAACTTGGCATCAATCATCATTTGCATCTTGACGAATAAAACAAATAGTGTATATTGAGGCTGTGAGTGTGAGAAGAAAGGAAGAAAAAGCGTTTAGGGTCGAAACACGGAAAGACTCCTGGGCGCTTTTTTAGTTGAAATAAATTTTACGGATGAGAAACAATGACTTAGAGTAACCCGTTAATCTAATCAGTGAGGGTTTTTCTATTAATAACCTACAAAATATCGCTGGTCAGCACTCTACATTTTTCTCAAAAAGCAAAATGTCAATCCGAAAACTCTTTGTCCGACTACGACTTGAAGTTTTAATTTTGTGGAACAAAATTAAGTTATTGGCGAAATACAGGCAGAAGTTCTATTGGAAGCTCATCTGGGTACAGCTGCTTAATTTTCCTAGTCGATTGTTAGGTTAGGGAAATTTGCCGTTTTTTGGAGAGTGAATTTGAACGGACTCGCCAGACTACCAGACTACCTAGGGTATTCCAGCTTGGACGGCTTAGCGACAAACTGTATCGGTGCAGAAAAACGGTGTAGTAATATTAGGGCGCGACGTTCGCCTACCACCTCACCTCAAGGAAACAAAGATTTATCGGCTATTAATAGAATTTTTTTATCAATTCACCCCTACAAGAGGTCAATGCCTAATTTCTGTGTCTATCCTGTAAAAGGTAGACGAACACAGACCCGATGCTGAATATCCCTCAAACACTGGCAGAGGAACTTTCCCTCAGACCTTCTCAGGTACAAAATACCCTCGAACTCTTCGCTGAGGGTGCCACGGTTCCCTTCATCGCACGTTACCGTAAAGAGCGTACAGGCTCGCTTGACGAAATTCAACTGCGTGACCTTTCCGAGAGATATACCTACCTGACGGAACTGGAAAATAGGAGGGCGTCAATTTTGGAGGCAATCGCATCCCAAGGTAAACTTAGTGATGAGCTCAAAAGCAAAATTGAAGGCTGCTTACAGAAAAACGAATTAGAAGACCTTTATCTACCCTACAAACCCAAGCGGCGTACAAGAGCAACGATTGCTAGGGAAAAAGGGTTAGAACCCCTCGCAGAATTTATCAAATCCCTAAATACTCCCACTGCCAAACCTGCCTCATTAGAGCAAGAAGCGGCTAAATATATTTCCGATGAGAAGGGAGTCAAGACCGTAGAGGATGCACTCAAAGGGGCTTCTGATATCCTCGCAGAAGAAGTTTCCGAGAAAGCAGATTTGCGTGCTTACCTGCGAGACTATTTGATGCAGAATGGAGTCTTCATATCGCGGATTAAAGATGATTATCCGGAAGGTTCCACCAAATTTGAAATGTACCGGAACTTCCAGGTTAAGGCGAAAGATATTGTCCCCCATAATATGCTGGCCTTATTTCGAGGTGAGACTGAGGGGATATTGAATCTTGACCTTTCTTTTGATGAAGATGCAGTGCAGTCTTACTTGGAGTCAGAGGAGATTCGGACTAAGATTCCAACCGTGCGAGATTTTTATCGGGGAATGCTTAAAGATGCCTTCAATCGTCTGATGAAAACTTCCCTCACCACTGAAGTTCGCGCCGATAGGAAAGCTTACGCTGATATCGAGTCAATTAAGACGTTTGAAACCAATCTCCGCGAGTTGTTACTGTCTGCGCCTGCGGGAATGAAGCCAACATTAGCCATTGATCCAGGTTTTCGGACCGGCTGTAAGGTAACGGTCCTGAATGAAACGGGAAAATTTCTGGAATACCAAACGATATTTCCCCATACAGGTGCGGGTCAACGTGTACAAGCGGCTAGTATAATCAAGAATTTGATTGAGAAGTACAACATTCAGCTAATTGCGATCGGTAACGGTACAGCTTCCCGCGAGACGGATGAGTTTGTAGCTGAAGTACTTAAAACAAGCGATCGCCAGCCGATTAAGGTCATCGTCAATGAATCAGGTGCCTCGATTTATTCAGCCAGCGATGTGGCACGAGAAGAGTTTCCCGACCAAGATGTTACAGTCCGAGGTTCAATTAGTATTGGACGCCGATTACAAGACCCACTAGCTGAGTTAGTGAAAATTGACCCTAAATCGATTGGTGTGGGGCAGTACCAGCATGATGTCGATCAAAAGTTGCTCAAGAAGAAGCTGGATGACACGGTAGAAAGTTGTGTGAATTATGTGGGTGTAGATTTAAATACTGCGTCTAAAGAACTCCTGACGTTTGTTTCTGGCATGACACCAACGATTGCCAAAAATATTGTTAATTATCGCAATGAGCATGGCGCATTTACCAATCGTCGCAAACTCCTAAAAGTTGCTAAATTGGGACCAAAAGCGTTTGAACAGGCGGCAGGATTTCTGAGAATTCGGAATGGAGAGAACCCGTTAGATAATACCGCTGTACACCCTGAGAGTTATCCGGTTGTGGAAGCGATCGCATCGGATTTAAAAGTCCCCTTGACTAAGATTTCTCAAGCAGCGGATCAACTGAAGTCGATTGATTTAAAGAAATACGTGACCGATACAGTTGGCTTACCTACCCTGCGCGATATTATCAGCGAACTAGAAAAGCCAGGAAGAGACCCACGGGCTGAGTTTAAATATGCCACCTTTAAAGAGGGAGTCAAGGAAATTTCTGACTTGCAAATCGGCATGGAACTCGAAGGTAGTGTCACAAATGTTGCTAATTTTGGGGCATTTGTTGACATCGGTGTGCATCAAGATGGCTTGGTCCATATTTCACAATTAGCAGACCGATTTGTTAAAGACCCCAAAGAAATTGTCAAAGTGGGACAGGTAGTGAAAGTCCGGGTGTTGGAAGTGGATGAGAAATTAAAGCGAATTAGCTTGTCTATGAGGTCACCCGATCCAGCCAGTGGTGAAGGCAATAGCAAAAAGATTAGCAAGCGCATGGACCCGAAATCGCCAACGATAGAAGACTTAAAGGCAAAGTTTGGGAAGAAGAAATAATGAAATCATCCTTTCCAGGTCGCCCAATATAATCAGACGTGCGGAACTATATCATCTAACGGTGTATATCTATTGAGCCCATCACGTTCCAAGTCATGTTATGAAAACTTATCGCTCGTTGTTTTGGCTCAATAGTTTATCTTTTTTGCTGGTTTTGGCGCTGATTTTCTATGCGAAATTCTTTGGCTCATCGGTAGAAGAGTTATTCCGTCACCCTCCTTTTGCAGCATCTTTGGATGTCGGGTTTTTAACGAATACGTTCCAAATTTTGTGTGCTGTCCCCCCCGTTGTTTGTGCGTTTTGTTTTGCCTTGCTCAGAACAATTAAGCCTCGCCGTCAAGAGAACCTGTTTATTCTATGTTCTACACTTTTAACGGGAGGTTTTCTGTTCAACGAAATTTATCGACTTCACATCGTCCTTAGTATTGCAGGGATTCCCAAGCTTGTTACTATTTCCGCTTACGCTATTATTCTCGTGGGATACGGATTAGCTTTTAAGCGACGAATTCAATCTACTCCCTACTATATCTTACTGATTGGATTGAGTTTATTAGCAATTGGTATTACGGTAGACTCACTACACTTGAAAAGTGGGGCAATTTCTAGCCTTTTAGAGGGTTTTCCTAAGTTGTTCAGCGAAATCAATATTACACTCTATTTTTGGTCCGTCTGCTATAAGGAGATTATGCGTACAGCGTTAACGTAAGACGGAGAATTTAGGCAAGATACGTTACTAGCCTAGCTATCTAACCGTGAATCTCTCAATTATTCCAATCCTTCACTTTGTTCTTCAAACAATTCAGCTTTATTTGGGATAGTCCAATAGGTAGTATACATCTACCAACCACACATTAAGACATTTCTAACTGACTCATTGCTCCCTGGGTTTCTGGAAAATCATTATGTGTTGTTGAGGCAGGAAGTTTTTAGTTTCTAGCCATTGTAACCCTACTACTTTCATTTCTTTACGCGCTTGCTTTTGAGTCATTTTGTGCAGGGCTTTAATCAGAATCAACGGATTTTCACGCTTGTATTCAACCAGTACCACCCGTCCACCGGGTTTAAGCGATCGCACAATGCCTGCCATCATCTCTTTGGGATACTCAAACTCATGGTAAGCATCTACCATCAGCGCTAAGTCAACACTCTCTTGGGGTAGATTAGGGTCGGTTACACGCCCTAAAATCGATGCAACGTTGCTAATCTTATTCTCTTTTTTGAGAAAATCCAGGATATCGACCATTTCTGGCTGAATATCAACCGCTAGCACCTTCCCCTGCGGTACTGATGGACTGATGCGAAAGCTAAAATAGCCAGTACCTGCGCCAATGTCCGCCACGACATCCGTTGGTTTCAGGTCAAGGGCGTCTACCACTTGTTGCGGTTGCTCAGTCATCTCTCGACTGGGTCGTTCCAGCCAGAGCGCTTCTGTATGCCCCATCACTTTAGCGATTTCTCGACCCAGGTAAAATTTACCAATGCCGTCTGCGCTATGAAAAATGTGTTGCTGATATTCAGCCGCCGCCAGGGGACGTTGAATTCTCCAGCCGCTGAGTGTCAGCCAAAGCAAGATAACCAAGATAACAATTACCAGACGTAACGGCAGGGATAGATTATTTTCTTTCATGCCCATTGTGGCTCTCCCTAACTTGTCTGATCCTGACAAAAATATCCATATTTTTGTAAATAGTTAAGTTATCTCAGCCTTTTGTCCAGATCGATATAAGCTTTTTGGCACTATTAAACAGAAGGGCATCACCGTTGGTAGTAAAATGACTCAACCCTATCAAAAGCCGATTGCTAACACTCCTCTGAGTGAGCGGAATCACTCCGACCCCCCAGGGCTGTGGGCGATTGTTATTTTAAGCTCTCTAGTGATCCATTTATTTGTCTTTGGGATGCTGCGTTTCTGGCTGATGGCACGTCTTAATAGCTTTCTGGCGGCTAGACTTTTCATGCCTGTAGATGTGATTGCCGTCGCCTCCGAAGGCCAAATTCCACTCCCACCGACGCCAGCGACGACCTCAACCATCACCCAAAATCCGCCATCAGCAAACACGGCTACAAGCCCAGTTCCTGACACTCCAGCGTCTTCCACTTCAGTCCGCACCAACTCACAGCCGACGAGAGACACAGCCGCATCCGATACAACGAACCCATCCCCATCCAAAGGGGTGCCGATGGCGACGAACTCGCCCACAACCAACCCAACTCAAAATTCGTCCAAGGCAACACCAACGCCGAGCCGATCTCCTACGCCCAATCCTGCCAACAATCAGCCATCTGGGGCACAGACTCCCTCCACCAACCCTAACTCATCCGGTAATCAGGGTAATCAAACGAATGCCTCAACGCCCTCTCCCTCTCCCAGTTCCGTTCCTTCTACGGGTTCACCACCAGCCCAAAACTCATCTAACTCTAACCAAGCGGGCGGATTCATTGTCGCTCTAGGCAGGCTGGAGCCAGTGAGTAATGCAAAAGATATTCTCCACTTTAATGATGGCGACGAGTTGGCTACCTGCCCATCAGACAGCAATCCACTCCCTAGCGATTATTTAACCCCTTTGGGTATTACTTTAGATAAAGCTTTGCTGTTGAAAGTGGAAGTGTTGGTTGATGACCTTGGGAAAGCAACTCTGCTACGCCTCCCTCCTCAAGCACTACCTGGAAATCTGAGTGCAGTTCAAGCTGAGCAACTGGCAAAGAAGCTTGTCGAGCAGCAAGAATGTAGTCCAACCAAGATAGCGGGTCAACGTGTTGACCGAGACTACAACCTCACCCTGACAATTAGTCCGACGCAAAATTGAGTGGGGTTGACTCTTGCCAATTTAGGCAACAGTTGTGCTAAACTCGGTAAAGTGAAATTTCATACACAAGCCTTTGCGGGCGTAGTTTAGTGGTAAAACCTTAGCCTTCCAAGCTAATGATGCGAGTTCGATTCTCGCCGCCCGCTTCGTTAAATTCATGTCTATCTAGCCAGCGTAGGGTGAAGCGTGGGCGCTAAGTCTCTCGTGATTGTGTTCTAGCCTGCCAGCCAATGCCCTAATCTGCGATCGCTGTGCAAATCTTCAGGATTACACCAAACAAGGAATTAGGCATGAATTGTCAAGCAAATACTACTGTCCGATTACTATAAACCAGTACCTGATGGCGCAAGTGTAAGCGTACTGCCCTAGCTAAAACGACTCGTTCTAAATCCTTACCTTTACGAATAAGGTCAGCAACACTATCCCGATGGCTGACTCGTGCCACATCTTGCTCAATAATCGGGCCTGCATCCAGTTCAGGTGTGACATAGTGAGCTGTAGCACCAATGATTTTAACGCCTCGCTCATGAGCTTTGTGGTAAGGTTTAGCACCCACAAACGCGGGAAGAAATGAATGGTGAATGTTGATAATTTTGGGAAATTGGGTAATAAATTCTGGACTAATAACTTGCATATACTTAGCCAGAATCACCAGGTCAATGTTGTACTGACGCAAGAGTTCTAACTGTTTTGCTTCTTGCTCAACTTTAGTTTCTTTAGTGATGGGAATGTGTTTAAAATCTGCCCCAAATTGTTCACTAATCAATTGAAGATTAGGGTGATTGCTAATAATCAATGGAATTTCTGTTAAAAATTCTTTAGCCTGTTGTCGCCAAAGTAAGTCTAATAAGCAGTGGTCTTGTTGGCTCACCCATATAGCAATTCGAGGGATGGTATCAGAAAAGTGAAGCTGCCATTCTGCCTGTAGAGGTTGTGCGATCGCATTAAAGGCTGGCCCAATCAATTCACGGGGTAAATTAAAGCCATCTAACTGCCATTCAAGGCGGGTTAGAAACAATCCGGCAGCAAAATCTGTATGTTGGTCGGCATGGATAATATTACCGCCGTTAGAGTAGATAAAATTGGCAATTTTGGCGACAAGTCCTTTTTCATCGGGGCAAGAAATCAGTAGTGTAGCCGTAGAGCTTGTCATGATTTGATCAGCGGTAAGACGAGGAAGAAAACACTTTGGGGAATGGCAGTGCCTAAAAATTAGGGTTCTATAAAGTCAGACAAAATTTCGTCTGGTTCATCTTCTCCCTCTTCAAAACTGGTACTTTCCAAACTGTATTCGTTGCTTTCTTGATATATAGTTCTAGCTGCTGCGTTTGGAGCAGAACTAGCCATAAGTTGCCTGAGTTGTACAATTTGTTGACTTAGGTGAGTAACTTTTCCCTTTAGGGTTTCCAACTGATCAACGGTCGCATACCGCTGCCCTTCATTGCCTTTATTAAAAAATTGGGATAAGATTTCCACTGTAGCATCGGAAGCTGTCTCAAATTCTCGTTGATCTTGATAAGAAATAAGAACTTGGTAGAGTTTTTCGGGTAGGTATACACTCACTTTTCTGTGATTAATCATAGTTCATCTTTTTGACAATTAACGTGCCAACTATAGGAAAATTGAGATTCGCTCAGAACTCATCTTTCACACAAACTTCTACGATATTCGGCGACCCAGCGCGCCAAATCATCTACCTCCTCGTATGAACTCCGGTGCCTTTTGCCATATCACGATTCTCAGTTGAATACAATAGATCATTCTCCCTTGTCTTCCTTAAAATATTTTTCTCAGCAAAAAGCTCCCCACAACTGTGAGGAGCCATTGACATTAAGGCTTAAATCTGGTTATGCCAGCCGACGGGAATCGCGGTAGCACCAGCCAAGCACTGTGGCACCTGCCACTAACTTGACAACTTCTAGCAGCCAATATCCGCCCTGCATGGAAATCATGCCGGCAGGGATCTCAGTAGTTGGCTCAAAGAGATTCAGTTGTACTGCCAGGGCGCTCATCTGCGGTGTCATGAAATAGGTATAAATGATTGCAATTGTCAACAAGAGCGCGGATAAGAAAATCGCCCAGCGTCTTACCTGATGATAAAGATTTGACGTACCACGAAGCGCTAAAAGGCTAACTAATACCAGAGCAGCACACAACAGCTCGATGCGATTAAAAATCCAGAAAATAGAATAACCAACTGTTGCAAAACTTGATTGACTCATCATGCCAGCCCCATAAAGACCGGGCATGAGTACAAAATCGACAATTAGGCTACCACTCAGCCAAAACCCCAAAGCAAACATGGCAATCGTTTGCCATGAGGGTTGCTTTGATTTAGTGGCAAAAACAGCGTTCATAGAACTCCCTCTAAATCTCTGTCCTGCTTTTAGCTTAACGAATACTATTGGCAATAACTATGAAGTATTTTTTCAATCTAATGCCAAAACAATTAAATAATATCTACTAGAAACTGCAATTGGGTTTTATTACTAAGATTTATTAAGAAACCTCACATTTTCATCGCCCATTGGTAAGTAATTTTGCTTAAGCTTGACGGCGTGAGAACTGACTCTGGAGGCTAAGGGATAGTTTGGTGATGTACAACCAAAGGTAGGGGCAAAGTTGAGTATTGGGTTAAGCACCTCATCCCGATTAGAGTATGCGCGTTTCATCAATATTTGCAGCAACGTTAGCGGCTTTAGCAAGCATTGGGAATCTTGCTTGCTCATCGTCGCTAGCTCTTGAGTTAGCCAATAGCAGAACTTCTTTTAAAAAGGCTCTCGGCTTCATGGGGGCAACAACTACTTACAACGAGACGGATGTATGGGGAGCAAGATACTATTTCACCCTATCCATTCCTGAAAATGCTGGTGAAGCCCTGGGACGGGTCACTATTAACCAGCGCCAAGGATTCGAGACGATTGACTTTAAACTGAAAAACACTCAGGCATTTGTAGGTACGCCCCGGAATCAAGGTGAAAGGTTGACCCTCAAAGCCGTGACCCAAGACCCACAGTCTCCAACAATTTTGGTGACCTTCGCTCCCCCCGTACAGCCAGGAACAACCGTAACCATTGAGCTTCGCCCTGTCCGCAACCCTTCGTTAAGCGGCGTCTATATTTTCGGGGTCACCGCTTTTCCTGCGGTTGAGAATCCCTACGGTTTGTATCTGGGGGTTGGGCGTCTACAGTTTTACGATAGTCGTCCAGACTTCTTCCTCCGGTGAACTAAAGGGTCGTTTGAACGGCGATCGGGTAAAATTTACATTCCGCATCCTCAGTGGCACATCACCCCTTTAGGGAGACTTCGAGGCTAAATTCCGCATCCTTTGCCAAACCGTAAAGCTTAATAGCATAACGATGCTGGCCATGGTCGCATGAATCACGATGGGAGTCATGCCTTGCAGTTTCATCGCCAACCAGTTGGCGACCCCAGTCAACCCCCAAAGAGTTATGGCGGTACGGCGTTGGGATAATCCCAAGGCTAACAAGCGGTGATGTAAGTGGTCTTTCCCAGGGGTACTGAGGGGATTTTTTCCCGCCATCAGTCGCCGGATAAAGACCTGGGTGGTATCCAGTACGGGCAACAGCAAAAACAGAACTGGGGGCACCAGAGCAAATACTGTAGTCACTTTTAGGTTGCCTAAGATACTAGTTGCCGCCAGCACGTAACCGAAGAAGTAAGCTCCCGCATCTCCCATAATGATGTGGGACGGATGGAAATTATGCCGCAAAAAGCCGAGTGCTGCCCCTCCCAGTGCGGCTAAAAGCAAGGTAGCGGCGGCACGCGTGGGAAATTGGGCTGAAACCGCCAAAAGGCTCATGGCGGTGATAAAGCTCACTCCCCCAGCTAATCCGTCCATCCCATCCATTAAATTGATGGCGTTGGTAATTCCCACAACCCAAAGTACGGTGAGAACCACGGAGAACAAGGGGTCTATTGGAGTACCCAAGGTGGCTTCAATACCACTGTGATTGGCGACTAGCAAAAGTGCCGAAAGAATCTGAGTCAACAGGCGAAATAGGGGGGGTAGCCCAAATTGGTCATCAATGAAGCCCACTAGTACCAAGATTGAGCCGCCCAGAAGAATGCTCAGGACTTCAGCTAAGACCCCTTCAATCACAATAGGTCTTAACAGGCTTGCCAGTATCAGTGCAGCAACGACTCCGGCGTAGATAGCTAATCCACCTGCATTGGGTAAAGGCTCTCGGTTCAGTCGCCTAGCGTTAGGTTGGTCAGCCCAACCAACCCGTAAGGCAAAAGAGCGAACTGCTGGAATAAAACGCCAAGTTACCCCCCAAGCTAACGCAAAGGTGAAAACCACCGCCAGCCAGCCAGTTCCACTGGGGTCGGCGATGCCGAGAGACCGAAGCAAGTCGTAAAAATTCATCTCCCAATTCCCGCCAGACTGCCAATAATTAACATTAGCCTCAACAGTACACGAATCAATCCGCTAAAGTGTGACCGAAGTTTTGTCGCTTTGGTGAAGGCTTCAGCCACATCGCGCAGGCCGACGCATCCACACCCCCAGTGGATTGAAGACAGAGGTAAAATGACGGTGTCACCTTATTTGTCTACAAATTTATGCACAAACTGGGCATAGCGCATTAAGTTTCGGAGGATTCTGGTAGCGGCTCATGCTTTTGGGGAGTTGTTGAGGCGGCATCGACCGACTCAATGTACTGACTTTCCATCAGAAACGCCCCTTTGGTAAAGCGAACACCCCAGTATCCCCCAGGACGCCGATCAAGAATGACACCCTCTTCCCCGATCTGAATGACATTTGGGGGTCGTAGCATCGGCATGGATTCAGCCGTCTTGACGTAGCGTGGTAGTGCGATCACCCGAACGCGATCGCCAACAGCAAATTCCTTAGACATAAGCTACAGGCAAACTATTTCACCTACAGTCTAAAGTGTGATGGAGAAGCGGGCGTATCCCAAGTCTTCATCCTTCAACCTTCATCCTTTAGCTTTTAAATAAGCGCTGATTGCGTCTCTTAGTTATATCTTCTCGCCTCAATGGGCAATTCAGGACGGCCTTGGAGACACCATCCTGAAAAGTTTTAGCCTTCCCAATAACACACAGATGGAGAGAAGTAGGATTCCTTAACTCAAACTTAAGACTATTAATCAGCCTCCTTCCCCTTCCCTGCCACCCTCTCATCCTGATTAAGGAGCTTTCCAAATCCGTTGGTGATATTGCCCCAAATCAGCATAAGGGTCTGGAGCTGGGTGGGAGTGGTGATGGTCGTGATGATGGTGATGACCATGTTGGTGATTATGGTCATGGGAGTGACCCTGAGCTGCATCTTGATCTTTCTCAACCACTGCCAGACGGAACTTGCACATCTCACAATTCATCTGCACCTGCCCTAGTTGAGTCTCAATTTCTCGCTCCCGTAGAATCGCTAATAGCTGAGACTGAATGCCCATTTCTGGCAAACAGGTCATAGAAATTTCTGGATATTGTTCCTGCTGCTGGGCGGTGATGTCAAAAATCTTCTTGACTAGGGCACCTGTAAACAGGAAGTACGGCAGAACAATAATCCGCTTGGGTTGGTACAAGCGAGCACGACGAAAGCCTTCTTCTAAACGAGGATGGGTAATGCCGATAAAGCAAGTTTCAACCGTTTGGTAGCCGCTTCCTTCCCAGAGAATGCGAGCCATTTTATACACATCCCCATTGGCATCGGGGTCGCTAGACCCTCGACCGACAAAGAGCAAGACGGTATCTTTTCTTAAGATGGAAGGTTGAAGGTTAGAACTTTCAACATCCAATGGGTTAATTTGCCCCTTTTGTGGTATGCCATCCAATGCGGCAAGGCGATCGCGCCATAATTCCAGTATTCCTGGAGTAATGCCGAAATGCCGCCCATAGTGAAATTTAACTTGTGGATGTTTGGCTCTGGCTCGGTCTAACTCATTGGTGACGTCAAACTTATTGTGTCGTGCAGCAAACAACAGAATCGGTAAAACTGAGAGTTCAGTGTAGCCCTGTGCCACACACTGATCTACTCCCTCCTGAATGGTTGGGCCAGTTAGTTCCAAAAAACACGGCAGAACAGGGCGGGAGGTATCTAAAGCTTGGTAAGCCTGGACAAAATCCAGAAAGGCTTGACGCCCATCCTCATCTCTAGTGCCATGACCAATCATCAACAAAGGTCGTTGTAGCGGTAGAGGGGGTAACAACAGGGAGTCAGGGGTGAAATCAATAGTATTGGCGGTAGACATTAATGTTCAAGCTTCTTCCCGTGCGAGGCAGGAGATAGAGTGGACAGGCAACAATAGGCGTTCTGGCTTAAGGAAGTATGAAGTATGAAATGTAATTGTGACAACAGGTACTTCATCGTAGTTTTCGGTTTGAGCTTTTACAAGTCAACTTTTTTTCATCCTTCATCCTTCATGCTTTCCTCTGACAGCTGCCGCACAGCCCCGGACTTGCACCGGTGTTTCCCTAAGTTGTTGCGGTTTACGGATGCCTTGATATATTAGCGGATTCTACTCAGCCGCAAAATACAGGGGAGGGGGTTTCCTGACTCTCAATCTGGCCATCCCAACTTTTAGACACTCACAGGTTCCTTCTACTAATTCTTGACCATCAGGAGTTTGCTGCACACGCTCAAGGCATTTCTCGGCTTTGGAGTAGTTATCATGCGGCAATACCTAGGACAGAATAATTTAAGGCTTCGAGAGAACCGGAGGGCTGTGTCTTCAACCACTGAAGGAACTTTTGGCCGTTTCCAGGCTTTGCGCTAAGGGAGCCTGAATTCCTGTCATTTCATCAATGCAGACAGTTGTCTCAAAGTGTTTGGCTGTCTGTATGTTGGCTGTCTGTATGGCGCTGAGATACGAGCGATCGCCCCCTTAAAACAAGCACCCACTTCAGATAAAAGTGAGTGCTTTCTTACACAAAATTAGAATTCAAGGGCGCTGCCTGATTTAATAAGCATCTTGTAACTCGTAAAAATCAGGCGAGATGTAATCCTTGCGTAAAGGCCAACCCACCCAATCTTCCGGCATCAAAATCCGCTTTAAATTCGGGTGCCCTTCATAGACAATGCCATACATATCGTAGGTTTCTCGCTCTTGCCAATCGGCGGCTTTCCAAATCCAGTAAACGGAGGGCACCGTAGGATTATCTCGCGGTAGGAATACCTTCAGCCGCAGTTCCTCAGGTCGGTCAGCATTATCACTGAGTTTAATCAAGTGATAAAAGCTCACTAACTCACCACCCGGCCCTGTATCATAGCCACCTTGGCACTGTAAATAGTTAAACCCATAGGCATAGAGAGCAGTTGCGACGGGTATCAAGACTTCTGAGTCAACTTTGATTACCTCAACACCTAGGTGATCAGGCTCCATTAACTCATTGTCAAAGCCGTTTTCCTGTAACCAACCAGAAACCTTACCCGTCTGTACTATTTCCGAGGCTTCTTGAGTTGCTGGTTTTGATTCTTCAGCCACGAGATACCTCCTGGTTTTGAGCAGATTTGAGGGCGGGTGGTACTGGCATTCCCATCGCTTCGCTCAACTCCTTGGGCGGAGTGTAACGAGTTTCCGACTGCAAGTACTTACCCGTCAAAATATCTGGCACTGCTTTCATTTTGTGGGTAGTACTGTAGTACCGATGAGTCTGCTTAAGCTGGGATCTTTCCTGGATAGAGTCGTTGGCGACCTTTTTACGCAGCTTAATAATCGCATCAATGATGGCTTCTGGACGAGGAGGACAACCAGGGATATACACATCCACAGGAATTAATTTATCCACTCCGCGCACGGCGGTTGGGGAATCCACGCTGAACATACCACCCGTGATGGTACAAGCACCCATGGCAATCACATATTTGGGGTCTGGCATTTGCTCGTAAAGACGAACGAGAGCCGGTGCCATTTTCATGTTGATTGTGCCAGCCGTAATGATTAAGTCAGCTTGGCGAGGGCTAGAACGAGGCACCAAACCAAACCGATCAAAGTCAAAGCGAGAGCCAATCAGAGCGGCAAATTCAATGAAGCAGCAGGCTGTTCCATACAGCATAGGCCACAGGCTGGAAAGCCGCGCCCAGTTGTAGAGGTCATCTACTGTGGTCAAAATGACATTTTCTGAAAGCTCTTGAGTGACGGTCGGTCGCTCAATTGGGTTGATAATTCGTTCGTTTGGCTGCTTGCCTAAAGCAGCGCCGTTCGTTGTTGGATTGGGGTTCATGACCATTCAAGGGCTCCTTTGCGCCATGCGTAAACAAGAGCAACCACAAGAATTGCTATAAAAATTAAAGCTTCAATGAAAGCCAGCAGTCCGAGACGACTGAAGGCGACAGCCCAAGGATACAAAAATACCGTTTCCACATCGAATATCACGAAGACCAGCGCAAACATGTAGTAACGGATGTTGAACTGAATCCACGCTCCCCCTATGGGTTCCATTCCGGATTCGTATGTGGTACGTCGCTCAGGACCCCCTGTGCTGGGTCGCAAAAGCTTAGATGCAGTCAGTGCTAAAAGGGGGACTAAACTGCAAGCTAGTAAGAAGCCTAGGAGATACTCGTAGCCGCTAAGAACAAACACAATGGGTAACTGCCACTAAAAACTTGCGTTATTAATTCTTTAACCTTCTTAATTATAGGGGTTCGGTTGTTTTGTCCTAATTTGAGGAACTTAGCGGGAGCATTATAAAAAGCAATCGTACCCTTTCGGCCAATCTATTTACCTTGTCCTAATTTTTCAGAGTCCCAGCCCACTTAGGCTATTGCAGGGAGTGGGGCACAAAGTGGGGAGTCGGCTTCACCCGATGGGGCTTACAGCTAGAGATTAGCTTTTCGCTATTATCATTTCATGGTTTATTTGTAAAGTATTGTTCTACAGCTAGATTATGAGAATTATTTTTCAGGAACGCGATGGGTCGCGGCCTCCGGCTTAGGGTTTTCATTTCGTAACCTACAAGTATCTCCCAGTTAGGATCATGGGCGCGGCGCTAGCGGCTAGCGGTGCCAGGAATTTCTTCCCTGTGACTGTAACGCTATATACAGAAGTTCTCACTTAGGTAGTAAAGTTGTCCATCTGTGCGATAATTTTTTTAACAAACATTTTAAGATTTGCGTCCTGATTGTATCTGTGAGCGATGAGCGAGCAAGCCAAAGAGCAAACCCTTGCTGAGACAGCGCCAAGTCGTTATGAATGCCGCTCTTGCGGCTACGTCTATGAGCCTAGCAAGGGAGACAGTAATCGTGATGTTCCTCCAGGGACGCCTTTTGAAGAGTTGCCCAATGACTGGCGTTGTCCTGTCTGCGGTGTTCGAACTTCTCAGTTTGAGAATATTGGTTCGAGTGGAGCGCCTTCTGGCTTTCAAGAGAACCTGAACTATGGCTTAGGGGTCAACCGTTTGACCCCAGGGCAAAAAAATCTCTTAATTTTTGGTGCCTTGGCTTTAGGCTTCTTGTTCTTTCTCAGTCTCTATGGTTTGCGCTGATGGGGGCACAGTTGGTGACCGTCTTGGGACTGGGAATCGGGGAGCAATGACTTGTGAGTTTTGACTTTTGTCTGACCATTGACAGTTCTGGAGGTTATGAGCGATTTGATGAAAGCGCTGAAACAAATTGTAATATTGCTGGGAATCGCCCTATTTTGTGTTAGCTGTAGTAAAGTTCCATCTGTAAGTTATAATCCCTGGCAGGTTGTTTCCACGTCAACGGAATCTACCTTACAGGATGTTGGTTTTACCGATGACCTCAATCATGGATGGGCAGTAGGGAGTAATGCTACTCTTTTAGAAACAAAAGATGGCGGTAAAACCTGGCAAGAAAAAGGGCTGGAGCTGGGAGAGACAAACTATCGCTTCACGTCTGTTAGCTTTGCTGGTGACGAAGGCTGGATTGTGGGTGAACCCTCAATCCTTCTACATACGACAGATAGCGGAGCTTCTTGGTCTCGCATCCCCTTGAGCGAAAAGTTACCCGGTTCGCCTAATACCATTTTGGCTCTTGGCCCCAAATCCGCCGAGATGACGACCACAGTGGGAGCGATTTATCAAACAAAAGATAACGGTCAGACTTGGAAAGCTCTGGTTGAAGAAGCCGTGGGTGTTGTCCGGAATATTTCCCGTTCAGAAGATGGCAAATACATTGCTGTTTCCGCTAGAGGGAACTTCTTCTCGACTTGGGAACCCGGTCAGAGTGCTTGGGTACAGCATAACCGCAACAGTTCCAGGCGTCTTCAGAGTATGGGATATGGAAAAGATGGGCGTCTTTGGTTGTTGGCGCGGGGAGGGCAAGTGCAGTTTAGTCGCGCTGAAGACCTAGAAACCTGGGATGAGTCTCAAAATCCGGAATTTTCGACGAGCTGGGGCTTCCTCGACCTAGCCTACCGTACACCTGAAGAAATTTGGGTCGCTGGTGGTAGTGGAAATTTGCTTTGTAGCTTCGATGGTGGCAAAACCTGGCAAAAAGACCGCGAAATTGAAAATGTGCCCGCCAACTTTTACAAAATTGTCTTTGTAACGCCAGAGCGGGGATTTATCATTGGTCAGAAGGGTGTTTTACTCAGGTACGAGCCACCTTCAGAAGCGGCTTAAAACAAGTGAAATTGCTTGAAGTGAGCGAAGCCAATTTCGTATTATAGTTATTGAGTTTTCAAATGTTGAAAGGAAGGAGTAAATAGCTGTGTCAGGTTCAACTGGAGAACGTCCGTTTGGGGACATTATTACAAGTGTTCGTTACTGGGTAATTCACAGTATCACTATCCCGGCTTTATTTATTGCTGGCTGGCTATTTGTTAGCACGGGTCTGGCCTATGATGTGTTTGGCACACCCCGCCCTAATGAATATTTCACCCAAGACCGTGTAGAAGCACCCATTCTAAGCGATCGCTACGAAGCCAAACAGCAAATCCAGCAATTCTCTGGTAAGTAGTTCTAAAACAGGTTTAAGACAATGACAGGTAATACTCCGAATCAACCCATTTCTTATCCAATTTTTACAGTTAGATGGCTAGCTGTTCATACACTGGGTGTGCCTACCGTTTTCTTCTTGGGCGCGATCGCAGCTATGCAGTTTATCCAACGATAGGAGAAACAACGATGCCAGAAAGATCTCCCAATCCGAATAACCAACCGGTTGAACTTAACCGGACTTCGCTCTACTTAGGTCTATTACTCGTTTTTGTTCTCGGTATTTTGTTTTCCAGTTATTTCTTCAATTAACTGGATCTGATGGTAATCTTTTTTGTTGTGAATTAGGAGGTAGAAGTTATGGCTGGAACAGGAAAAATTCCCTTGTGGATTGTTGCCACAGTTGCGGGAACAGGTGTCATCGTAATTCTTGGTATTTTCTTTTATGGTGCTTACGCAGGGCTAGGTTCCTCGCTGTAGGTTCCTAACCAAACTGAGGTTAATGAACAATTAATTTGATGCTTATTTGACATCAAAATAGTCATCAAAAGCATATACCGCCAACTTTACTCAAGTCGGCGGTATTTTAATAACTCATGATTGTTTAGTTAGGGGTTGGCTTCACATCTCAAACTCATCGACAGAGAAGCTAGGTAAACCCGAAGGAACCACCACACAATCAACGGCTACTTTGCGACTCTCCCGTTGACTATCAATATCAACCGCGATCGCTTCAAACCGGATTTCCACACTGCCAAAAGGAACCGTTAACTGAGTCAGCGCCTCTTGCTCCCCGGTGCGATCAGGAATTAGATCCATTAACCAGCGTGGCCCATCCAACAGAGAGCGGCTTTGACGGTCTTGAATCCACAGCTTGACACACAGACGAGCTGGATGAGGTGGCAATGTGACCCGGATAGTGACCAGTTCTCCAGCCGCCAGTTTGCTGGTGGGTATGGAGAGTTCGGGTGTAGGGATGGGTTGCGCCAATTGGCGTGGGGAGACAATCTCCCGTTGAAGCTGAAGTGTCGGCGGCAAAACTGAAGAAACGGTTTGTACTACCTCAGCCGTCGCCTTAACTTCAGGTGCAACCATCGGTTTTTCCGGTACGGCTAGCTCTTCATCGTCTACGACAAATTCAAATGATTGATGAGACCAATCTGTCTCCGTGATATCGACCACCGCTGACGGCTCAAAGGATTCTGCCTGTGGAAAAAGAGTCTCGTCCAAGGGAGGCGGTTGTAGGGATTGAGTCTCGGTAATCTCTTCTGGCGGGGTACCCAAAGCCATCGCTTCGTCAAATCCATCGCTCTCTTCTTCCCACATCCCCTCATCAAAATCAGTGAGCAATATGTTAGAAGTCAGTGGTTGTGTCACTTCTTCCACATTAATTCCTACTGGCTCAGGCTCTGAGAGTTGATTGACCGCCTCATTGGCCTGATTTTCGACCAAATGGCTAGGAGGTGATGACTCCCTATTCAACCACTGGGACAAGGCAGAATCTGCCGCTATAGAATTAAGCCGCGACCAAAAACGGTCTTGTATGTTTAACGATTGGAAGGCATTATCCACAACTGCCGGCTCAGATTCAGGGTCACTAGGTTCCTTGGCTGGTGCTAGTTCTGAGCTTAAGGCTTCCTTCTGACTAGCGCTATCCGGAACTACGGCTCTACCCTGATCAGCAACTGGCTCAGACCTTAAAGGAACTTTGGTGGATAGCCTCTGTGTTCCCTCAACATCTGAGTCAGTGAGTGAGGAATCAGAATTATAGATAGAGATAGCCCATTCATCAATTTCCTCCGCTTCTTCCAGGGGAGATTCTCCAGTAAAATCTACATTCTCAGTTCCTTCTAAAGCCTCTGGTGACGGCTCCTGAGCAGGGGGTTGCGATGCAAACGCCACATTTTTTAAAAAGTCAGCGTTAAACATGCCAAGAGAATCTTGGGTACCCGCCTTAGCGAGTTCGCTCTCATCAGCGGAACCATCCTCTGGTGCTCCATTGTTTGGAGACTCAACTACCGGAATGGGAGAGTCTGATATCTCTGGAGTAGACGGCAATGCCTGTACACCTGGAGAAATTGCCTTTGGCGGTGCGCTTTGGCTTGATAAAGAACCTGCGCTTTGTATTTGTGAAATTGCCTCTTCCAACTGTTGGAGGGCATTCTGAAGTTGTGGCTCTGGAACCGTATCTTGAGGTGTATCGAATACCAAAGACTTGGGTACTGTAGACGAAAGATCTTGCGGCCAAGCCAGCGGTTGCATCGGCTCTACAGCGTTCTCAGAAGGAAGTTGAACCTGCTCAAGCTCACTGAGAATCACAATAGGTGATTCCGACTGCTCAATCAAGGATTCAGCGCTTTGGGTAATGGGGCGCACTTTAGGTAATTTTGGCAGTTGGGGAGCTCTTGAGGGTTTGGAGGTGACTGTTGGTTGGTAAAGTTGTGGCGGTAAGGGACTCGCCGAAGAAGGTTTGAGATAAAGAGGCGGCTGACTTTGGGTCACGTCTACCAGGTCAAGCACAGGCGGCTGTATAGAAGGACTAGATGCTTCTAGCCATTCTTCCTGAGATTCTGCTAGGGGCGCGAGGTTCTTAGCGAGTACCAGCACCTTGGCTACAGGCATAGCCTGGGTTCCTGGAATAATCGCTCCCAATAACTCTTCTAAATCAGCCGTGACACTAAACGGTTGACTGGCTAAAGCGGCTGATGTTGACGAGTTGGACAAGTGTCCTTGCCTGTCGTAAACTGTAACTTTTCCTAAAATCAGACGGGTCGGGCAATCTAAAGGAATCTCTAGGGTATGGTTAAATGCGATCGGAAGCGCCTGTTCGGGTAGAGGATGTTGGACTTCCAGCAAGACTTGTGAGGTTTGAGGGTCGCGCAGCTCATAGCGCAGGCTCCCTTGAAAAGCTCTCTGGAAATCCCTAGATACTTCACCGCCATGAAAGTGATGAACATCTAAGACATCCACTTGACCCGAAATGCTCAAACACTCTCCTCGTCGTGCGACTAAGGATTCTTCGTCTAGAGTTAATAGAAGTCCTTGCTGATTGGTGGCGCTCTCGACAAACTCCTCTGACTCCGGCACGAGCAACGGTTCGGAAGGTTCAGGCCGTTCAAACTCATGCATGACTGGTTCAAGCACCTGTTGCAGGATTTGCTCCAGCATTTGCAGGGATTGATCCAAAATGGGGTTGGTCGATGTTGCAACTTCAAGCGATCGCGCAGTGAGCGTCTTGTTGTTCTTTTCTGACTCAGCCGGTTCAGGGCGAACGGCTTGGTTTGCGAAAAAGGCCAACACAACGTCAGTCTCCACAATCTCCTCGCTATCTGAGGTAGAGACTGCTGGCAGGGGTTGAAGGGGTGATACCTCGGCAGGAAGTTCGGGGACTATTTCTGGACTTGGTTGAGTGTTTTGGAGTTGTGTGACGATCTCACTCTCCAATTCAGGCATTGGCTCATCAAACGTCATTGCCTCTTGCTGAACTTCATCCTGCTGCCCTAAGGGAGTTGCTGCCCAGGAATTTGCTGGATGTGCAGGGGACCGGGTGTTTTCCTGATCTTCCTCTCTCATCTTTACACCCCAATCCTGTTCGCTCGCGAGCGCGTCTGAAGCCAGTATTGGGGTAGACTCAGGAATCTCAGTTTCTATTGGGGTCGGTTCAACGAGGGGACTTTCAGATGTGGAGGGGGACTTTTCATTTTCACCTGAATCCGCCTCAATCTCGGTTTTAGCTGGGGCGAGCAGCGCTGATGGAGGTTCAGGTAGCGTAATTTGAATTTGTGTGACTTCTGCCAAGACCACCAATTGAACCGAGTGCTGCCAGGAGTTACCTAAAAAATCGGACATGATATCGCCACAGCAACGGAATTCCCAGAATCCGGGTCTGAGGTAAGTAAAGGGAATTACTACCATTAACCCTTCTGGGTTAGTACGGCGAGATCGCTTCTGAGACCGTCGTTTCGGCGGAACTTCTTCGGTGCTGTCATGAATGATGCAAATTTCCACATCCGTATTGATCCGGGATGAGTGAGCCACGACGCGATACCGACCCGCTTCGATTTCAGTCTTTGAGTTTATGGGCAGCCAAGTGCGATCGCCCTCTTTTTGTAGTAGAAATTCCCAATATTCCATAGCCATTAGCGATTCTTCTAGGAGCTATCAGTTTGGACTGTGGAAGAGGCTTCCGTCTAGAGTTTAATCTCTAACATCCAATTCTTTAATTTCTTTAGTTTAATGGTTGCTAGAAGTTCGCTCACAAATCAGTCAGCAGCTATTTCAAGTGATCGATCTGGCCTCGGATCTCATCCACTTTTTCCAATAAGTCAGCGATGGCGATCGCACTTTGTTCCTTTGATGCCATCCACTTGAGCTGAACCGTTTCGGTTTGAGCCTCCTCATCACCCAGAATTAGGCACGCCACGGCACCACTGCGAACGGCTCGTGCAAATTGTTTTTTAAAGGCACTGCCGCTTAGGTCTAATTCAACGCTAAACCCAGCCTGACGTAGCTGTTGCGCGAGTTTGAGCGATTGAGCTTCGGCGGCCTCGCCTCTGGATACCACATAAAAATCCACTCCTTGGCGAGGAGGTTCCTGCATTTGTTGCAACAGTATAATCAAACGCTCCAGACCAATAGCCCATCCGACCGCAGGCGTCGGGGCACCTCCCAATTCCTGAACCAGTCCATCGTAGCGACCCCCCCCACAAACCGTAGCCTGTGCCCCCAAGTCATCGGAGATAATTTCAAAAGCCGTATGGGTATAGTAATCTAAACCGCGCACTAAGCGAGGATTGAGCTGATAGGAAATCCCTAGGTTACTCAACAACTGCTGCACTTGTTCAAAATGACGCTTGGAATCTGAGCCGAGATAGTCCAAAATACTGGGAGCATCCTGGGTAATTTTCTGGGTGCGCTCCTCCTTACTGTCCAAAATCCTCATGGGATTGCGAGTGAGACGTTCCTGAGAGTCTTTGTCTAACTCATCTTTGTAAGGTAGCAGGTAATTCACCAGTGCCTCTCGATACTGATGCCTATCTTCTAAATTTCCTACAGAGTTGAGGTCGAAACGGAGGTTTTTGAGTCCCAGGGTTTGCAGGATATCTGTGGCGATCGCAATCACCTCAGCATCCGCCCTCGGATCAGCGCTCCCAATCACCTCAACTCCCAATTGATGAAATTGCCGCTGACGCCCAGCTTGAGGATTTTCATAGCGAAACATTGGCCCGGTGTACCAGAGGCGTTGTACCCCTCCACTGGCGTAGAGATTGTTTTGAATCAAAGCCCGGACTACACCGGCTGTTCCTTCTGGGCGTAAAGTCACAGAACGAGGCGGAGTGGCTCGATCATTGAAGGTGTACATTTCCTTGCCCACGATATCGGTCGCTTCACCAATACCCCGTGCAAATAGCTCCGTCCGCTCAAAGATTGGGGGACGAATTTCCTGGTAAGCGGCTCTGTCAAGAATTTGCCGTGCGCTCGCCTCAACCCACTGCCAATACCGAACTTCCTCCGGCAAAATGTCCCGTGTTCCTCGTAAAGCCTGAATTGAACCCATTAAACTTTCGCTTCCCATGATGTTCTACGGCATTTCCTGAGAAGTTTCTGCTTCCCAGGCACCATAGCGGTTTTGATAGTATGCCAAAATTTGGTTCACTCGTTCTCGGCTCACGGTATCAGAAGCGTTAGCATACTGAATCCACAATCCACCGACTTGACTTTGGTGGTAATCAAACGACGCCGCCGTCTGAGAAATCAGACCCGCGTCCACCCCTGACACTTGCCGCAAATGAGCCGTTATCTCCCGATAGACGGCCAAGGGTAATCCAGGACAGCGCATTTGATAGCGCAGCAGCTCAACCACGATTTTTTGTACTCCTTCTCGACAAACTATCCAATCGGGTCAAGCTTGAGAAGACACAGCGGTATGGCTTGGCGTCGAGGCGGGTGGCAGAGAAGCTGTTGGGGGTGGTGGGGGTTGTCCAGGCCCACCAGGAGATGTGGATGGCGCATCACCAACGCCTCTGGCCACCTCAACACCATACTGTTCCAGAATCACTACCGGATTCGGGCCTCGATTGGTCTCAATTCGCTTGACCAGAACTTGCCCGTTGGCGATGCGTTGTCCTTCCCGGACATAGCGATCGGGTTCATTAGGGACTTTCACAATTGCCATCTGCACACCACCCACTTCAACAACTCCTGTGACTTGAACTCCTTGAGCTTGGATTGGTTCTGGCAGTTTCGGCAATTCGGGTACGGCTTTGAGAGGAGGAGTTACTGGAGGAAGCAATTTTGCCGTCGGACTTGGTTTCAACACGGAAGGAGCAGGAGAACGTAAAGGAGAAGGAGAACGTAAAGGAGAGCGTAAGGGAGAACGTGAAGGAGAAGCAGAGCGATTTGTCCCTCTTGCTCTGGGAATCGGCGGCAGCTTGAGGCGATTCGGCAAAGGTCTGGCGGCGACCACATCTCTCTTGCGAGTCTGTGGAACCCTATTTTTGGCTTGTGGAGCCAATGGGATCTTGGGTAGTTGTGGTGCAGGAAGTGGAGGTACGGTTGGCACAGGTCTATTGTTGCCACCCGGATTGGCCCCCTGACCGGCACCCGGATTGGGCGACACTGTCACTTGCGGTTGCACGGGAACTGCTGAAAAAGGATCGCTTTTCTGTCCTAGAGGAACTCGTTTTACTGCATTTTCAGGGAGTTCAGGCTGAATCAAACCAGGTACTGCTGAGCTAGTTCCGGGTTGCTGGGCGACCAAAGGCTTACTTCCGAAAGGAGTTGAAGTTGCAGTGGGTGAGGGCTTGGGAGGGCTTACAGAGGCAGCCGGCTGAGGCGAGGGGCTTTCTTTCGCGGCCTGATCTTCCTGCTGGCCAATCATACACCCGCTTGTTGACAGAGCGAGCACACTCACCAATGCAATTAATGAAACTTGACGCATGACCAGTTCCCCAAGGGTTTACCAGAAGACACCGCCGACCTTATCAATCTCAGAACTCGATCCGATGTGTAGATATTTTTAGTATATCGAAACAGTTGTTGGAACTTCCCAGGCAAAAGCAGGAGTGAGCCGAGATATTTTCGTCAAAAGTTGCGGCCAATCCGTTATCATACCTGATTGGAAAACAGAACGGCATTGATGAAGCAAATTGCTTTCGGCGAGTTCTTCAAGAGATGAGGGAACATTTGCCAGAGTTTAGCTCTCGAGCTAAATTTTAGTTAAAATATCGCTGACTTGCTCTATACTCTTCAAATTCCTTAAGTTTTTGCTCATAAAGTTTTCAGTTAAATGGGTCTGCGTCGCGACAGCCTCGCTAAACCTACCCCCATTAAAAAAGATGAAACAGGAGTTGTATTACCGATGATTCCTTCAATTCAACGACTAGGGATAGCCGTGTTAGTGGCCTCTAGTGTGGAGATTGCCTTAAGTTGTATTCAGCCCCTACCCTCGCAGGCCGCCCTGTTTAAACTGAATGATGGCACCACCTGCGAAGGACAGTTCCAAGGACGCAACGGTAGAGGGCTATGCGTTTTCTCAGAGGCAGGAGGCGGTAGTGCTTATGACTACTACGAGGGAGAGATCCGCAACGGTCAGCCTAACGGTAGGGGGATCTTTGTGTATAACAATGATGACCGATATGAGGGACAGGTTACCAACGGTAAGCCTAACGGTAGGGGAATGTTTTTGTTTGCCAATAATGACCGCTATGAAGGAAGCATCCGCAACGGTCAGCCTAACGGCACGGGAACATTTACATTCGCGACAGGTGATCGTTATGTAGGAAGTGTCCGCAACGGTGTACCCCACGGTCAGGGAACGTTTACGTTTGCGAATGGACAACGCTACACAGGAGGCTTTTATCTCGGTCAAGTCAAGGGTAGCGGTACATTAATACACGCTAATGGCGTTCGCTGCCAAGCGATTTTTTACAATAGCAAATTTACAGGGAAAGGAACTTGCACTTACCCGTCAGGTTCCCCATATCGAAGCTACACGGGAGAATTGCGCGATGGTCAACCCGAAGGCAGAGGAGTATTGACTTTCGCGAACGGGCAAATCTACAGCGGAGAAGTACGCGATGGTAAGCCTTTTAGCCCCAATAGCCGGGATAACCCACAGTAAACTATTCAATAAGTCGTAACGATTATTGGTGCAGAGTCTACTGCGGTTCAAGGTATGTTTACCCAGGTTTTTTATAGTCACTTAACCTGCTCAAGGACGGGCTTAATGCTCTGCTCCACTCATGAACTTTTTCAAGGCATCTAGTCCTTTTTTCACACGCCGAGAAACCGTCACGACACTAATGTCCAAGCGTTCTGCCACCTCTCTTTGAGTCAAGTCGTGTAAAAAAACAAATTCTAGAACATCACGAGTCCGTTTTTCTAGGAGAGCCAAAGCTTGTTGCAGGCGAATTTGATCTTCTTGGGCTAACTGAAAACTGCGATATCGCGGATCGGGTACCAGTTCACCCAAGCTGGAAGTGCCTTCTTCGGCATCTCCCACGGGTGTATCTAAACTCAGCGGTTCACGATTTTGGTGAGCTAGTTTGATTTCTTGCCATTCGGCGAGGGAAATGTGTAGTGCTAAGGCAACTTCAGAATCGGTCGGTTGTCGATTAAGTTTTACCCGTAATTCTTGGATCATCTCCACAGATTGTTGCCGTAGCGCCAGCCAACGTCGAGGAATGCGAACCGAGCAACCGCGATCGCGCAAATAGTGCTGAATTTCCCCACGAATGTAAGGAATCGCAAAGGAGCTAAACGCAGTCCCTTTGGTTGTGTCAAACCGTTCAATAGCACGAATTAAGCCAAGACAGCCTACTTGCAGTAAGTCTTCATAACTTTCGGTACACTGATTGACCCAGTGATGAGCCTCTTTTCTAACCAGTCCGAAATTGAGGTGAACAAGTCGGTTGCGAATCTCTGACGAGCCAACTTGCTGGTACTCCCGCAATAATTGTAGGCTCTCGTGCTTCAGTTCATGGGTGATGGAGGTGGACATGGCAGGCTTGGTGATGGTAGAGCACGTCTGATGTGCGACTCTAAACTTAGTTTGAGTTTTCCTGAAGGGTCGCCACTGTGATTTGGAACACAGGCGTTAGATTTTCTAAACTACTTTGCACCCATTACGACAACCGCATGTAAGCTAGACAAAGACTGATAGCTTGTTTAAAGTGTTCAATCCTGTCATCCGTAGATCTGCTGTTGTTAGAGCCTTTATATTATCAGTTCACTGAGATTTTTCAAAATAGTATTTTCACTGAAATAACGGGTTAGGAGAGGCCGTAGTTTCACTGAGGCATTCCCATGACTCTAATCTCACTGGGACTGATTTTTTCAGGCTGAGGGAATAATACTTCCTATGATAGAGGCTCTTTGAGGATTCCTATATTCTTGGATAGCAAAACCCGGTTTTCAGGTTGACCGAACTCTACAAAAAAAAGGGGCGTGTGCCCCTTTTGTCAAATTCTTACCAAGTCTCTCATGGCTTTACCTCAGGCTCAGCCAAGAGAACGAAGAACACTAAGCTTGCCCGGGTTCAACGCGACCATAAAAGATGCCGCGCACCAATACTTCTTCGGGGTCATCAGCACCCAAGTCAGTATCAGAGGGCTGTTCGCTCTCAAATGTACCGGCAATTTCGCCAGTGCTGCTATCTACCTTGGCAATCTGGAGGGAGATATGACCGGGGAGGGTAGTCACTCGCTTAACGTTGGCACGGGTGATGTCTGTCTTATCCGCTTGGGAAGGGATGGCAACCGCATTGTCATAACCAGAAGCAACACCTCGTCCTTTCGGATCGAGGAAAACAGAACCCCGGTAAGAGGGTACTTTGAACTCGCCTTTAAAATCAGTCGATGTGTTGATGCTATCCAGACCGGGCTGAGATGTAGCGACTAAACTTTTGATGGTGAAGAGGAAGGGAACTAACTCGCCTCCAGGCAACTTAACGGTGATGGGTTGAAAGTCAATTCCTTCTTCTTCAACAAACGTCAGACTTCCATCTTGGCCCGCTTTTAAGGGGCCACGAATTTGGTCAAGGGATGACGTGAGCCGTGTCACTAACTTTCCGGGAATATATTCGGCCTGTTGACGCTTATTAGCCGGTTCTTCCTTGACAAAGAAGGTCGTTGGTTGTAAGCACACATCTGTAAGTACATAGGACTGGCTGGAGTCTATAGCAATAGCACCGCGAGTCGTTTCTGCCAGTTGTGGGCAGTTATTGGCTAGACCAGTACCTCTGATCTGGTCATAACTGAGCGGAGCATCGGTCGCACTAGCTGGACCTTCACTACAAGCTGTTAATACCCCCAGACACAAAGCCAGGAAGGCAACAATAAAAGCACGATACCTCATGGTCAACCTCAATCGTCAATATCTAAATCTGAAAATTTCTCTTATGTGATGCGTGAATTGGACTCCAATAATGTTAAGAGTGCAACAACTGCTGTCCTCAAGACATCGACAAGAGATGCCCACAATTCACAAAAAACTTAGGGCTGTTTGGATGCCCACTCCCTGACTAGGGAGGGAAACTACGCGGCACCTTACGGTGCCAGGTAGAGAAAGAACAGTATGAGATTCCCACGACTACAAGTAGTGGGAATTCCTGACTATCTACCCATGCTATAGTTTGAGGCAAACAAACACTTGCGGTGAAAAATTCCATCAGTTGAACTGCTGCCTGGTCGAGAACAGTCCATGAGATGGCACCGGATGCGTAAGCCTCTGCTCTTGTTTAAGAGCATTGTACACTCCGAAGGGTCGCCTTTAATCTGAACAAAGCTCTCACATTGCATCTAGCAAATTTTTAAGTCAATCCATGAACCGTGAAAAAGATTCAGATTTAAGGCAGCTAGAGATCGAACTGCCATCCCTGACAGCCGAGATTCAGACGATAGCGCATCGCCACCGAGGGAATAGTAGAGCGCTGTTGGCCTTGCTACGAGCCTTGGAGCAGACGCATCGAGAAATTCATGAGGGATTGTTCCAAGCCTCGCTACCGAGTAATCGGCAGGAGCTTTATGCTCTCTTGAAAGATATCGAAGAGTCAGGGGGCTGGCCTTATATCGAGCGCATGAGGTTGCGAGCGCTCCTGTCCCATCTTCCCGATTGTGGCATCGAGCCGCCTGAGACCAACATCGAAGAGTGAGTCATCTTGAGGACTGACGTGCTAGAAGCAACACAAGAGAAACAACCCTCTTGACGGTAGCAAGACACTGAGCCTGACCGAAATGAATGGGATTTAAGCCCTGTCCTAAAGGAATTATCTAAGCAAGTCCACTCATGCCAACATTGCGGCTACACGACCGATAGGGACGTTGCAGCAGCGCAAGTAGTTCTCATAAGAGGGCTTGCAGCCGTGGGACATATGGTCAAGATGTTTTCTGTTAGCAAAGCGGGCCCGCCTTTGGCGCGACGGGTAAAGCGGTTGCGCTCCTTGTAAAGAAAGAATCCTCGCGCCTTTAGGCCGAGCAGTGTCAAAAGTGCTAAGATCCTGCGGTCAGTATTGGAAATTGAAAAATAAGACCATTGTATTATGCCAATTGCCGCAGATTCAATTAAGTTTGGGACAGACGGTTGGCGAGGCGTTATTGCCGCCGATTTCACCTTTGAGCGCGTCGCTTTTGTCGCACCCATAGCTGCCAAAGTCCTGGCAGACGTTTATGGCGAAAGCACTGGTAGCAACACGATTATTGTGGGCTATGATCGGCGCTTCATGGCAGAAGAGTTCGCCAAAAAGACAGCAGAAGTCGTCCAAGCCGCTGGATTTGATGTCATGCTGTCTGAAAGCTACGCCCCAACACCCGCATTTAGTTGGGCCGCCAAGCAACAGAATGCCCTGGGAGCTTTGGTGTTGACGGCCAGTCACAATCCTGGAAGCTACCTGGGATTGAAAGTTAAGGGGTCTTTTGGGGGTTCGGTTTCCCCAGAAACCACACAAAAGATCGAAGCCCTACTCACTCAAGCCCCGGTAGCGGAGCGCACTCCTGGTAGCCTGAAAACCTTCAATCCCTGGCCGAGTTACTGTGATGAAATCCGATCCAAAGTGGATCTGGCTCGGATTCAGGAACTGATAACTCAGGGGAAATTGACTGTCTTCGCCGATGTGATGCACGGCGCAGCAGCGGGTGGCTTGAGTCAAATTCTCGGTGTGCCGATCACCGAAATCAATAGCTCTCGCGATCCCTTATTTGGGGGGGGTGCCCCAGAACCCTTGCCTCGCTACCTTTCTCAGCTATTCCGAGTGATGCGAACTCACCGCCGACAAAAGGATGCAGGTTTGCAAGTCGGTTTGGTGTTTGATGGGGATAGCGATCGCATTGCTGCTGTAGATGGTGAAGGCAACTTCCTCAGCTCGCAAATTCTCATCCCCGTTCTGATTGAACATTTAGCCGAACGGCGTCAATTTAGCGGGGAAGTGGTCAAAACGATCAGCGGCTCGGACTTAATGCCCCGTGTGGCAGCATTGTATCAATTGCCGATGTATGAAACTCCCATTGGCTATAAGTACATTGCTGACCGCATGTTATCCACTCCCGTCTTACTCGGTGGTGAGGAATCGGGAGGCATTGGTTATGGAAACCATATTCCAGAACGAGATGCCCTGCTATCTGCCCTTTATGTCCTAGAGGCGATTGCTCAGTCTGGGATGGATTTGAGTGACCTCTACAAACGCCTACAACAACGCACTGGTTATACTTCGGCTTATGACCGCATCGATTTGCATCTAGCCAGCATGGATGTGCGATCGCGTCTGCTGGAACAATTACAATCTCAACCCTTGACAAAAATTGCCGATCAAAAAGTTGTGGATTGTTTGACAATCGACGGGTATAAATTCCGCTTAGCCAATGACAGTTGGTTGTTAATTCGGTTCAGCGGCACTGAACCTGTCCTACGACTGTACTGCGAAGCCCCGACGCTGAAGCAGGTGCATCATACGCTCAACTGGGCGAAAGATTGGGCGAATTCCGTATAAAGCCGTTAGCTGTTAGCATTCAAGATGCTGGCTTTTGGCCTACGGGATAAGACTAAATAGTTGGTGTTTTTCTACCCTTTGGGTCATCTACCCTTCCATCCAGCTCCATGCTCATCGCTAAATCGCTTAAACACGAGATTGAAAATTATGACAGTGCTGGTTGTAGCTACAGGAAATCCCGGCAAGCTGCGTGAAATGCAGACTTACCTGTCAGATAAGGGGTGGGAATTGCAGTTAAAACCACCCGAATTAGAAATTGAGGAAACCGAAGATACATTTGCGGCTAATGCTTGTCTTAAGGCGTCAGCCGTCGCTCAGGCAACTGGAGAATGGGCGATCGCAGATGACTCTGGATTGGAAGTTGATGCTCTTGGTGGTGCCCCAGGTATCTACTCTGCACGTTATGGAAGCACAGACGCTGAGCGGATTGAACGACTGCTGAGGGAACTTGGTGAGCAACGCAACCGAGGAGCGCAGTTTGTGTGTGTTGTGGCGATCGCACGTCCGGATGGAGCGATCGCCCTTCAAGTCCAAGGCATCTGCCGAGGAGAAATTTTACAGACTCCTCGTGGAACTGGCGGCTTCGGCTACGATCCCATCTTCTATGTACCAGAACAAGCTTTGACGTTTGCCGAAATGACGCCGGAGATGAAGCGACGCTATAGTCATCGAGGGAAAGCGTTTGAAGCACTTCTCCCTCAGTTAAGCCAGTTAACTTAATCCTTAGAGATACAGGAATTTGGAACTGAGGCACTAAGCCAGAGCAGCAGAGCCTCAGCCTTCCGATTGGGATATCAGAATGTCACAGGTTAAACGGCTTCTAGATTTTTTTCGCCTGTGCGAATCCGGATGACTTGTTCGACGGGACTAATGAAGATCTTACCGTCTCCAATTTCACCAGTTCGAGCAGCGGCAATGATTTTTTCTACCACCATGTCAACCTGATTGTCCTCAACGACAATTTCTACCTTGAGCTTTTGTAAGAACTCAACGGTGTACTCAGAGCCGCGATAGCGCTCGGTTTGACCTTTCTGGCGTCCAAATCCTCGGACTTCCGAAACTGTCATCCCGACGATACCAGCATTGACTAGGGCGATTTTAACTTCGTCTAGCTTAAAGGGTCGAATAATTGCTTCTACCTTCCTCAAAGTCTTGGCTCCTCACGAATTTTTCTATCTATCTTTATAGACAGCATGACACTTTCTAGCACCGTCTAGATCGGTGTTTTGTAACTTTTAATACATTTTGTCCTGAGTCAGTACCTGGATGATTTATTTGCCTTTTGCAGCCAAATCAGCGGGATGCCAGAGTCAGCCCTTAGGATACATATCCGTCAGTCATTTTTAGTGCAAATGTACTACATCAGGCCATGAGGCCATGGCGAAACTTCAATTTTCATCATTAAAAATTATGAGCAAAGGCTTTATTTTTAAAAGATTTACTTAATAATTAGTTATTACAAAGATGTGTTATTAAAGGGACAAAATTCAACAACAATATATCAGAATTTATGCTAAAAAGTTCACTGTATAACAGACACCCTACCTGGCTTTAAGGTTCAATTCTAGGCGTAATATTGTTTATTGGCAAATTTAAATATACACTAACATCACTTTTGTTGAGTTGTAAAGCCGAAGTGGCCTGCTTTAATCAGCCAATAACTACGCCTGGATAAGCTAAAAAGGGTGTAAAGTCTTGAAGATTCAGCAGGAGTGCATTTGTGCAATACCAACTCATCGGCAACAGCGTTATCTGTGGAACCGCTCGTTTTAGCGCCTTGAATCATGGCTTGGTGCGTCTAGAATGGTCTGCCACAGGTCAATTTGAAGACTCTCCTACGGTGATAGTTTTAACTCGCCCCCAACCTGTACCCTTTAAGAGTATTGAGTGGGCTGAAACAGGAGTACTTCACCTGCATACGGAGTGGCTCCAAATCGTCTATCGACCTGATCGCGAACCCTTCAATGATGCCAACCTGAATATTTATGTAAATTGTGACAACAAGACTTGGAATTGGACGCCTTCAACCATTGACACAGAGAATTTGGGCGGCACCTTTACCAGCTTAGACCTGCTCCACCGAGAGTTTCACCCCACTGGAGTGCATCCAGCTTCCGTGTTTCAAGAGTTCCCTCACACCCAAGAATGGCTCTACACGGCCTTGAAAGCCATTCACCAGAGTTTGCGCGATCGCGGGGAAATCACCGCTTTTGAAGATCCACCCCTGGGATATCTGAATCATTTCCGCCTGGATGAACTCCCCGAACCCATGCAAAAATTTTTGCAACAATGGCGGCACTATCCCCCTGGCTTACTGAGTCGCAGTGGTTACAGCATCCTGAATGATTCCAGTAGCGCTCTTGTGAAACAGGGAGGGCTGAGTGAGAGATCGGACGCCAACGGTCAAGACTGGTACTTTTTCGGCTATGGTACCGACTACGCCCAAGTTTTACAAGACTTTGTCCACCTGTGCGGACGCATCCCCATGCTGCCACGTTGGGCTTTTGGGGTTTGGTTCTCTCTGTATGACCAAATGCATGATACAGATTACCAACACCTTGCCCAGCAATTTGATCAACTCGAATTACCGTTAGATGTTCTCGTACTCGATGTCGATTGGCACGTAGCCGGTTGGTGTGGTTGGGACTGGAACGAGCAATTTTTCCCCAATCCCCAAGGGTTTCTGCAATGGGCACACAGTACTGGGTTACATATCGGTGCCAATGTCCACATTGAAGGCGTATCCCCGCAGGAGAGTCAGTTCTCCGCTTTGTGTGCAGCACGGGGACTGAACCCGGATGAGGTAAAGGCGGGTAACGTCTTCCCTGTGAAAAATCCTACCACTGGCTGGATTTTTGAGTCCTGGCAACCCGATGCGCCAACCCTCGAACTTTTGGCGAAGGCTAACGCGGACGAAGGTTGGTTGCTATTCAATTTGGCGTCTCAGTCAGAAGCTGATTTATTCATGCAGGCGTTACACAGCCCTCGTGAGGAAGATGGCATTGATTTTTGGTGGATTGATGGCGCTAACGCGAAGTATTCAGGTGTAAATTCCCAATTATGGACGAATCATGTTTATTTCACGCATCTAGAAGCGCATCACAAGCGACGTCCCTTGATTCTCTCTCGCACAGGTGGGGTTGGTTCTCATCGCTACCCCGTACAGTTCTCCGCGGATACCTATTCCCACTGGGAAGTCCTGCGGTTTTTAGTGGATTTCACGGCAAGAGCAGGTAATGTGGGAGTTAGTTATTGGTCGCACGATTTGGGGGGGTTTTTCGGTCATGTCCCCGGTGTACCCTTGATTGACCCGGAACTCTTTGTTCGGTGGATACAATTTGGCTGCTTTTCTCCCATTGTCCGCTTTCATTCCGATCATGGTCGGCGCGAACCTTGGAGTTATGGACAATGGGTACTCAATGCGATACGAAAGGCATTGCAGCTCAGGATGCAATTAGTACCTTACTTGTATCATCTGGGTCGGGTTGCCTATGAGACAGGTTTACCCTTGTGCCGTCCCTTGTACCTTGCCTATCCTAAAGATGAACAAGCTTATCAAGTAACGACGCAGTTTTTATTAGGCGATCGCATTTTAGTCGCCCCAGTCGTTGAAGCCGGTGGTTACCGTTCGGTTTATTTGCCTGAAGGTAAATGGTGGGAACGCTCAACGGCTCAATTCTACACAGGTATTCAGCATTTAAACTTGTATATCCCGCTCGATCGCATACCCGTTTTTGTGCAAGCTGGAGCCATTTTACCCCTCGCGGAATTTTCCCGCCGTGTTGGAACGGCACCGCCAACCCATCTAATTCTAGAGGTCTATGCGGGGGCAGACGGTGAACTAGACTTTTACGAAGATGATGGGGAAAGCACCGCTTATCACACGGAAGCTGGTAGTCGTCGTCGTTTTACCCAACGTCGTGAGGGGGATTGTTATCTACTCACAGGTGAACCCGTGCGGGGGAGTTATTCAGGAATGCTTCAAGAGCGAAGCTTCCAAATTTTCTGGACTGGCTTGGTATCTGGGAGTCGAGTAGAGGCAAGTGGTGTGGAGATTGGTGAGCAGGAATGGAGGCAAGATGTCTTGTCCCTTACTCTGGCAACCGTGCCGCAAACGGCGTTTTGGCAGATTACTGTGACACCATCCGTCTCTTCCGATGGATTTTGAGAAAGTCAACGAACACCATCCAGAAATACTTTTACAGTTTTTCTGGTATTAACTAAATACTTTTGCTCTACACATTGATATTCCTCTTAAGATAGATGCTAAGTCAGTATTTAAGTATCAGCATATACAGTAGCGAGAGTCAAACTAAATATGATTCTGCAAGCCTTTAGACACAATCTTTTGTGGCTTTTTTCAAAGGTTTTCTCCAAGTTGAAAGCACTGGAATGCTTCCATGATTCTTAATATATCTCAATAAAAATCAACTAGTTTCAGGAGGCGAAAACAAGGATTTTCTTCGGTCTCTTGCTTCAAATAAGGATTCTAGTGATCGGTTTGGAGAAATTTTACTCCCAGAAAAGAAACAAGTCTTGTACCGTCTGTAGCGGATAGGCTAGTACTTTGTCAGCGTAATTTTGAGGGGTTCGTAGTTATCTTTAGGGCTAAAGCCTAAGGAATAACTAACATCAACCCCTCACTTGAGCATTGAAAAGCAATTAGTTGTCTCAAACATTCAGTATTCGCTTTCAAATTTGACGAGAGCGGCTGTTATGTTTGCACAGTCATATTCCCAAACGACTCTCTCCAAAAGAGCATCTATTGGAGTTTGAGGTGAAACAAGTAGCGATCGCAGTCGGTCTTTTGAGTTTAGTCAGCAGCGCTCTTGCCAGTTGCGCCGCACCTCCCCAGAACACGCAAAGCAGCAATAAACCGGACACAAAAGTTTCATCCGTTGCTGTAACACTCCGTGACCTCGGCAACCCTTTCTTTGTGCAAGTGGGTAAGGGAGCGGAAGCTGAAGCCAAGAAACTTGGTGGTGCGAATGCGAGGACAACCATCGTTTCTAGTGGGGACGATTTAAATCAGCAATTCAACCAAATCGAAAACTTTATTGCCTCGAAGGTCAGCATGATCATACTCAATGCTGCCGACACTAAAGGGATTGCTCCTGCTGTAGAAAAAGTTAAGCAAGCAGGAATTCCAATTATTGCAGTTGATACCGCTGCTGAGGGAGGTGTTGATGCCACCGTTACCTCCAATAACCTGCAAGCGGGTGAGGTGAGCTGTCAATACATAGCAGAGCGATTGAAGGGTCAAGGCAGTGTTGTGATTATCAACGGGCCTCCTGTCGCTTCAGTGGTAGAGCGCATCGAAGGGTGTCTGAGCGTATTCTCCAAATATCCTGGCATCAAGATTCTTTCAAAAGATCAGAATGCAGAAGGTAGCCGTGATGGTGGGTTGAGAGTCATGAGCGATTTGCTCACCTCCTTCGGAAAAATTGATGCAGTTTTTGCCATTAATGACCCTTGTGCTATTGGCGCAGAGCTAGCGGCTAAACAGGCGAAACGGGATGAGTTCTTTATTGTTGGCGTCGATGGTGCACCTGAGGCTCTAGATGCACTGAAGCAGAGCAATAGTTTATTCGTTGCGACGGCGGCTCAAGATCCATTTCGCATGGCAGCCAAGGCCGTTGAGGTTGGGAACGATATTCTCAAAGGGAATAAGCCTGCCAATCCCAACATTCTTATTCCAGTCAAACTCATCACTCGTGAAAATGTGAATCAGCATAAAGGCTGGACAAGTGAATAAACGGGCTTGTGTTGTTAATTCCATACATTGATGGATTGATAATCTCTCTATGTTGCAGCCTACTTCTACCAATTTTATAAACCAATGCAACACTTAGGAGATTCCCCTAAATTTTCCTTAAAAAGAGGGACTTTAAATCCTCCATTTATTCTTCCCTTTTTAAGCAGAGCTTTAGTGAGGGGCGCTAGGGGGGATCTAATCTATAGCATCATCAAAAAAATTGGTACTACATAAACCTTACAATTACAGGGATTTCTGATGGCAAGTAGCACTCAACCTTCAATAAAAACTAAACCTGTACTCGAAATGCAAGGGATTACAAAAACCTTTCACGGTTTCACAGCCTTGCATGATGTCAATCTAACTATTTACCCAGGGGAAGTTCACGCCCTCATGGGTGAAAATGGTGCAGGCAAGAGTACGCTGATGAAAATTTTGGCTGGAGCCTACATAGCCGATGCAGGTGCCATCAAAATTGACGGTCAAACGGTTAGGATGACAGACCCTGGTCAAGCTAGAGAATTGGGTATAGCTATTATCTATCAAGAGCTTAATCTTGCTCCCAATCTCACGGTTGCTGAAAACATTTTTATGGGTAGCGAAATTAGGAAAGGAGGTACCCTAATTGACCCAGACGGAATGCGACGTAAGGCGGCGGAGGTACTGGAAAACCTTGACGCGAGTTTTGATGCAGGAGACTTGGTTTCCAGCCTTTCAATTGCAGAACAACAGCAAGTTGAAATAGCTAGGGCGCTCAAAGATAAGAGCCGCATCCTAGTAATGGATGAGCCAACAGCAGCGCTTTCAGACCGCGAGACAGAGAAGCTTTTCGAGGTTGTTCGCCGCTTACGGAATGAGGGTATTGCGATTATTTACATTAGCCATCGGATGGAAGAGATTTATGCCCTTGCCGATCGCGTTAGTGTGATCCGAGATGGTGGGTACATTGGCTCTCTGGAAAAAAGTGAAATTTCTGCCGCTCGCCTCGTGGAAATGATGGTGGGTCGTCCTTTACAGGATTTGTACGAACATAAGCGTCAAACAACTCCTGGTCCAGTTGTCCTTGAGGTAACGCATTTAAGTGATGGGCGCAAGGTAAAATCTGCAAGTTTTCAACTTCATGCTGGCGAAATTGTTGGTTTAGCGGGCTTGGTTGGCGCAGGTAGAACTGAAATTGCTCGTCTTATTTTTGGTGCTGACCGAAAGGCTAGCGGTGAAATCAAACTGGAAGGTCGTTCACTAAATATCTCGACACCCGATGATGCAATTAAAGCGGGAATTGCCTATGTACCAGAAGATCGGAAGCATCTAGGTCTATTTCTAGAGATTAGTTCTGGTGAAAATATCACCATGAATGTCCTTGGTCGAGAGGCAAAAGCTGGCATTATCAACTCGAAATCACTTTTTAGAATTGTGGCTGACGCCGTTAATAACTTGGGGATTCGTCTTGCCAGTCCAAGCATCAGGGCAATGGATTTATCTGGGGGAAATCAACAGAAGTTATTGCTAGCACGTTGGTTAGCGATTAACCCGAAGGTACTTTTACTAGATGAACCAACACGAGGGGTAGACATTGGTGCAAAAAGCGAAATTTATCGAATTATTAGCGAGCTAGCAGCAAACGGTGTCGCCATTTTAATGATTTCCAGCGAGCTGCCGGAAATTGTGGGAATGAGCGATCGCGTATTAGTCATGCGTGCGGGAAGCCTGGTGGGTGAAGTAGGCGGCTCAACCGGGGAAGCCATTACGCAAGAGAACATTATGGCTTATGCCACAGGGGCAAGAGAGGTAGTAAAATCATGAGTCAAACAGAAGTAAGAACCACCAGAAATGGAACAAGCGATCGCCAGAGAGCAAGTAAACGTCAAGCTTGGAGAAATTTCATCCAAGTTGCCGGTATCCTACCGATTTTGCTTGTCATCTGTATCGTTTTTTCCCTTGTTTCGCCCAGCTTTCTTTCTCCAGGGAATCTGATTAATGTCATTCGGCAAGCCTCCATCAATATTGTGCTGGCTACTGGGATGACATTTGTGATTTTGACGGGAGGAATTGACCTTTCAGTCGGGTCAATTTTAGGCGTGACGGCAGTAGTCGGAGTGCTTGTCTCGTTAATTCCAGGTGCGGGTTTGTTCGCCGTCCCGGCTGCCCTACTAGCGGGAGTGTGTTTGGGATTACTGAACGGAGCGCTGATTGCCTATTTGGGTTTACCTCCTTTCATCGTGACACTCGGTTCTTACACGGCTTTACGAGGTGTTGCTTATTTAGTTGCCAATGGCACTACAGTTATTAATCGAAATCTAAATTTTGCTTGGATAGGTAACAATTATTTCGGCCCAATTCCGTGGCTAGTTGTAATTGCATTGTTGGCCGTCGTAGCCAGTTGGTTTGTCTTAAGACGGACAGTACTGGGGAGGCATATTTACGCCGTGGGCGGTAATATCCGGGCGGCACGACTAACAGGAATTAAAGTAAGCCAGGTGCTGTTATTTGTCTATGGCGTCAGTGGGTTGCTTTCCGGTTTAGGGGGAATTATGAGTGCGTCGCGCCTCTACAGTGCGACGGGTATGTTGGGGCAAGGCTATGAACTCGATGCGATCGCTGCTGTAATTTTAGGAGGAACAAGCTTCACGGGTGGCATTGGAACTATTTGGGGGACTCTCCTCGGTGCCTTAATTATCGCCCTACTCAACAATGGATTAACCCTGATGAACGTGTCCTTTTTCTGGCAGTTAGTGGTCAAGGGTCTTGTGATTATTATCGCCGTGACTATTGACAGACTTCGTACCCGTTCTAGCGCAGCGTGAGGGTACAAAAAGGTAAATTATAGCCCCTTACTCAGGGGGCAAAGAATCACTGGCCAAGGGAGATTAACTGAGTCGGATATCCTCTCCCTTGGTAAATTCTCACCCGTCATATCACATCCAATGATGAAACAGACTTGCTGATACAAGCCTCTTGGTTAGGAACATAAGACACCATTTCTGGATGGGATAAAGATGTTGATGAAGCTTTACACAGTGGTTCCGATTATTTTTCTAAATTCACAGGTTCAGCATTTTTAGGGTTTCCCTCATACTGAATCGGTGAGCCAGAGACGAGTTGAGCAGTTCTTTGGGTTTTCCAATCCTCTTTGTTTGCCCCACGAGCTGACTTGGATGCATAGCTGTTCTGGGAACTATTATCCCCATTCGCCACAACTCCAATCAGGTTCAACTTACTCAACATAGCTGTAGCCTGTGTGAGTTCGCTTCGGGTGATTTGCCCCATGCGTGCAACCAGCACCACACCCCGGCAATAGGATGCGGTTAAAATCGAATCCACTAAACCCAGAACTGGAGGAGCATCGACCAGTACCAAGTCATAGGTCTGCTCAAACGCTGCCATCAATTCTCCCATGCGTGGGGAACTCAACAGGTTGGCTGGATCGGCTGGGATTGGCCCAGAGGTGATGACATCAATGTACGCACTTGAAGAATGAAGACTCGCCTGGATCGGGCGAGGAGCATCACTGGAGAGTAGGCTTGAGAGCCCATAATCATTAGGAAGATTGAGTTTTTCGTGTAGCGTTGGATTGCGTAAATCGGCATCAATCAGCAGTACTCGCTGATGTAAACGAGCTGCACTAATGGCTAAACCCAAAGCCAGGGTTGATTTTCCTTCGCCCGCGACGGCTGATGTGACCATCAGAGAGCGGAGCGTCGAAACAGAATTCAGAAGTTGAATGTTTTTATAAATCAGGTCTAGGGATTGCCAAGACGGTGACCAATGGAGGACTTCAATCGTCCAAGGTGCTAGCACTTTTGGCTTGCCAAAAGGCAATTTGATGATGGGTTGATTCCCGACAGGTTCTAAAGCTTGGGACTTACCGAAAGGCAGAAGCAACCTCGGTTCGCTTTTTTTCACTTTTGGCAACTCTGGAGTCATACCCAACACAGGTAAGGCAACTTGCTGTTTTAACTCATCAGAATTGCGAACCGCATCATCCATTGTTTCACGGATAAAGGCGGCAATTCCACCCAACATTACCCCAGCTACCGCACCCAGTAAAATTATTTGTCCTTTTTTCGGACCCGTTTTCTCTCCTAGTAGAGGTTGCTCAACAACTTGCCAATCAAATCCTCCCCTGGCAATTTCTAAACTCAATTCTTGTCTTGCTTTCTCTAACTGATCGAGGGTTTCGCGCTTCAGTTTTATTTCGGGTTGGAGACGATTGTAATCGGCTAGCACACTGGGAAAGCGTTGCAGCTCTACACGGAGTTGCTGCTCTTTCTCGGCTAGCGTCTGTTCGCGTGCCATGAGTCCCCGGATACTACTCTGTAGCTCAAGAAGCTTGTTTGTGAGGCCCACGTCCGTCTCACCTAGTTGTCCTTCACTAAGAAGGTTTTCTCCCTTGAGTTGAGAAGAATCCTCCCCAACAGTACGCTGCCCTTCTTCCTCTAGTAGAGCAAGCTGCTGCTGACGCTGAAACAAGAGCTTTTGAATTGTTGGGTTGTCATCGGTGAAGCGTTTTCGCTGCTCGGCAAGCGCCAAGTCTGTTTTTTGAATCTCGTTGAGTAATGATTGGTAACGAGTAGACTGGCTCAAACGTGAGGAGACGAGAGCATCTTTTGGAGAACGGGCAACCTGCTGCTGTAGGGTGTTGTAGTTAGCCTGAAGCTCCCGATATTGAGCCTGGTTTTTCCGGCGTTCGTCTTGAATAGCGTTCAGAGCATCTGCCAGAGCTTTCGTTTGTGTGTCTGGCTCAATCAGATTCTGAGTTTTGCGAAACTTTTCTAACGCGGCCTCAGACTGAGTAACGCTTAAACGAGCTTTGGGTAATTGCTCATCAATAAAAGCAAGACCTTTGGCTAAACGTACTCTCTGTTGCTCTCGGTTGTAATCTAAATAAACTCGCTGTACTGCCTGGAGAACTTTTTGCGTTTTAACTGGATCGTTAGCGGTATAAGTAGCTTCAAAAATCTTGGTTTTGCTATCATCCTCACTACCCTCAACCTGAAACACGCTTAAGGTTTTTTTAAGCTCCTTGATTGTCAGATCTGGGTAATCAGGGCGCAGTAAGTCTACGGCTTTTTGCAGAAGCTGTGAACCCTGCATTAGGTTAAGCTGAGTCGCACTGTCTACCTCAATGTTGGGATCGACAATCTGCTTATCTGCTCCCTCTTGCCCGTCTTGTTTTTTGCTTTGATAATTGGGTTCTACTAGCAGTTGGAGAGAGCTTACATAGGTTGACTTAGTCGTAAAAGCTTTGGCGGTAGCAATACCCAAAGCAAGGCACAATATACCGAGTAACCAAAGCCGTCGCCGGATTAATATAGAAAAAAGCTGTCCATACCCTGGATCTGTTTCAGGCACTGTGTTGAGATTGCTTTGAGTCATTTCTACCATCTCCTAGGGAGAAACAGCCTAATGGAGTAAACTGTACGAGCGATGTGAGCGGCAGATATCTTCAATGACCTGCTCCACTTTATTAAAGAATACTTCTTCTGAAAACTGACTGAGGGCATGTTCCCGAATTTCTCTATAGTCCCAATTAATTTTACTGGCTTCAAGCAATGCTGCTTGAATGGATTCCGGTGTTTGCCGAGAGAAAAAGACTCCTGTCTTACCGGGTATTTGAGTATCGAGTACTCCACCCGCACCATAGGCAATCACCGGTGTGCCACTGGCATTAGCCTCTACTGGGACTAAGCCATAGTCTTCTAATGCCGCCACGATCACAGATCGAGCTCTAGCCATCAAAATACTTCGCTTGGAGTCGGGCACATGTCCTAAAAATTTAATGTTTTTCAAGGCTCTGCCTTCTAAGCGCTCCCGTTCTGGGCCATTCCCTGAAATTAATAAAGGCCATCCTAACCAATTAAAAGCTTCAACAATTACATCAATTCTCTTATAACTAATTAGACGGGCCGAGGCGAAATAAAAATCATCTTTCTCTTCTGAAAAAATGAATTTACTACTATCAATGGGGTAGTTAATAACCTGTGCTGGTTTTTTATAATACCTTTGGATTCGACGAGCGACAATGCTAGAGTTTGCTATGTAATAGTCGGGTTCTTGAGCATATTCAAGGTCTAACTTCTTGAGAGCTTTAAAAACGGGTTTAAGAAATGGATACATTTTGCGATATGTAGCATATTCTCGCAGATAAGTGTCGGTATCCCATAAAAAGCGAGTGACATTGTGGCAAAAGCAAATGTGTATAGCTCCTGGCCTTTTTTTCACCGCCTTAGCAAAGCTGGTGCTACTGCTAATAATCAGATCGTAATTTTCCAAATTAAAGGAGCGAAAAGCTTGAAAATATAAGGGAGCCAAAAGCCGGAAATATTTATATTTAATGGCTTCAGGAAGATTTTGCAATCCAGTTGTACGAATCTTACGCTCCCCAAAGTCAAGAGGCAGTTTTGGATCGTGTATAGATGTAAAGATGTCGGCATTGGGGTAGCGCTTACAAAGCAGTTCAAATACACGCTCTGCCCCACCTGGTTGCGTTAAATAATCGTGAACTAAAGCGATTTTCATAAGAGTGCACCCAACAGTTGCATTGTAGTGAGAACCAAAACAGTCCTTGAACCTTAAGATCGATTAATGAAAAAAGTCATCTCAGGAACATCAAGTCGCTATACCTGTTAGGTAAAAAACAAGAGAAATCTGCATTAGTTGCTTGATCGGGTTCTCAAGGTTCTCAGGAAACAAAAGAAACGCTTCTACTAGTCTAAATTATGTTAATGCTTGCCTATTTTACCTACAGAACCCTCCGAAAGTCTTGATCGTGCGGGAGGGGTTTTTCGTTTGACGATGCACGATCACATGTGAATGAACCTGTAGGTCAGCACGTTATTAGCGATTCAACCAGACTGGAAATTGGATAGGAACTTGAACCGACAACTGCCAAAGCTCAACTCCTCAGATGGATTAATTGACCTGGCCGTTAGCGTTGTGACGAAAGTCAAAATGAGATTATAACACTTCACAACTTTGGTTCCTGTATAGTATACTACATGGTTTTTACGTCCGCCAGTTTCTTTAAAAAACCTGTAAACGTTTTTTAAAGAAATCATGAAGATAAGTTTTCTTCTCTAGCTATTTCTTGTTAATATCTTACTCTTAGATAATAATGCAAGGGCTATCACTTTATTCGGAGGACTAGTGAGTACAATAAGTTTTGGGCTTCAACGCCAACGATTAAAATTGCCTGAACAGCACCTAGAGCATCCATTAACTCAGTGCAAGCTTCAATGGAGACAAGGACAACTATTAGTTCAGCCTTGTCAAAATTTTCAACAGCTCCATCTCCCTTCAGTCTCTAGTAAACAACGGCTTGTAGAGTGCTTAAAAAAGTCTCCCGTGCGACTCGTTCGCTTAGATCCTATGATGGGAGAGGCCGCTCTGAAGCACTGGGCTGAAGCTTGTGAGCAAGCCAAGAAGCCAGCATTTCTTTTACAGGGAACTATTGCCAAAAAGCTACCCAAAAAGCGAAATTCCTTGGCTGGGAGCGTGATCCGAGTCCTTGATTGGATAGCAGCTTTTGTGTTACTGCTCGGATTAAGCCCAGTGATGCTGGGGTTGATGGCCTTAATGTATGCCTATTCACCCAAGAACCTTTTTGCTTTTAGCTGGCACATTGGCTTACGTGGCAAACTTTTTAAGGCTCTCAAGTTGGACATAGCTCCTCATCATCCTAACTCTCGACCTAGACCAATAGAACGCTGGATACGTAAATATCGCCTTGATAAAATACCGCAATTATTGAATGTACTGCGCGGTGAAATGAGTTTCCTCGGAGTACGTCCTCTAGCGTTATCTGAGGTCGTGCAACCGGGTTCAAAAGCTCAACAACCGATGAATGTACTCGATTGGGGACGAGCGTCTAGTGAATTTGTTGCTGAAGCCTAATCAAAAATGAAACAGTGACGAGGCTGAGCCGAGGTTCGTTAAGATCTACCCTTCATAAACGGCCTAGACCTCCTGATAGCACACTATAATGCTCTCATTCTCATATTGATATACAGCAAGAATTCGTGATCGCGGCAGTGTGGCATGATACTCGCAATTAGAGAACAAACACTCTGCCTGTAGAATTCTCGCGTAAGTCCTGGTAAATTGTTTGAATGCTAGTCTCAAATTTTCAGCCGTTGGCTTAGCAATTTGTTACAAAGGGTTTACTTCAACTAACCCACTTCCTTTGGCTAGTCTCTACTCTTTTAACTTAACCCTTCTTAACATGATGAAATAGAGTTAACAAGGTTCTAAAGAGACTCAGCCGAATTCAAAGTCAGAGGTAGTTGCAGCTTAGTACTCCCCCAAGACATTGGAATAATTTACATGGTAAAAGTAGTTGATTTCCGCTGTAGGACTGCTATTGCTCAATTCATAAGCCGATGTCTAAGGTAGAAAGCTTGAGCCAACGTTTTGGCCTCCCTGAGTCATATCGGCTGGTCTGCCGTCCACGACTAATCTGACGAAAATTCCCATGCATCTCAAACTTCCCAGGCCAATTCGCAGTCTGCTGAAGGCTACAAAGTTCTGGAAGGACAACTACCTAGTCCTACGAGAGTTCAAACACTTTCCCAGAATAGCCATCTTAGCCCTCTTGTTCACGTTTCTAGCTGTAACCTTTGAAGGGGTTGGTATTGGTTTTCTTCTTTCCTTCCTGCAAAGCTTAACGAGTCCTAATGCCAAACCTATTCAGACAGGGATTGGCTGGTTTGATATTTGGGTTCTGGGAGTCAATACATCTGCCACCAGCCGACTCTTCCGAATATCGGCTTTAATTTTACTAACCACCTGGACTCGGGCTGTCTTTAACTACCTAGCCGCTATTTATACCGATCTAACTCAATTAAATCTGCTCGATCGCCTTCGCAAACAGATTTTTGAACAGCTTCAGTCTGTCAGTTTAAGTTTCTTTTCCAAGACGCGTTCGGGCGAGCTAATCAATACTCTGACTACTGAAATTGAGAGAATGCACCAAGCATTTGGAGGGTTCGCATTCATACTTACCAGAGGTTTGACAGCAGGCGTCTACTTTCTCTCAATGTTACTGCTGTCGTGGCAGCTTACCCTACTTTCAATTCTGCTATTTTCTCTTTTAGTAGTTGGTCTATCGGCCCTGAACGCTCGCGTGCGAGAGGCAAGTTTTGACGTATCGAAAGCCAGTGGTGCGTTTACCTCAACGGCAATTGAATTGATTAATGGGATTCGTACCGTTCAGGCGTTTGCGACTCAAGACTTCGAGCGCAGGCGGTTTTATAACGCAAGTTCTAACATAGTCAAGGCGAATACAAAAACCGTAATGGCTTGGGCGATCGTGAAACCTCTTGCAGAGAGTTTAGCAACTACCGTGCTTGTTGGGATGATTATTGTTGCGTTTACGGTTTTTGTCCAAAATGGAATGCTACAGGTCGCTTCGTTGCTCACATTTTTCTTTGTTCTGTTCCGTTTAGTGCCACAACTACAGGATGTGAATAATGTGATGGCACATCTAAGTACCCTGCACGGGTCAGCAGACAACATTAAGGAGCTGCTGAGAACGGACAATAAGCCGTATTTTAAAAATGGCTCGACTAAGTTTTTAGGATTAAAGCGCTCAATTGAACTAGTATCTGTAGATTTTGGTTACGAACCTGCTAATCTTGTCCTGCACGATATCAGGCTCATCTTCGCACGGGGCAGAATGACAGCATTGGTCGGATCGTCCGGTGCTGGTAAATCAACGTTGGCTGACCTCATCCCGCGATTTTACGACCCAACGGAAGGTCAAGTTCTTATTGATGGGGTCGATTTGCGAGAGTATGACATAAACTCGCTGCGCCGGAAGATGGCTGTGGTGAGTCAAGATACGTTTATTTTTAACACTTCTGTGAGAAATAATATTGCCTATGGTTCAGAAGAGGCCACAGAAGAAGCAATTTTAGAAGCCGCTCGATTAGCCAATGCACTCGAATTCATTCAAGAAATGCCTGAAGGGTTAGAAACCCAACTCGGAGACAGAGGTGTTCGCTTATCGGGGGGTCAACGCCAGCGTCTTGCGATCGCTCGTGCTCTGCTGCGCGACCCAGAGATTTTGATTTTGGATGAGGCAACCAGTGCTTTAGATTCTGTATCCGAACGCTTAATTCAAGAGTCATTGGAGAAGCTTTCTGTGGGTCGCACGGTGATTGCGATCGCCCATCGACTCTCAACAATCGCTAAGGCAGATAAAGTTGTTGTACTCGAACAGGGGCGAATTTTAGAGCAGGGAGGGTATCAAGAGTTACTTGCTCGAGGTGGTAAGCTCTGGAAATATCATCAAATGCAGCACGAAGTGGGTCCAGTCAGTTAGCATCGAAGGTATCTTTAAGTTGGTAAACAAGATACCGAATTTACCAGCGATTTATCATGCATCAGGGGCAGTGTTACAGAAGAATTAGACCAGCTTTTAGCCAGCATTTTAATTGGCTAATGAGTAGTTTTTGAAAAGTTTAGGAAGGCAGCATCACCGTCATGAGCGAACAACATGCCCATCGCGCTACTATTCCACCCGTTCCCGATGATGTATCTCGTCCCCTATGGTCTGTCATGATTCCCGCTTACAATCCTGGGAAATATCTCCGCGAGACCCTCGCGACTTTACTCGCTCAAGCTCCGGGTTCCGATATCATGCAAATTGCTGTTGTTGACGATCGCTACCCTCACGAAGACCTAGAAGCGGTTGTCAAAGAAGTAGGAGGCGAGCGGGTTGAATTCTATCGACAGCCAGAGAATGTAGGGTTAACGAAAAATTTTCAAACCTGCTTGCAACTCGCTCGGGGACGCTTAATCCACGTATTGCATGCTGATGATTGCGTGCGCGAGGGATTCTATCCAAAAATGCAGCGCCTATTTAGCGACCACCCAGAGATTGGCGCTGCTTTTTGTCGCCACATCATTACGGATGAAAACGGTCATTGGCAATCTATATCCGTATTAGAACAGCCGGAAAGTGGGGTTCTGCCAAGAAGCTGGTTGGAGCATCTAGCTGGATTTATCCGCATCCAAACCCCATCAATTGTAGTGCGGCGTGACATATACGAAAAACTCGGCGGGTTTGACAACCGCTTACCCATTTGTAGTGACTGGGAAATGTGGGTCAGAATTTTTACTTACTACCCGATGGCATATGAAGCAGAGCCGTTAGCCCTATATCGCAAGCATTCCAAGTCTATTACGAACAAGACCGTGCGGGACGGTAGATACTTTCAACAACTTCGCGAGGCTGTAGATATTTTCCACAAATACCTACCCGAAGAAATCGCGGACAAAGTTTACAAGATGGCGAGGCAGAATTGCGCGTACCACACGCTGGAAATTGCTGACTCAATACTAGAAGCGGGGGATATGCCCGTCACTCTGAAGCTGCTGGGAGAAGCTATTAAAACAAGTCCCACCTTCCGAGTTATTCGGTCAGCTGGTCGCATTTTTTTACTGGATGGCTCAGAATGGCTCTTGCGGATAATATACACGGCTCTATCAGGCCGAGGATACAAAAACGCGGAGACTCCCGACACCGTCCTGCGTTCCGATGCTTAAGATTGATTGATTTCTACTTGCACAGGGATAGTTTAAATGGATAGCCCTACTCGCGTTCTCTCCCTCATCGAAAACAACATGGGGCATCGCACTTATGGCAATTTAATCAGGGGTTATTTCAGTAAAAGTTCATCTTGTAAAGTGGACTTTTATTGGTGTAGTGACGAGCTGGAGCTTCCTACAAGAGTTTTAATCAAACTCCTTAGCTTACCCTTTCCCAATCAATGGGTCAGAAAACACAATCTGGATTTTAGCCGTTCTCGCCTCGAACTGGGATATGCTTATGCGGCGAGGCGGCTAGCCGATCGCAAGTTACATCAAGCTCAATACTCGGCGCTGCACATTCACACTCAGCTTCATGCCTTACTTTCAGTTGATTGGCTGAAGAAATTACCAACTGTCGTCAGCATTGACATGACAATACTTCAGGCAGCAAAAGAACGGAGTCATCCCGATTTTAGATGGACTTATACCCCAATTTTAAGGTTGGAAAAACGAGTTTTTGAAACAGCAGCGCAAGTGATAACTGTTTCAGAATGGGCGCGTCAGTCGGTTATTAAAGACTACAAAATCAATGAGAACAAGGTAAAAGTTATTCCGTTTAGTGTCAATGTAGATGCAATTACGCCTCCGAGCCATCAAGAAAAATCGCTTAATAAGCCTTATAAAATCTTGTTTGTGGGAGCTGATTTTAAACGCAAGGGAGGAGAAGATGTTTTAGATGTTTTTTTGAAATCGTTTTCCGAGGACGCTGAACTTCATTTGGTTACGCCAACAGCAATTGACTGCCAGCATCCTAACGTTCATATTCATAGCAATATTAAGGCTTACACTCCTGAATGGTTAGAACTCTACCACCAAGCTGATGTGTTCGTGATGCCAACCTATGCCGATGCACTCGGCATTGCTTATATGGAAGCAATGGCAGCAGGGTTGCCCGTCATTGCGACGAACTTGGTGCAAATTACGGAGGTTGTCAGTCACAAAAAGACGGGTTTTTTAATTCAACCTGGCGATCGCCAGGAACTCGCTTGTAGAATTCGAGACCTCATGGAGAACCCCGATTTAGGTCGTGAAATGGGGGAAAAAGGACGGCTCATTGCCGAACGCAAGTTTAGTTCACGCTCAAATTTTCAGACTCTAGAGTCAATTTTTAAAGAGATATCTAGCTTGAAAATAGGGTGTCAGGAGTCAGGAGTCAGGGGTTAGGGTAAATAGATTTTCGCTCTTCGTTGTGATCGGTAGTCGATAGACGGCTGTATTGAAGTAAACTTATGAAAATCCTGCTTACAGTTCACCACCATCTCGACACCAACGCTGGAATTTCCGGCGTTACGTGGCGGCTGGGTGAGGAATATAAAAAGCTAGGACACGACGTGCAGTATTATACCTACGATACGAATCTCCCGCGTCGATTGTCCGGGTTAGCTAAGTCGATTATATTTCCTGAATTTACAGCATTCCACATTTCAGCTCTTGCTAAACAGCAAGCCCTCGATGTAGTAGATGCCTCTAGTGGCGATGCTTGGGTATGGGCAAAGCTGTTTAGCAAGTCAACCCAAAAGCTTCCCTGCCTCGTCACGCGCAGTCATGGACTCGAACACATCGTTCATATCGAAACCCTAGAAGAAGCACAACGGGGAAGCTTGCGCTTGAGCTGGAAATACCCAATCTATCACGGAGGCTTCCGGCTGTGGGAAGTGGCGACTTCTCTGCGCGGTGCTGACTTGGCCTTATTTCTCAATCACCGCGACTTAGATTATGCTGTCGAACAGTTGGGAGTCAAGCCTGAACAAACACGCCTTGTGGCCAATGGAATGCCGGAAGTCTTTCTGAATCTTCCGTTCGATCCAACGCCAGAAGCCAAGGATGCAACGATTGGTATTGCTCAAGTGGGAACGTATATCCCCAGAAAAGGCATTTCTTATAGCGTACCGGCCTTGAACGCAATTCTCGATCGCTATCCCCAAGTCAAGGTGAGCTTATTGGGAACGGGTTGCCCGGAATCACAAGTCTATGCAGACTTCAACCCTGCTGTGCGCGATCGCGTTCTAGTCATCCCGCACTACACCCACGAAAGCTTGCCTACATTGCTGCGGGGACATCACATCAAAATCTTTCCCACCCTTGCCGAAGGATTTGGCTTGGCGCTGATCGAAGCAATGGCTTGCGGTCTAGCTCCCGTGACCACAAAGACACCAGGACCGATGGAAATCGTGCGGAATGGATACGACGCGATCACAATTGCTGTTCGGGACAGTGCAGCGATCGAACAAGCGTTAGAGCGGTTAATCGGCGATCGCCAATACTTGGAGCAGCTGCGGCGCAACGCTCATGCTACCGCACAACGATACAGTTGGACGCGCATCGCTCGGGAAAACCTTTCTTTCTATCAAGAAGCACTCTCTCAGAGGAGGGTTTCCCGATGAAAAGCATTCCCCCGAACTCTAATCAAGGTTCTAGTTTGATTTTGCAGGATAGTGACTTATGAAGCTCTGTATTGTTACGGAAAATGTCATTAAACGTAATGGTCAGGGCAGGGTCAATTACGAGATTGCCTGGGAAGCGTTGCGTCGCGGTCACCCGGTAACCTTGGTAGCAAATCGAGTAGCCCCAGAACTTGAGCAAAACAGCCAAGTCAACTGGATTTTTATTCCAGTCAAAGGAGTGCCGACGCAACTACTAAGCGGCGTTGCATTTGCTTGGCGCAGTGCCAACTGGTTGCGCCAACACCGCCCCACTGTGGATGTAGTCATGGCTAATGGCGGCATCACCTGGGCGCAGGGGGACTTAATCTTAGTACCATTCGTGCATAGCGCTTGGTTGCGCTCACCCTTACATACATCGCGAGTACGTCGAGATTTTTACGGTGCTTATCAGTGGCTCTACACGGCTCTGAATGCGCGTTGGGAAAAAAATGCCTTTCATCAAGCGCAAGTTGTCGTAGCAGTTTCTCACCAAGTCAAGAAGGAATTGTTAGATATCCATGTCCCGGAGGAGAAACTCCGAGTTCTTTGGTGTGGTGTCGATTTGCAGGAGTTTTCACCAGGGTATAGCGATCGCCAAAAATACGATTTGCCCGAGCAAGTTCCACTCGCACTGTTTGTGGGCGACATCCGCATCAATCGCAAGAACTTGGATAGCGTCCTCCGTGCTATGACCCGAACTCCCGAATTGCAGCTGGCTATCATGGCTGCTGAAGATAGCTCTTATCCTCAGCTAGCTACAGAACTCGGCTTAGATACGCGAATCCATTTCTTAGAACCCCAACTTCCTGTTTCAGAGGTCATGCGGGCGGTGGATTTCTTTGTCTTCCCGTCGCGTTACGAACCATATGGCTTGGTTGTCATTGAAGCGATGGCTTCCGGTTTACCTGTAATTACTACGGTAATGACGGGAGCGGCTGAAATCGTGACACCGGACTGCGGAATAGTCTTGTCTGACTCAGAAGACATTGACGCTCTGGCCAAGACACTCAGTACCCTTGTTCATGACCCCGAACTGAGAAAGCGTATGGGTACAGCTGCCCGAAGCGTAGCGGAGCAGCATAGCTGGACGAGTATGGCACAAACCTATGTCGATATATTTGAGGAGCTGAGTAAAAAATGACCGTTACCGTCCTTGTCCCCACTTACCGCCGCCCACAAGACTTGGGGCGTTGCTTGGAGGCACTTCAAAAACAAACTCGACCCGCTGATGAGGTATTGTTGGTCGTTCGCGATAGCGATACGGAAACATGGACGCTCCTCAAATCGCTAAACTTCGATTCCTTGTGCCTGCGTACCGTAGCCGTGAGCGTTCCGGGGCAAGTTGCAGCCCTTAATACCGGTCTGGATGCCGCCCTGGGCGATATTGTTGCCATTACCGACGATGATGCCGCACCTCATACCGATTGGCTAGAACGCATCGAAGCGCACTTCCTAGCAGATAGCCGTGTGGGCGGTGTCGGTGGACGGGACTGGGTGTATCACGGTACCGAACTGGAAAATGGTGCGCGTGAGGTTGTGGGACGGGTACAGTGGTTCGGACGCACCATCGGCGACCATCATTTAGGCGTTGGTGAACCGCGTGAGGTGGAAATCTTCAAGGGGGCGAACATGAGCTTCCGCAAAAGTGCGATCGCCAATATCCGCTTTGACGAGCGCTTGCATGGCGTAGGTGCTCAGGCACACAACGATATGGCATTTTGTCTGACCGTGAAGCGAGTCGGTTGGACGCTGATCTACGACCCAAAAGTGGGCATCGATCACTTCCCAGCACAGCGTTTCGATGACGATCAGCGATACAAGTTTAATCAAGTCGCCATCATCAATGCCGTACACAATGAAACCTTAATCTTGCTAGACTACTTGTCCCCCGTACAACGTGCCGTGTTTCTCCTATGGGCGATATTGGTCGGAACGCGCAGTACGCCAGGTTTCGTTCAATGGTTGCGCTTTCTCCCTCGTGAAGGAGCGTTGGCAGGACAGAAGTTACTCGCCGTTTGGCGCGGACGCTGGCAGGGGTGGCAAACTTGGCGACAGGGCGATCGCAATTCAGCCCCTTTCTCAAGGAAATCCTCTGCCTATAGAAGCGCTCAATGAGTTACACCAAGACACCTTCAAGACGCTCCCCCCTCGGAAGCTTTCGCCTGAGTCTGCAACCCGCTCCGGCTTGGACAGCAATACTAGCGCTCGCTGTTATTACATTGCTGGGAAGTCTGGCAGGTGCTGGCAGCATCATGCGCCTACTTTTTCCATTAGGAGCTTTCGCTGTCGGTGTAATCTTGTATCGACGGTACCCTATCCTCTATCTAGGTTTCGTTTGGTGGCTGTGGTTCCTAACGGCGTGGGTTCGCCGCATCATCGACGTTCGCAGTGGTTGGGTCGAGCCGAGTCCAGTACTGCTGGCACCTTTTTTGGCAACTATAGTAACTGTTGCTACCTTGCTGCGATACCTTCCCAAGTCGTACCGCATAGGGGGTCTACCCTTTGTTTTATCGTTAACGGGTGTAGTCTATGCCGTTCTCATTGGAGTGATTAACAGCAGGTACGGTCTCGATCACACCATTATTAACGTAATTGCAGCGGACAATTTGACTTACACCCTCAGCAACGTCATCTTGAGAGCGCTCGACTGGGCAACGCCTATCCTCTTCAGCTTCCACATCTTTGCCAATTGGCAACATTATCCCGAATACCGCCAAAACATTCAGCGTGTTTTCCGTTGGGCTGTTTTAATCTTGGGCGTTTACGGCCTAGTACAATACCTAATGCCACTGGAATGGGATAGATTCTGGTTGGCCAACGTGGCTGGAGGAAATTTTTCCTTCGGACGCCCCGAACCCTTGGGAATGCGCGTCTTTAGCACCATGAATTCAGCCGCACCCTTCGCGCAAATGATGGTGGCTGGTCTGATTTTAGTATTAGCTGACCAAGGAATTTTGCGGATTTTTGGTGCAGGATTTGGCTTTATATCGTTACTTCTAACGCTAGTACGTGCAGCTTGGGGAGGCTGGATTTTAGGATTTTTAATCTTCAGCTCTTCTCTAAAAGCGAAACTCCAAATGCGCTTAATCGTTACGGTTTTAGCTGTGGGAATTTGTGCCTTTCCCCTAACAGCTGTGGAGCCATTTTCTACAGTCATCACCTCCCGCGTGCAAAGCATCACGAACGTTCAGGAAGATGTTAGCTTTCAAGAAAGAACTGCAAGTTATAATAGAGCGCTAAGTGCAGCTCCCTATCAGTATTTGGGCAATGGATTGGGACTGCCTGGATTAGATAGTGCGTTCCTGGATGTAATTTTGCAAATGGGATGGTTAGGAGGTATTCCCTACTTTGGCGGACTTATTCTAATCTTATTAAAACTACCGCAATGCCTTAAAATAAAATCCGATCCGTTTTTAATCGCAACCACCGCTATTAGTTTCGCTTCATTTGGGATGCTGATTTTTAATAATGTATTTGCTGGCATCCAAGGCGTACTGTTTTGGAGTTTCATCGGTATTTCGTTTGCAGGGCATAAATATTATCAACAGCAACGTACAGCCCCACACACAGAGTCTTTACCAATGAATCTCAATCAATAATTTCCGTCTAGGCAGCAAAACTTCTGAGGAATTTTTATGCATATCGCACTTACTGTAGGTAGTTTTAATCAGTTGGGGGGTATCGAGCGAGTTACGGTTCAGCTCGCCTTGGGCTACCGCTCGCTAGGGCATGAGGTGACTATATTTGCTACCGACTGGGATGCTGTTTACGAAGACCGATTTAACTTTGTAAAAGTCAACGCTCCGGCAAAACCGATGTGGTTGCGGACTTTAACTCTGCCCAAAGAGACAACATGCCTTCTAGAGCGTGGAAACTATGACTTGATTCACGGTCAGGGAACCAGCACGCTCGCATTCGACCTGCTAACGTTTCATACAGTACATGCAGCTTGGCTTAACGTTTCTGTAGCGGAAGAAGGTGCTTGGTCTGTACGGGGGATAGCCAAGCGCGTCTATCCCTTTCATCGGGCAACGATCGCAATGGAACAGCAGCAAGCTCGAACCCACAAAGGCTTGTTTCATGCCTGTTCTCGTGCCGTGCGCGAGGAAGCGATTAAGTCTTACGGCGTCGATCCCGATCGCATTCACGCCGTTCCTTGGGGGGTAGACTTGGAAACATTCCAGCCTAACCCGGATGTCCGCGCTCAAGAACGGGCGAGTTGGGGTGTAGATGACTCGACTCCCGTGCTGCTATTGGTGGCTAACGAGTTTAACCGCAAGGGTCTTGCCGTCCTGCTCGATGCGATCGCGCAATTGGGACGCTCTGACGTGCAGTTAATCGTTGTGGGACGAGGTAACCCGGAACCCTATCTCCCCCAAATCGAGAGCTTAGGTTTAAAGAAACAGGTGCGTTTTTTAGGACATCGCCCTGTCGCTCCCTGCTATCAAGCCGCCGATTTGTTCGTCATGCCCTCAACCTACGAAGGCTGGGCACTGGTCATCGGTGAAGCGCTGGCTAGCGGGTTACCAGTCATCACATCCCGCTTTGCAGGGTCTTCCGATTTAATCGAACACGGAAAAAATGGTCTAATTTTACAAGACCCTCGCAGCGTGGACGAAATCGCGGGTACTTTGCATACAGCACTAGTTCCCGAAACCCGTCAGGCGATGGCGGCGGCGGCTCGTCAGAGCGTTCTGCACACCACTTGGCTCGACGTTAGTCGGCAGCTTTTGGAGTTAGGAACTGGTGTTAAACAAAATCCACAAGCAAGCCCAGCGGCTTGAGTCTCCTTATACCCTGATTCAAATTAATGTCTTCGAGTTAATGTCTTCGAGCAATGGAGCTGGCTCAATGAGACTTTTGATCGTTAGCCATCCCTGCGTTACTCCAATCAACCAGCAATTTTATGCTGAAGTGGAACGGGACACAGGTTGGGAACTGATAATTGTCACGCCTTCCAATTGGGAAAACGAGTATGGCAGCCAAATCGTTGCTGAACGTTGGCATGAGTATCGAGGTCAACTAGTGAATATCCCGGTCTGGAAATCTGGTAATATTCCCCTCCACCTTTATCGCTCAATTTTTATACCACTGTTGAGAGAATTTGAGCCAGATGCCATCTACGTTCATCACGAACCCTATGCTGCTGCTACAGCGCAAGTCTACTTGGCGAATCGTCTGAGTTTGCGTAGACCGATTGGTTTCTATTCAGCACAAAATATTCTCAAGTCCTATCCTCCACCGTTTCGGCAGACCGAGCAAGCAATATTTCACAGCAGCCAGTTTGCGTTTCCCGTATCCCAAAGCGTAGAGCAGGTTTTGCACAAGAAGGGTTGCAAAGAAATGACAACCGTCTTACCCTTGGGGATTGACCCAGAGGTTTATTTTCCTCATCCCCAAGCACAGAAAGTTGCCGATAATTTACGCAGGAGCGAGAAAGAAATCCTTATAGGTTACCTAGGGCGAATTTCAGCGGAAAAGGGGCTTAAAACGCTCCTGTATGCTTTGAAGCAACTCGAAAATCTTTCCTGGCGGTTGATTGTCGTAGGATCTGGCTCTTACGAAGCGGAGTTTGAGGCGATCGCGCAAAATCTCCAGCTACAAGATCGAATTAACCGACTGGGCTACGTTCCTCATGTTGAAGCCCCCCTCTATCTTTCAGCATTCGACGTGCTAGTCTTGCCTTCAGAAACCCGTCCCAATTGGAAAGAACAGTTCGGTCGAGTGATTATTGAAGCGATCGCTTGTGGCACTCCCGTAGTAGGCTCAGATTCAGGTGAAATTCCGTATTTGCTTCAGGCTACGGGTGGAGGTTTAACCTTTCCAGAAGGACAGCCAGACGCTTTAGCCGAAAAATTGAAGCAACTAATTATCAATTCTTCATTGCGCTCGCAATTGGTCGGGCAAAGCAGACCTATTGTCCTACAAAATTACACAAATTCATCATTAGCCCAACGCTTTGCCCAAACGATTGAGAAAGCCGTTCGAGATAAAAATAGGAAGTAGCAGAAGGGGAGAGGGAGAGAAACATTAATAGCGAGATGAAATTTATAGGTAATCTTTATAAGAAGAGGAAATTTTCATGAGTGACCCTGCTGCCGCATCTACCTCTCTTCTATTTGTAGGACTCGGATGGTTTCCCCAGTCGCCTGGGGGAGTGGAAAGATATGTTTACGACCTAACTCGTCAGCTGGTAGCGGGTCAAGATCGAGTTGAATTGTGTGGTGTTGGTTTACCGGAAACTCAACCGGAATCTCTCACCCAACTCACTAACCTCGCTGCACCAGAACGTCCAATTTTGCAGCGTCTTTGGTCTACTCGGCGCAATTTTTTGCAGAGGCAAATGCAACACCCCGATGCCATTAACTTGCATTTCGCCCTGTATAGTTTTCCTCTGATGGATATATTACCCAAAAACGTCCCAATTACTTTTACCTTTCACGGGCCTTGGGCATTAGAAAGTCAGCAAGAAGCGGCAAGTAAGTTGAGTGTTTTGATTAAGCAATCGTTAGTTGAAAAATACGTTTATCGTCGTTGCGATCGCTTCATCGTCCTAAGCAAAGCATTTGGCACTATTTTGCATCAAAACTATCAAGTTCCTTGGAACAAAATCCACATTATTCCCGGTGGCGTAGCTCTAAATCGGTTTCACTCCAACTTATCACGTCAAGAAGCCCGTACCCAGCTTAGCTGGCCTCAAGATCGCGTTATTTTATTTACTCCCCGTCGCTTAGTTAATCGCATGGGACTTGACAAATTGCTGATTGTTTTATCTAAAATCAAGCCAAAGATTCCCGATATTTGGCTTGCGATCGCGGGAAAAGGCCCGTTAAGGGATTCCCTGGAACAGCAAGCTACGGAATTAGGACTGAACGACCATGTCAAATTTCTCGGTTTTTTACCAGATGACCAGTTACCCATAGCTTACCAAGCCGCTGACCTAACGATAATGCCCAGCCAATCGTTAGAAGGATTTGGCTTAGCCATCGTGGAATCCTTAGCGTCCGGAACTCCAGCACTGTGTACGCCAGTTGGGGGAATGCCGGAAGTCATCGCCAATTTCTCTCCCGATTTAATTACTGCTTCTTCTGAGGTAACAGATATTGCAGAACGATTAGAAGCGGCGCTGACTGGAAAAATATTAATGCCGTCTCGAACCGCCTGCCGCGAGTACGCAGTTGCACATTTCGATTGGCAGAACATCACTCAGCAGATTCGACAAGTTTTATTAGCATAAGCCAAGATGTTTATAGCGGTTCTCGATTGAATGCAATACAAGTCGTTCGTAGGCACTAGATATATCGAGTGCAAACCCTTGTGCTGTAAGCCACTGAGAATTGCTCAGTAGGATGATTAAGAAAGTTAAGCTATCTTAGAGGGTGACATCGTGAAAAATTAAACCCACATCTTGCACCCGAATCAATGTTTGATTCATCTTTGTGCGATCGCCCAATTCCCGAACATCCTTTTTTCATCGATTGGTTGAGGTTTGAATGGCTCAACAAACCTCTGCTAATAGTTCTAATTCTCTTAGCTTTCCTCGGTCTTGGCTGGGTTATTTACAATACGCGATGGAGACGTTGGTTCAAGAGTCCAAAAGTAATTGCCTTGTTGTTTGTTGGCACAGCAACTCTACCACTATTGGTTGTCTTTTTAGCAGTTAAAGGACTCGTTGTATTTCTTCCACCTGATCCGGGCACACAAACCGAGGCAATTGTCATATTGGGGCGAGGCCCCTTACTTGAGAGACAACGACTCGATCTGGCTGCCGAACTATGGCAAGCTAAACGAGCACCGCTAATTTTTGCTAGCGGTAGGGGTGATGCTGACAGAATGGTTGAGCAACTGGAAAAAACAGGCATTCCTCAGCGTTCGCTAGATGGTGAAACTTGCTCGTTAACCACCTGGGAAAATGCCATTTTCACATCAGCCATCCTACAAGCGCGAGGGATTCGGCGAATTCTGTTAATTACGGACTCGCCGCATATGTTGCGATCGCTACTGGTATACCGCGCTAATGGTTTTACCGTGATTCCCCGTACAAGTGGCATACCCTCTTTCTTTTACGGCAAGAGAGGAAAAGCCTTTCTTTACCTAAAAGAATACCCAGGACTCATCAGTTATGCCCTACGAGGACTATTTGATCCGCAGCGATCACCTCAACCAGATAGTCCCGATCTCGCAAACTTATTACGAGACGCTCAACAATACGGTCAATTGGGAATTGGCACAGGAGAAAGATAAAGTTTTTTCCTTTTCCCTTTACCCCTTTCTTCTCTCCTTTTAAAAACTTTCCTGAACCGTAAGCAGATAAGGATAATCCGTAGCCGTTAGAGTGAGCGTGAGACTATCTGCACCTTTGCTGTTAATCACAACAGGGACATCTCTATCATTGATGGGATCGTAGGCACTGATAGACGCACCCTCACCAACAAGTCCTTTGATTTGCAGCGTAAATTCTTCCGGCCGCAAGTCCTTCATGATATCGCGAGTCATCACGTAATAGGGGATGACGAACCGCTTGGGGTTGACTTGAAACGGAAGGAAGGCAAACACGTCGCGATTATAGAGATTGGGGTGTTCGGCAGTACCTCTACCTTTAAACTGGTAGTGATCGTGAGTATCGCTGAGCGAAATAACTTGCAACTGACGGGTATCTTTTAGATTGGAGTCAACTTGCTGGCTCATTAGGGTAACGATGCGATTGAGTGTGGCAAGTGTTGGGGAGGTGTAGGACGTATCGTCAGTTGGGTAAGTGGCGTTCGGTTGCTCGGCATACTTGAGGAAATTCTCTTTAACAATGGCTAGCGCTTTATCTTCTCCCCCCGTACTGTACAGGTAGAGTTGGGTAACTCCTTTGTTTAAAAAGAAACAGTAATAACGAGCCGCTGATTTTGCCTTGATTTGAAGTGCACGTTCCGCCGTGACGTTAGAATCGATCTCCACTGGATTCATGTTAACTTCCGTAATCCACACGGGAGTCGGAACAACTTTGCCATTGGTTTCTCTTGCAAAGCGTCCGTGTTTAACTCCTTGAATGTCTGATGTAATCGGCCCCATCTCGCGAACAATTGTCTCAGTCTGTATGGCTGTAGCAAAGTACTCCGGAAATACTGCTGAGTATGTTGGAATGAATCCCGATTTATCTTCTTGATAGAGTGCATTAATTCGTCTACTTCCTTTATCATCTTCCGGGTAATCTTGCCGATTTGTAGCATAAGGATGCTTACTAATAGCAGCAACTCGTATTGGAGTTGTACTCGATGCAGGCCAGGGAATTGTGTTAGCAATGCCATCAGTCAACTGTACGCCCCGAAAGTCATCGGGATGAGCCTCTGCATAGGCGGCTGTTTCTTTAATTAAGTCGCCAAAAATACTGTTTTCGTCATACTCATAAAGCTTTGGCTCATAGTAACTATTGACGAAAAGGAAGTAAGATCCGAATGAGAGTTCGTTCCAAATCTCTATGTCAAAGCCTTTGTCTGATGCTTGCGTCGTTCCTAAAACCTCAGCGACAAACTTGGCTACCGTACCCACATAATTCTGCCATGCTGTGATTGTCGTCTTATAGTCTTCGGTGTCAGGTGGGGAAAAAGGGCGGTATTTGAGCGTGGCGATGATAACGTTGGTTCCTGCCTTTATATCTTTTGGTAGAGGCTTAGAAAGCGTGAGAGTGTTGCCGCTAATTTTTGTAAATATCCATCCAGCAGCCTTGTCGTTATCCAGATAAGAAAGACCGCTATAGCCAGCTTTGAGTCCACTGGTATCATTTAACTGAACAGTACTATCGCCGGCACGAGCATCCGCTGCTAGGGGACGCTCGACCAACTTAGTAGGACAAGGCTGACCATGATGTGAATTCACCAGAATGAGAGGACGTATTTTGTATTTTTTTAGAGCTAGAAGTTGGGTACGAAAATTAGCCGCACTAGAGGTGACTATTTTTGTTTCGTCGTCAAAATCGAGGTGATTCCAGCTAATTTCAAGACGCACTCGACGAATACCATTCTTAGCAAGCATTTGTGCAATCAATTCTTGGTTAGCCGAACTGCTTCCCAACCCATTGATACCAATGCCATCGAGAAATGTAATAGCAGGAACTGTTTCCAAGTAAGCACGCCAAGGCTGTAGCCAGTGAGAATGAGAGCCAAACGGAACACTGGTAAACTGTTCGGGGTTAGTATAGGGAGCCGTTAACGTTCCTGCTGGAGATTTTGTACAGGTCACAGTCAAAACTAGGGCGACAGTTGCTAAAATAATCCGCTGAATTTGTTTTCTCATCTTTGCTTTCCTCAAATATCAAATGATTGACTCATTGAAAGCAACCGCTTTTGCCTATATATTTCACTGAAATAGGCAACTAGGGCAACGGCTGATGTTCCTCCACAATCACTTTTTGTAACAAGCAGCCAAAGCAGATACTACTATTTCTATCCAGCCTTTGCTAGTGTTTTGTCTCAAAATAAAAATTAATTTTCTACTGAGCAGTATACAGACCTGGTATGAACATCTACTCAGCTACTTCACTTCTAGGTAACAAAACGAGTTCTAGAGGGGAGCCAGAATTTTGATTGTTAGGCTCTGATTATAAGTCATATAAATTGATTTAAATTTTAATGTAAAATATTTTAAAAAATTCAAGCGCAGCGATTACATGATTAGTTGTGATAGAGCCATGAAAATTCTATTCTTAGATCAAAGCGGCAAACCAGGCGGTGCAGAACTATGCCTGATAGACATTGCCAAGCCTTACCGAGACACCTGTCTCGTCGGCTTATTTGCAGATGGCTCGTTTAGAGAACTCCTAGAACAGCAGCAAATTCCAGTTGAGGTTCTCACCACTGAGTCCATCCAAGTTCGCAAAGAAAGCAGCTTGATGCAGGGTTTAAGCAGTATTAGTTCCCTACTGCCTTTAATCGCTAAGGTTGCTCAAAAAGCTCGTGACTACGATCTGATCTACGCCAATACCCAAAAAGCGTTGGTTGTCGGTGCCCTAGCTAGCTTTTTTAGCCGTCGTCCGCTGGTCTATCACCTGCATGATATTTTATCGTTAGACCACTTTAGCCAAACCAATCGTGCGATCGCAGTGACGTTGGCTAACACCCAAGCGTCCTTAGTCATTGCCAATTCTCAAGCCAGTCAAGCCGCGTTTGTGGAAGCTGGGGGGCGATCGCCTCTCACAGCCGTGGTCTACAATGGCTTCAATCCGGAGTTCTATCGAGCGGATGAATCTCAGCGCAGAACCCTAAGACAGGAACTGGGACTCGATGGACAATTTATTGTAGGTCACTTTAGCCGTTTGTCGCCGTGGAAGGGACAGCATCTCTTAATCGAAGCCTTGACTCACTGCCCTGAAGACATAACAGCTATCTTTGTCGGAGAAGCACTATTTGGTGAGCAGGATTATGCCCAATCGTTACACCAACAAGTTGCAGAATTAGGACTTAAAAAACGAATTCGATTTTTAGGATTTCGTTCCGACATTGTGCAATTGATGAGTGCCTGTGATTTAGTCGCCCATACTTCAATTGCACCTGAACCTTTTGGGCGAGTCGTTGTTGAAGCGATGCTCTGCGGATGCCCTGTGGTAGCGGCAAAAGCGGGAGGTGTAGTCGAATTAGTAGAACATGGACATACGGGTTGGCTAGTACCCCCAGGAGATTCAACTCTACTAGCAGACGTAATTACCAACTGTCGTCAGCAACCCGAGGCTACAGCCATAGTAGCGCACCAAGCACGGGGTACGGCTAGTGAACGTTTCCACCTGAACGCTATTAATCAGCAGATCCTTCAACTGCTCCAACCTCTGCTTCTATGAAAGACCTATTAGATACATTCGGGTTTAATCTTCATCTTCAATAGATGCCCAAAATGATTGAAATAACCTTGTTGAAACGACAATTATAAAAAATAGATAGGCACCGATTAGACTGGCTAAAATGGCTATAGAAAACGAAAAAAACATTGTAGAAACTTGACTTGAGAACCCCAATTTCCAGCCTATTATAAAAGTTATAAATTTCATCTCTCCCAAGACATAGATTTTGACAGAACCAAATATACAAGCGGTCTTTGGCAAAGGTTTAGAGTAAAAAATTTACAGAATTACGCTCAGCTTTTAACACTTTAGGAGTTGATAAATGGATAGATTCATACGTTTATTCAAAGCAGCCATAATCCTTCTAAGAGGTTTTCCTTACCCTGAATCAACCTCGCGAAAAACAAGCGTCACTCAACTCGGAAATTTTTGGAACGAAATGAAGATGGTTACTTTAGTAATGCTTTAGAGAGAATCTCTCCAACTACTCTCAACCCTAAGAGTGCCATGATTGCCCTCTAATTGTCTAGAAACCAACCAAGACTTTTCTAAAAGTTTATGTTCAGTTGTTTCTGTAGAAGAAGATAAACCAACTCTATTGCTTATGAGAGCGAGAGTTTGTCTATTCTAGGGTTAAGGAATTATGTTAAGAAACTGTAAAGATAAGGGCTGTATTAAATTGTGACCAAATAAAAATAATCCAAGCCAAAGGGTTGAATAAACTTAAGAGATCATTTGGCTGGAGACATCAAGATCAAGACACGTTCCTGACTCGGATAAGTCATGCAGCAAGATAGTTTTGTCTAGAAATACTAAGCTTGCGGATTCAACGTTTTAGACCCAGTAACTCCAGACAGGCAACTATCTCACTTGCTCCAAGCAGTGCTATCTGTGAGCCTAACAAGGTATTATTATTAGGGGCGTTGCTGCTGACCATATTTTTCAGCTTGCTCTAGCAAATCTTGGAGACCAGGACTGTTCAACTCAGGTGAACGATTGGGAAAATACTATCCTCGCAAACCATAGCTAACTAACGCTGTGTACTCTCTTAATCGGAGAAAAAACCTTGCCCTTAGCCCCCCAAAATAAAAAGGTATTTCGCTAGTTTGGGCAATGACTTTAAACCCATAGGCGCGAAACACTAGTAGGGAACGCCACATATGAGGCCAGTCAGTAATCAAAACAATTTGACGAATCCCTCGTGCTTGTAATAGGGCTGCCGTGAAGGCAGCATTTTCCTGGGTGGTTAGAGAACAATTTTCACCATCTAACGCAGTCTTAGGAATGCCTTTGGCTTCGAGTTGCTCCATGATGTCCAGAGAATCACCTCTACCACTTACAAAAATTATGGGTGCTTGTTTGGCTTGCCAAAGTTCAGTACTACGCTCAATTCGGGTTTCATTAAAGAGAGGGCCTCGTCCTAAGACGACAATCGCATCGGTTCGTGTAGTGAAATCAGACGGCAGAAAACGTAGTAGTGCTTTGTCGAGAACAAAAAATATGACCAAGGAAGCAACCGTAAACCCTATAAGCCCTAAAACGATTCTCATACGATTTAACTGACGTTTCCATCGTATATGTTGAATAGCCCAGTAAATGCCCAATAAACACAAACAACTGAAAGCGATAAACAGCGGTTTATTAAACCAAATAAACGTAAACCAATCAATGAAAAATGGTTTGTCGGGAAACGAGCGAGCGCACAAATCTGAATTAAACATTGATAAAAGTAAAAGTGAATGCAGTCAACCTCGCTGAGTTAACACCATAGGAACGAATTCATCCCAAATTTAGGGCTTTAAAGTTTAGGATTAGAATCAGTATGACTAAGATTCGCTTGAGTGAGTATGGCACGAGTTAAATCACAACTTCTGAGAAAGTCACGACTTAAATCACGGCTCTTCAGGTCAATACCCCTTAAATTACACCGTTCGCAGATTACAGCGCCAGAGAATAGCCTAACACGCTTAGGTTTCTGGGCAAGGCGGGTTGTCGCTAACACCTCAAACGCGATAACTAAAACACTCCTCCCAATCAATCGCTGTATAATATTCGCGGTGTAGCCCCAGACTAATATCAATCTCTAGCCATAGACTACTTTAGGCTATCTGAAATTCAAGCTTCTGGATTCTTTGGCGTTTCAAAACAGCGTATTTTATACCTTATAAAGAAAACCCAGCTGGTCAATAGCTGGGTTGTGCTTTGTACTTTTGTGGCTGATACGAAAAGATACGCTCCTCACCCTCTTCTAGCATCCCTGCAAATGGCGTCCTTGAAAGCTGCTAGTGGTCAGTTCATAAATTGTCTACTCCAGAATATCGATGAGCCGTTATTTATGATGACTCATTCACGCTAATAACTGTTCTCAACACCTTGTCCCGGCGTTACCTGCGTGAATTTTACTCTACTTAAGTACTTATTGGTAATAAGGATCTCTATCTTCCGGCTGATATACTCTTGGCTGTATTTTTGTAGCTTTGACCTTGAAAGCTTTTGTCAGGTTGGATTAATTTGGATGTATCCCGATTGAAGGATGGGGAGAAGGCTCATGGGTTAACCCAATAATTGCTGAATCAGACTAGATTTCTCTTGCCCGTAGATTTCCTGGATCATCGCTCCCATGATTGAGGGATGACCTCAAAATCATCCACTAACCATTTCCCTTGAGTATCCTTAACAAGTTGGATCGAAAATTCAATGGGGTAAAAGACTCCAGGTTCAGAAGTTCGTGCGGTTCCTCTGAGCCAGTAAGTATACTTCTTTCCATTTATTGACGATTCTGCTTTGGCTACTGTTAGTGTATTAGGCCAAGGAGAAGATGTATCTAAACTTGCCAATTTTTTCTTACTTTGTTTACCTTTTTCAGTTAACCATGGATCTAATCCAAAGTGTATCGACGACTTCCCCATTTTGCTCGCCAGTGCGCCTGTATCTCTCGTAAAAATAGAAGCAACGACATGCGCTAAAACTCCTTCGGGAGACTGGGGATCACTGCGGTTCAGCAAGTACATCCAATCAGTTAAGTTAAACCAAGCCAGTTCTGGGTTGGCTTCAGCCGTAAGCCGGGAACCTAACTTAGAATTAAAGTCAGATGAAGCGGTTAGAGGGGATGGCTGGGAATTGATTCCTCTAGCCTGATCACGAGTATATTGAGTGTAGGCGGCTACGAGTAGGAATAGGGTAGCGATTAGAGAAAGACCCGCCAAGGTAGAAGACTTTGATGAAAGAGGCATGGAAGTTTTCCAGATGGAAACGCAATTTTGATTAATAGCTGAATTGGGCTAAAGTGAAAACCTCTTATTGGAAGATTTTCTCGACCCAATAACTGTTTAAAGTTTCGTAATAACTCATCGGAGAGATTATTCTCAGTTAAACGGGTAAGTGTGCTTACGAAGTTAAGTATTAACTTACCTTCATGTTTTGGCGGTTTCAGAACTAAGAGATTAACTCTAGACCCAGGGGATTTATCTCTATCTCCGGAATTTTCCTGAACAAATCAGACATCTAACAATGAAATCTACTACTGGCGCTTTTGCAGGTTGTCTTTCAGGATTGTCTTGACTGGAGCAATTCTTTAGAAGTCTTGTTGCTTCATGATTTTCCCTCTGTACTCGCTCAATCCATCACTCCCACAAGTGATGGCACAGGTAGCATTGTCATTAAAGACAGCAACCAGTACAACATCCCAGGTAGTATTATTTCCAAAGACGGGACAAAGCTATTCCCAAGTTTCCAGCAACTTGAACTCAATTCCGGTCAGATTGCTAAGTTTTTGTCTTACCCGGAAATTCGCAATATTGTGGGATGGGTTGTAGGGGGTGATCCGTCACTGATTCGTGGTCTGATTTAGATTACTGGTGGAGATTATAACTTATTTTTGATGAACCCAGTAGGTCTTTTATTCCACCCAAATGCTAACTTGAGTGTGACTGCTCTTTAACGGCTACTACAGCTATGGGTATTGGCTTTGGAATAAAGCCGTAGTTTAACAGGATTGGAGCCAATGGCTACGCCAGTGGACTAAGTTTGAAGTTTATCCGTACAGATGTACTGTTTAACAAGCTTTTGCTTGCTTTATTTTAGATCAAGCAAGCGTCAATAAACCATATCAATAAACTCAGCGCTTCTATCTTCAGAGGTAAACCAGGCTAAGCTTTGCGGGAATTCTTGCACCTAGTTAATCCAGATTAGCGAAGCCTTTGTGCTATTTATAATCATTATCCGGAAAATTGTTTTTAGCCTTGAATTATTATCTATCCTATAGCTGAATGTCATGCTCAAAACGGGTTGTTCTGCAAACCCCATCTCTAAGATGCCAATCAGATCCTATTGTCCTTAACTATGCTTTTTCTCAGTAATCTGATTAATATCTGAAAAAAAATATTTATTCCTACATCATTCAATTGATGAATTTTTATCCTGATTTGAAATTGAAAAGCGTGAAAATGTAAATATTGCTAATCATTTGGAGGAGCAAATGCCTAAGAAGGTCGCAGTGCTGATTGGGGTGAGTGAATGCGGAACTCAGATACCTCCACATTCGGAGGCAGCCAATAATGTAGCAGCCATGCAACGAGTTTTGCAAGACCCGAACCTGGGTGGTTTTGACCAGGTTGAGTCGCTACTCAATCCCGATCCGGGAGCAATGCAAAAGGCAATTCAGCAGGTATTTGCCAAATGTGGTGTGAATGACTTAGCACTGCTATTTTTTTCTGGTCACGTCTTGATTGATCAGGAGAGACATCTCTATTTTACGACCAAAACCACAGATAAAGAGGACTTACCAGCAACGGCGGTACCGGGGAGTTTGGTACAACAGGAACTGACAGTTTGCGATGCCAAGCGACAAATCGTGATTTTTGACTGTTGCTACAATGCCACTCTGGATGAGGGTGAAAAGACAGAAAGTTTGAGTGTCAATCTTAATAAAGAATTAGGCGCTACAGGGCGAGCGATTCTTACCTCTTCCACATATACACAAAAGGCTTTTTATCAAGGAGGAGCAAGCCTTTCTTTGTATACTCAATACTTAGTAGAAGGGCTTGAGACAGGTGCAGCAGACCGAGATGGAGTTGGTTTAATTTACCTGCGAGAATGGCATAACTATGCTAAAAGCAAAGTCAAGGAAATTAAGCCTCAAATCGAGCCAGATATGATTCTGGATGAAAAAGAATTTGATATCTTGCTCACTCTTTTATTGAACCAAGACCTCAACAATGACCCAGAGGCAGAGTATCGCAAAATTGAATCCAAGTATTTCAAAATCGTTGAAAACTATGAGCGTCTAGGCGAAACATCGAATGTAGTCACACAAACTTTAATTAAGAAACAGAAAACATTTGGCATAAGCATTGATCCAGAGGCACCTGATGACCTCAGTTCTGATTCAGAGATTGATTACACGAGATTGCGGGATTTATTAAAAGCCGGAGAATGGGAAGAAGCGGATAAGGAAACGTTGACCGTCATACTCAAGGCTGTTCATCGGGAGACAGAAGGATATCTGAATATCGATTCCATTGAAAATTTCCCCTGTACTGATCTGCAAACCATCGATCAGCTTTGGGTCAAGTATAGTAGTGGACAATTCGGCTTCAGCGTACAAAAAGAAATCTGGCGGGGCATCGGAGGCGAATTTGGTCAATATGATAATGCACTTTACGAAGAATTTGGTCTAAGGGTGGGGTGGCGTGAACGCAGTCGCCTGATGTTACTGACTAAATGGAAAAAATATGAAGACCTCAGTTTTTCCTTAACTTGGGCACCGGTGGGTCATCTCCCAAGCTTGGCGAGTGGTAAATTGATGAAGTTCGATCAGTTAAATTTTTGGGGAGTCAGAAGTGATTTTTACGCTCGGCTGGAAGCTTGTTGGGTGTAGGTTTTAGTTAGCTTCCTCAGATTGTAAGAGTTAGTTTTTACTTCATTTATCTCCCTGTTATTGGCGCGATCGCTTCGACCATGTTTCAAAGTGTTGAGAGCGATCGCGCTGGCAAATAGCAGTCCAGACGAGATGTGAGTCCCTAACTGTTCAGAAATTTTCTACGCTTTAATTGAAGATTCCTGACTGAATGTAGAAAAAGTTTAGGGTTCAACCTCACGTCAAATGTAGGATTTCGATTTAAAAGTGCGGCAGTGTTTCATGTTCGTGAGAGCTGACATTCGACCAATCTTGACGTGAGTGAAGAAACTCCCCCACCTAAGCACCAACCTCTCCCCATCCTCAACTCCCCACTTTTGCCTTTAATTCTCTTCATCGTCCATTTTTTCCCAGAGGGGAGATGTCCAGGTGGAGCATCTAAGGTGAAACTCAGTTCATCATTATTTAACCAGTAGTCTTTGGCTTCCACATACCAACCAACGCAGCTACCAAACTTTTTGTAAGTTTCATAACCATCTCCCCTTGATGGCTTATCTTGCTGTTTGGGAAACTGGCTCCTGACACTTTGCCAGATGCGCTCATGGACACTGAAACCGAAGCGACCTTTGCTGTAGTTTACCCAAAGCTGGTCGATCGCACATAGCTCAGTACAGGGAAAGGTATGAATGTCTTCGAGTTTGAGCCAACCTTCAGCTTGTCGCTCGACTATATTAAGCATGAGATCTGTCGTTTCACGATCTGCTTCTTGCCACCGTCCAGATGCCAACAGTTCCCGCAGATTCCTGTAATCTACCCTCACATCTTTGGTCAAATCATCGACTTGAGGCACATGAATAATGTTAGAAAGGCGCGGTTCTCGTAGCAAGGTCAACCACTCTTGTACCGACTGAGGACGGTTCTCTGGCTTTAAATCCATACCTTGCAGAATAGCCCCATTAACCGCATCACTAATACTGGGGTTAAGTTGTTGTGGCGGCGTTAACGTCGAACCGATAATTCTCGATACTGAACTTGTAGGGGGTGTTCCTGTCAGCAGTCTGTACAGCGTTGCGGCTAAAGCATAAACATCTGTACAAGGACTCCATCGATCACGACTGTTATACTGCTCCGGTGGTGCATAAGTGGGTGTCAAATGGGTAGTATGAGTCAGGGTTAAGTCGGGAATAAACTCTCGCGCAATGCCGAAATCAATTAAAACCGCTTCAGACTGATCAGCTCGTACCATAATATTTTGCGGCTTCACATCTCGATGCAGCAGGCGATTTTGATGAACCAGAGTCAGTGCCTCACCAATTTGCTCAATGTAGTGCAACGCTTCATATTCTGAAAGAATACCGCAATGGGCTAGAGTTTCCCCTGCGATATACTCCATGACGATGCCCCACAGATGACCCTCTTTGATCAGCTCGTAAACTTCAACAATGTGAGGATGCTGACATCCCTTCAAGCGTAGTGCCTGGTTGACAAAATCTTGCTGGCGCTTATCAAAATCAGGACTGTTTGGCTCTATATCCTTAAGAATTTTAATCACAACCCGATGGCCTCTTTTGTTCTGGGCCAGATAGGTAATACCAAAGCCACCTTGTCCTAGTCGGTGTTCAATGGTGTACTTGCCGCCTTGCAATACTTGCCCCGGAGTCCAAGCCATTGCTGATCCATGAAGTGAAGAGGGTTGCTTTAATTTTGCCACAGCGCATTGGATGCCAGACGATGATCATTAAGGGCTTCAAAGTCAATGCATGAGTCAAAACAATCCATCTAGTACTCAACGAAACCTATCAATTGAGCAACGAACCCTTAAGATCTATGAAGAATCCCTAACGAATTGGCTCCAGACTTGATCGCTGAGGCAAGGAATATAAATCTAATATGCTCGATGCTAGTTCAGTTCTAGACGTATTACGACCCGTTCAAGACCCGGAACTCCGCAAGAGTTTGGTGGAATTGAATATGATCCGGAATGTCACAATCGACAATGGCACGGTTAGCTTTACCTTAGTATTGACAACCCCGGCTTGCCCCTTACGGGAATTTATTGTTGAAGATTGCCAGAAAGCCGTTAAGCAATTACCCGGTGTCGAAAAAGTCCTGGTGGATGTCACCGCCGAGACGCCTCAGCAAAAATCCCTGCCCGATCGCACAGGCATTGATGGGGTAAAAAATATTCTGGCGATTTCCAGTGGTAAAGGTGGCGTCGGGAAGAGTACTGTCGCCGTGAATGTCGCGGTTGCTCTCGCACAGGCGGGTGCCAAAGTCGGTTTACTCGACGCGGATATTTATGGCCCCAATGCACCAGCGATGCTGGGGTTAAAAGACGCCAAGGTGATGGTGCAGCAAGGTGCTAAAGGCGAGGTATTGGAACCGGCCTTTAACCATGGCGTCAAATTAGTTTCCATGGGCTTTTTAATTGACCCCGACCAGCCCGTCATTTGGCGAGGGCCAATGTTGAATGGTATTATTCGCCAGTTCCTCTACCAGGTCAATTGGGGTGAATTGGATTATCTGATTGTGGATATGCCACCTGGAACTGGAGACGCCCAGTTAACGATCGTGCAGGCGGTACCCATGGCTGGAGCCGTGATTGTGACAACGCCGCAAACTGTGGCGCTGTTGGACTCCCGCCGAGGATTGAAGATGTTCCAGCAGATGGGAGTATCGGTGTTGGGCATAGTAGAAAATATGAGTTACTTTATTCCACCCGACCTACCGGATCGGCATTACGATCTGTTTGGCTCCGGGGGGGGCGAGAAGACCTCCAAGGAGTTAAATGTTCCCCTATTAGGATGTATTCCCCTCGAAATTTCCCTGAGGCAAGGAGGTGATGCCGGAGTGCCAGTGGTGGTGGGCGAACCCGATTCAGCATCGGCTAAGGCATTAGTGGCGATCGCATCCCAGATTGCTGCCAAAGTCTCAGTCGCTGCTCTCAGCAGCCCTTGAAGTCTTTAGTGTGAAGGATGAAGTATCAAGTGTGAAATGTAGCGAGCCGTAAATTTCCTCTTTGTCGTCAGCGAAGAAGTACTTTTCGAGAGCAACCCTTTGCATCCTTCAGCCTTCATCCGAAAATCTTTTCTAAAATTCCTGACACTCAGACTTAAGCAGAGCTAATTGCTAACAATAAGAATCTTCACGAGCTTTATGTTGCAACGATCACTATTTGGTACGCACGTTGGGATGCGCTGGAAGTCGTTCCTGGCACCCTGGCAGCAATTAGACTGGCCCCTGTTAGGCTTAACCATAGGTCTCACCGGTCTTGGCGGGGTGATGATTCGCAGTGCTGAACTGAATAATGGGCAGACGGACTGGTGGTGGCATTGGATTATTGGCGGTATTGGGCTAGCCATCATCCTAACGATCTCACGCTGGCGCTACGAACTCTTGATCCAATGGCATTGGGTTGTTTATGCCATCACGCTTGTCGGTTTAATCGCGGTAATGTTCCTTGGTACTAGTGCCAACGGTGCTCAACGGTGGATCGGCATCTTGGGCTTCCAAGTTCAACCCTCTGAATTTGCCAAAATTGGGTTGATTATTAGTCTGGCGGCGATTCTTCACTCAGAACCCGCGTCAACCTTGATGGCTGTTTTGAGAGTCTTAGGTGTAGCAGCCGTTCCCTGGCTCTTGGTCTTTTTGGAACCTAACCTAGGAACCTCTCTAGTGTTTGGTTCTATTACGATGGGGATGCTCTACTGGGGCAATGCCAATCCCGGTTGGCTGTTACTGATGATTTCTCCTGTGATTTCGGCGATTGTATTCAACGCCTTTTTGCCGGCTTGGTTCTTCTGGGTCGGCGGGATGGTTTATATTGGCTGGCGCAGTTTCCCTTGGCCGATATTAGGAGCCTTAGGAGCCTTAGCCGTGAATGCGGTTTCAGGTGGTTTAGGGCATATGTTATGGGGGCTGTTAAAGGATTATCAAAAAGCTCGCTTGCTGCTATTTTTAGACCCAGATCAAGACCCTCTGGGAGGCGGATATCACCTGATCCAATCTAAGATTGCGATTGGAGCGGGTGGGATTTGGGGAAGAGGACTTCACCAAGGCACCCAAACCCAACTCCGCTTTATCCCCGAACAGCATACTGACTTCATCTTCTCGGCGATTGGGGAAGAACTCGGTTTCATCGGCTGCTTATGCGTCCTACTCGCCTTCTGGTTCCTCTGCCTGCGCTTGGTGATTATTGCTCAGAATGCCAAGGACAATTTTGGCTCTCTGATCGCCATTGGAGTCCTATCCATGATTGTGTTTCAGACCATCGTTAACATCGGGATGAATATTGGTGTGGCTCCAATTACCGGGATTCCGCTGCCCTTACTCAGTTATGGGCGATCGGCTCTGGTGGCGAACTTTCTCGGCCTTGGGTTGGTTCAATCGGTAGCCAATCATCGACCTCGATTAAAGTTTTAGTTATCAGTCATTCGTCATTCGTCATTAGAGCATAGTTCTTATCAATGACCAGTGACCAATGACTCCTAGTAAGCTATTAATACAAACTCAATTTGTAGAGATTCATGATTCTTCCAGGCTCCATTGTTCGCGTCATTAATGCTAACGACATCTACTACCACTACCAGGGACTCGTCCAACGAGTGAGTGATGGGAAAGCGGCTGTCTTATTTGAAGGAGGCAACTGGGACAAGTTAATCACGTTCCAACTCTCTGAATTAGAAGCTGTCGAACTCACAACAGGGAAAAAGGGCAAATAAAGGATGAAGTATCAAGGATGAAGTATGAAAAGAAAGTTAATCCTTTCAGATCAGTTGAGTCATTCCTGAAGCTTTGACCGATCATCAACTTCATCCTAGTTTGCGGCAACGGCTACGCCGAATATCCTTCATACTTCCTATGCGTCTTCCTCTACCCCAGTTTTCACTTGGCGATCGCCCCGATCATCACATTGCTGAGGTGATCGAAACAGCAACAACAGAGTTTTTGGCTCAGTGCTTGGAGCCGGAAGATTTAAGCTTTCCGGTGATGCCTCCCTTTGGGAGCTGGGTGAGGTCTGTGGATGAAGAGTCAGGAAATCAAGTCCTAGCTGTGGTTTATTATGCCACCACCAGTCCGATTGATTCGGTTCATCGAGCTAGAGCTTTGGGGTTGTCACTGGAAGAATTGCGCGAGCAGCAGCCTCAAATTTTTGCCATGCTCAAAACAGAGTTCCGTGCGGCAATTGTGGGATTTATGCCGCCAACCGAGGGGAGCAACGGTTCTAAGTATCTCAGCAGCCCCGCCTATCAGTATCTTCCCCCCCGTCCGCCGCAAATTCATCAAGCGGTCTACCAATGCCAACCCGAAGAAATAATTCATTTCAGTGAGCAGTTGGATTTCTTGCGAACACTGTTGCAAGTGAATGGAGCGCCCGTGGAAGCCTTAATTGCTGCGGCGATTCGAGAGGTTTATCAATTACGCAAGGCTGACCGTGATTGGTTGGTGAAAGCCGGACGAACGTTGAGCATCTTACTCAAGGATGATTATGACCGCTTACGGTATATTTTGAGCCAAATTCACTGGTAATCAATTAATAACTCAAAAAAATAGTATATGGGGACGAGAGAGCGATCGCTCTGTCTTGATTACCCTAGAGGGTCGCCGTCGCCTAGAAAAGCCTAATTCTCTCCATAGAAAGAAGTTATAACCAAGATTTATAGTTAAAATTTCATAGCCTTTAATGCTGCAAGAAACCTGAGAGGCACAACTGTTTTGGAGTAATCCCCGTCTCAGTTCAGTCATCAGCTACGCCAACCATCTACCTCCTAGCGCGGTGCTTATGGAATCAATTACAGAATCTCTGAAGGAACCCGTTGTTTCCTTTGCGCTCCTTTTAGCGGTCATTTTATTGGTGCCTCCGGTATTTGAGCGACTGCGGCTGCCTGGATTAGTGGGTTTGCTGGCAGCAGGGGTTTTACTAGGTTCGAGTGGACTGAACTTACTCAACAACAAATCTGAGACGATGATTCTGCTCTCAGACATCGGAAAAATTTATCTGATGTTTGTCGCAGGGCTAGAAATTGACCTCGCGCAGTTCCGCAAAACTAAAAATCGCTCCCTGGCATTTGGAAGCACGACGTTCCTCGTACCGTTAATTACCGGCACCCTAGTCGGTCGTCTGGTTGGCGGCTTTGATTGGAATGCGTCTATTTTGATTGGCTCTCTACTGGCGTCCCATACGCTTCTTGCCTATCCGATTGTTCAGCGTCTGGGTGTTGTCAACGATGAAGCCGTCACCGTCACAATTGGTGCCACGATTTTTACAGATATTGGCGCTTTGATGGTTCTAGCCATTTGTGTCGGTGTTAACAAAGGAAACTTTACAGCGACCAGCTTAGCGGTTTTGCTGATATCGATAACTATCTATTCACTCGCCGTCCTATTTGGCTTTGACTGGCTGGGGAAAGCATTTTTCCGGCGCACTAAAGGTGACCAAGGCAATCAATTCTTGTTTGTGCTGCTAGCGGTGTTCCTCGCTGCCGTAGGAGCGCAGCTAGTGGGAGTGGAAAAAATAGTTGGAGCCTTCCTCGCCGGTTTAGCCGTAAACGATGTTGTCGGGGATGGACCGGTTAAGGAAAAGGTCGAGTTTATTGGCAGCGTCCTGTTTATCCCGATCTTTTTTGTGGATATGGGCTTGCTGCTCGATTTAAATTCTTTCATCAAAACCCTGTCCTCTTTTGGGCTAACACTGGCGATTATCGGCGGGTTGATCGGGAGTAAGTTTGTTGCAGCCTATATCATCAAGCTGGTCTTTCACTACAATCAACAGCAATTGCTGACGATGTGGTCACTATCTTTACCCCAAGTGGCGGCAACTCTGGCGGCAACCCTGGTTGGATACCAGCAGAAGATTCTCAGTGAATCCGTCCTCAATAGTGTGATCTTAATGATGCTGGTGACATCGATTCTGGGGCCGTTGATTACGGCACGATCGGCGGCTCAACTCACCCCAGAGGCAACAATTCTCGCGGATGCTATCGAGCCGTTAGACCTTCCAGTACAGCCGAAAAAGACGGGTGACTTTACCAAAAAGACGGGTGACTTTACCGTTGTGGTACCAGTCTCCAATCCTCAAACCGAACGGTACTTGATGGAAATGGCAACGTTGTTGGCACGGCACGAAAGGGGTCGCATTGTACCGTTGGCGATCGCGCAGGCTCAGGTTCGCATGGATGACCCAGAAATGGATAAAGCTGTCCAGCGAAGCCAGATGTTGCTTGACCGAGCACAAGAGTTGAGTCGGGAATTGGGCGTTGAGGCATCACCGCAACTGCGAATTGAGTACGACATTGCTCCAGCCATTACTCATGCGAGTCGAGAACAAGATGCCAGTATGATTGTGCTGGGTTGGGGTGGAAGGCTAGGGTTTCGTGCCCGCTTGTTTGGTAATGTGACGGATAGTGTTTTGTGGTCAGCCCACTGTCTAGTGGCAGTGGCACGGCTTTTGGATTCCCCCCTGAAAATTCGGCGGATTCTAGTACCTGTGGAAAACTTATCCGCCTCGGCGATACGACCGGTGCGCTTTGCTCAGATTTTGGCTCAGGTCAATCAAGCTCAGGTGACATTGATCCACGTCTGCGACCCCAGAACCCCACAGACCAAGATTGCCTGGACTCGTTCTCAGTTATCGCTGATTGCCTCTCAACTATCGTCCAATCCGCCGCCGACTGACGTTGAAATTATTCCCCAGGAGAATGTGACACAAGCGATTCTGAGGGCTTCTCAGGGTCAGGATTTAGTGGTTTTGCGATCGCTACGCCGTCGAGTGGGTGCAGATGGCTTAGCGATTGGTGAAGTAACGACCCCATTGGTGACACAACTCACTTGCTCGGTCGTACTTTTAGGTGAACCGCATGGAGCACTGTCGAACGTTTTGGCCACCAAACATTCTCCTTCACCCTCTTCCTTAGCCTGAGCGTCTTGAGCAATCCTATAGATGGCAGGGGAAGTAAAAATACGAGGTTCCTTTCCTGGCGAGTTTACACAGGAATCTCTACTCTCCTACTGCCTCCCCATCTCCCACTCTCGCCGTTGAAAGCATTACTTAGGAATCGCCATTGCTGGAGTCCAACTCCTGTTGGCGCTCCTCCAGTTTTTGTTTTTCCTGCTTCAACTCTTCTTCCAGAACTTGAAGTTGCTGCTTTTCCTGTTTCAACTCTTCTTCCAACGTTTGGAGTTGTTCGCGACGCGCTTCCAACTCCAGATTTCGACGAGTCAAATCCTGACTTTGCAAGGTTAAGTCTTGCCGCCACTGTTCAACCCGTTCCGCCTCTTCCTGTAAAAAGGTTGGGCTAACCTCAATAGTCAGGTACTTTTGTACAAAATCCAACACCCAGTCTTTAGCTTGGTGAATGCTCAGAATTTCGCGGTTTTCAGAAAGATCTACCAAAATCAACAAACCTTCGTTCAGAGATTTGCTGTTAGTCAGTGGAATACTTTCCGGGTTGATTACAGCCCAGGTGTGTTCAGGGTTTTGGCGGGCTAGTAATTGCAGTTCCACCCCCCCTGCACTGTCATTGTTTTGTACTTGGGCTAGGTGTAGCATTGGCGTTTGTTCTTGTTCATTAGGAGGTTAGAGACACTCAAGACCGGATCTCATCACATCAATCACATCTCTATATCTGAGAAAGGCGATCGCGTAAAATTTCCGCTTGTTTTTCAGCTTCTGCCAAAGCCTCTTTCGCACCCTGCACAACGTCTGCCGGAGCTTTGCTGACAAAGTTTTGATTAGCCAGACGCCCGGACAGCGATTTAGCTTCCGCTTCTACTTTACCTAAATCTCGTTCTAACTTCGCACGCAGAGCGTCGAAATCCACAACGCCTTCCAGGGGCATCAGCACTTGAACCGTACCGACGACACCCGCCATCGTTGCCTTGAGTTCTTGCTCCAAGGCTGGAGTAATCGTCAAACTTTCCACTTTTGCCAAATCTTTAATATAAGACTGCCCTGCTTCCAAGATTTGACGTTCTTCATCACTACTACTTTGCAGAATCACCGTCACCTTCACACCGGGTTTAATCTCTGCCTCTGCCCGGAGGTTGCGGATTGTGCGAATTGTACCAATCAGCAGCTCAAACTGTTGCTCCAGTTGTGGATCAATCACAGAAGTTGACGCACAGATTAAGGCTGGGGAGCTTCTTGTGTCCTCTTGTGTCAGTCTTGGCACTCGTTTGGGTTCTCTGTTGCCAATCACTTGTTCTTTAAGCGCAACAGTTGCAGCCCCCAACTCTTGCCGCTTCGCAACAGTGAGCAAATAGCGGTAAGCAAACCATATCGTGTATCCTATGCCAACAATTTCAAATGTCGGTTGTAGGATGGGGAAACTATTGATGGCGCTGACGGCTGCTAACGCCACTTTGAGAGTAATGATTGTGACCAGCAACAGGGCAACCACAATCATAGGCCGTTGGTATTGATTGAAAAACTTGCCTATTTGATCAGGCAATTCAGACAAAACTTTGGCAACTTGATTCCCGATTGACGGCGATTGACTCAACGATGAATTCAGGCGAGATAATGCCCCCGAATCGCTAGCACTTGCCATCTCTTCCAGCTCAGTTTTGGCACTTTCGGCTGTTGGGGCGGGTAAAGGCGATCGCGTTTGGGTTTCCAGCGAGACTGGCTCACTCCAGTTCGTCCCTTCTATATCCCCCACTTCTGGATAAGATTGCAGGGCTAAAGCCTGATCTGATTTTTGCGTCAGGGTATGCCAAATCTCTTCAGTGATGTGAGGCATAAAGGGATGAAGCAGTTTGAGAATACCTTCTAACACATAGGCGAGAGTCGCTTGAGCAACTTTTCGCGACGCGGAAGAAGCATCCTCACGCAACCGCGATTTGACCATTTCAATGTACCAGTCGCAGAAGTCCCCCCAGATGAAATCATAGAGTCCCTTCGCCGCTTCTCCCATGCTGTAGTTGTCCAGAGCATCATTGCTTTGACGCACCACTTGATAGAAGCGCGAGAGAATCCAGCGATCGCTCAACTCCAAAGCCTCGACCCCCGCTTCCAGGGGAGTACCCAGCTCCTCAGGCGTCTTACCATCCAGATTCATCATCACAAACCGGGACGCATTCCACAGTTTGTTGGCAAAATTGCGCGATGCCTCCACCGACGCCGACTCATCTGTCTTGCGGTTGTACTCCAAGCGGATATCTTGACCCGCCCCAGCCACTTCCTTAACCAAGGTATAGCGCAGAGCGTCAGTCCCATACTTATCGATCAGCAATAAGGGGTCAATGCCATTACCTGAAGTTTTGGACATTTTCTTGTTGTTCTCATCCCGCACTAAGCCGTGGATGTAAACCGTGTTAAACGGCATCTCACCCGTGAAATGCGCTCCCATCATCGTCATCCGCGCAACCCAGAAGAAAATGATGTCAAAGCCAGTCACTAGGGTGGTAGTAGGATAGTAGGTCTTTAAGTCCGCTGTTTGGTCAGGCCAACCCATTGTGGAGAAAGGCCATAATCCTGAGGAAAACCACGTATCCAGCACATCTGGGTCTTGTTTTATCTTGACACTTTCGCCAAATTGTGCAATAGCCTTTTCTTGGGCTTCCTCCTCATTAGAGGCAACAACAAAAGGAGTATGGTCTGTAATTTCTCCATCCGTTTCACTCACCGCATACCAAGCCGGAATTTGGTGTCCCCACCACAGTTGGCGGGAAATACACCAATCTTCTAACTTCACTAACCAATCCCGGTAAACCTTTGTCCAGCGTTCTGGCACAAACACGGGTGAATGCTGCTGGTCGAGGAAGCCTAAACCCTTGTCAGCCATAGGGCGAATTTTGACAAACCACTGGGTAGAGAGGAGAGGTTCGATAGGGACTTTGCCGCGATCGCTATACGGAACTGTATGCTTATAATCCTCCACCTTCACCAAAAAGCCTTCAGCCTCTAACTGGTTCACCACATTCTTCCGGGCTTCAAAACGGTCTTGCCCTTGGTATGACCCCGCATTTTCGTTGAGGGTGCCATCCTTATTCATAATGTTGATGAAGGGCAGATTGTGACGCTGACCCATTTGGAAGTCATTCGGGTCATGGGCGGGTGTCACCTTCACGCAACCGGTGCCAAACTCTGGGTCAACTAACTCATCCGCAATAATCGGAATCTCCCGCCCCATAATCGGCAGGGTTAGCGTCTTGCCAATTAAATGCTTGTAGCGCTCATCATTCGGATTCACAGCAACTGCCGTATCGCCCAGCATGGTTTCAGGTCGAGTGGTCGCCACTTCCACAGAACCACTGCCATCGCTGAGGGGATAGCGGAAATGCCAGAGATTTCCGTTTACTTCTTGGTTTTCCACCTCTACGTCTGAAACAGCCGATTGGGTGGCAGGACACCAGTTCACCAAGTACTCGCCCCGGTAAATTAAGCCTTCTTCATAAAGACTGACAAAAGCTTTGATCACGGCTTTGGATAAGCCCTCATCCATGGTGAATCGTTCCCGCGACCAATCGACGGATACACCTAGGCGTCGCAGTTGGTTAACAATTGTTCCTTCTGAGTCTTTCTTCCACTGCCAAGCGCGTTCGAGAAACTGTTCGCGTCCTAATGCTTTGCGGGTTGTGCCCTCTTTTTTCAGTTGCTTTTCCAGCATGGTATGCACTGCAATACTGGCGTGGTCGGTGCCCGGTAGCCACAAGGTATTGCGCCCTTTCATGCGGTGGTAGCGAACGAGGGTATCAATTAGGGCACTCTCGAAGGCATGACCCATGTGTAAGCTGCCCGTGACGTTGGGCGGCGGAATCACGATGGAGTAGGGTTCGCCTTGGTGATTGGGTTCTGCTTTGAAGGTTTGGTGTTCTTCCCAGTATTTCTGCCACTTGGCTTCGGTAGTTTTGGGGTCGTATTGGGTTTGCTGGGTGGGAGTTGTTGCTGTCATGGGGGAACACTATATGAAGACGAGCCTTGTCTTATTTTGCCATAGGGCTGAGAGGGAACGAACCACCGAGGCGCAGAGGGCACGGAGGGAATAGATAGGGAGAAACAGCGATCGCCCTCTCAAAAAACCCAACTACTCCAAAAGCGCGATCGCACCCTTATCCACCAACACCCTCCCCGTTAACAAATCCTTCACCGTCGCCAACAACATCCGCTGGGTATCCACTTCAAACTGCACCGAAATCCGGTCAACGCCCACCTCCCCCGGTGGATCGAGGTGTGCCACACAAACCTGCTGATGGTGGCTTTCCAATGAGCGATACTCCTCCTGTTGCCGCAACTGGCTACTCGTCATCCGCCCTTGAGCATCATAGGTTACCTCCGCTTGCGTCATTTGAGCCACTTCCCCAATATCCAGACGAAGTTCTCGTTGTCCTTCAATTGCCACTTGTAACACCAGAGGTTCTGGGCGCTGACAGGGATACTTGAGTCCTGACTCAAACAGCGTGAAATAGGAATAGGTTTTGCTATACGGTTCCCAGAGGCGGATGGCATAACTGTGGCGCAGATAATCTTCCATCTGCACCAACTGGGTTAGAGCCAAAGCCCCATGTGCCACAGCATCAAAGGGTTTATCTAACTTCACCCTTGAACGTCCAAAGTAGGAACTGATCAATTGTTGTACAGCGGGAATTAAGCAACTACCCCCCACCAACAACACTTGTTCAATTTCCCCTTTACTGATGCCTTTTGTCAGGGCAATTCTCAGTACCTCATCCAACGCGCCGCGTAGTTGTTCCAGCAGTTGTCGATTTTCCAGAATGTCTTCTAAATCGTCCCGACTCAGTTGCAAGTCATAGGACATGAATGTTTCTTCATCTAACCAACTTTCTTTTACCTCGTTTTCTCTGGAAAGTCGGATTTTCAGCCGTTCTGCAATTTCTAACAAATTCTGCCAACCGACTTCCCCAACCTCAGCGCGTGATGAACCCAATTTCCGCAGGTAATCTTCAACAATCCAAGTATCAATATCCTCACCCCCCACGTAAGCATCAGATTTTGCAATCACTTGAGCACGCAAGGAATTTTGGGTTTTGGAGTTCCCCCCTTGCTCAGGAAAGTTGGGATTTTGAATGCTGGATTCTGTAACAGTACGAACTAAGCTGAGGTCGAGAGTCCCTCCTCCAAAATCAACCACTAACACAACTGAACCAGGACGTTGTACGGCATAACCTAAAGCAGCAGCCGTTGATTCATCAACGAGTTGAACCTGGGAAACACCCAAGCGATCGCCAATGTTACGAAACCAATCGAGATAACGTTCAAATGCGCCGACGGGTACCGTAAAAATTACCTGATCAGGTTGAATTTTTTGAGCTTGAAGCTGTTGCCAGATGGCCTGGAGAAAACTTTCCGAAACAGTTTCAGCCGAGTAGATGCGATCGCCTATTTGACGCGGTGGCGGTTGAAAGTCAGCGGCTAAATCCCGTTTAAAACCTTTAAACAAGCGCTGGGGTTGAGCCTGTCCCAATCGTTGTGATCGCACTGGCTCTCCCACCACTAGCTGTTCTGAGTCTTTGACAAAGACTAAAGTCGGCACCACAGGCACTTCCTGGGTTTCTCCGCCCGCGATTGTCAGCTTAAACGAACGCGAGATTGGGTTAAGCCTCAAAGTTCTTGGGGCTTTGGTGTCGGGTTCTAACAAACTGACAACAGTGTTGCTGGTGCCGAAATCTATGGCAACAGTGGTCATAATAGAACGTTAAAAACGGTCATAGGGATTCAGTTTTCCGGTTGGATTCCTGGAGGAAGAGTGCGGCTGACTTTAGCCGGACAAAGGATGCGTTCTCCATCCCGATAGCCCACAAACCGAATGTAAACCAATTCTCCCTCCTCCATATCATCCGTATCCGGTTGATGCCATTGGGGATTGTAAGGCACCTGCTCCCAAGGCGTACCAATGGGTTCATATTCCCAACTTTTGAGCAAATTCTCCAGTGGGGTGAACAGCGCCACCAAATTTTTGGCAGGCAAATCCGCCTTGGCTTGAGCCATCATCCGGGCAGTAGGATAGTTGGTGAGTAAGGTTTGTAATTGCTCAAAGGCAGAGTCTCGCTCATCAATTCGCAGTTGGTTGGCTTGCTGCTGCAATTCTTCGCGTAATCGCAGGCATTGTTGCCGCAACTGTTCGATTTCGCTTGCATCAGAGGGACTAGAAGACTTTGATTGTGTCTGTGCGCCAGAAGCAAACAAGCTTAAAACCAGTCCAGTGCCTCCCAACCACAGGAGGCAACCAAACCAGAATAAATTAGGGTCGCCACCGTTCACCAGCCATTTACCTCTGAGTCAGGGATTGGTTTTCTTCAACGGTTATGTTTTCTTCACCCTCGTAATACTCTGGCAGGAATTCTTGAGATTCCACTTCGCCAAGTGCCTGCTCAAGTCCTACTGTCGTACTCGTACAACTAGAACCAGAGGCATTGAGGACTTGTTCTTGAATTTTGCCGTCTTTGCCAATCCGATATTCAATCTTTTGATATTCCGCCATAATTACTCCACCTGATGAGTTGAGTCTAGGACGTTGCTGCTTGCCAGTGCCATCCTAACTTAATCGTAAAAGCCCTCACACGAATCGCCGTCCACCCAGACACAGATGTGTCATCATGACGGTGTACTCTTCGTTCCAGATGGTGGCTTTTGATTAATATGAACCCCTTCTCCCATAGACACCACGTTGACTCTCAGTACGTATTGAGATTAATTGGACTGGTCTTGTGCGTGGGACTGGTTAGCTGTTCAATGCCACCAACCAAAGCCGACAACAGTAAGCCAAGCGACTCAGACTTAGAAGCCAAAGTTTTAGAGGTGATTCGCAAGAATCCACAAGTGCTGGTGGAGTCGTTGCAAGCTTACCAGCAAAAACAAGCCGATCAACAGCAACAGGCACAAAAAGCTTTTCTGGAACAGATGAAGTCCAATCCCAAAGCTGTGATTGGTGACTCCCCAACCACGGGAGCCAAAGAGCAAAAAATTGTACTCCTGGAATTCTCAGATTTTCAATGCCCTTATTGTTCTAAGGCTCATCAGACGCTGAAACAGTTCATGACAACTCGTCAGAATCAAGTCACCCTGGTGTACAAACATCTACCCCTCACTCAAATTCATCCAGAAGCGATGCCGTCGGCAAAAGCGGCTTGGGCAGCGGGTCAACAAGGCAAATTCTGGGAGTTTCATGATGCCTTGTTTGAAAACCAACAGAAGTTAGGAGAACCGCTTTATGTGGCAACAGCTCAAGCTTTAAACCTCGATCTCAAGCGCTTTGATCAAGACCGAAATGGTCAGGCAGCTAGTGCGGCCATTCAGAAAGATGTGGAAATGGCAGAAAAGCTAGGCGTCACAGGAACTCCTTTCGTGATCATGAATGATCAGGTTATTTCCAGTGGTGTTGAACTCGATAATCTTGAAGCTGCATTGAAACAGGTGAGTAAGCCGTAGAGTTTGGAGAATTAGGAATCTCGTCGCTAACTCATCGCCTATATCAATTTCCTAGCCATTCATTCAATGAGTTGAAACTCCTTCAGCGCTGGTAAAAAGTTGTGGTTTTCATGACTGGGACGGCTGAGTTTAATGAGGGCAAAACGTTGGGCAGGGCTGAGTTTTGCCCACTTCTGAACTGTTATAGATACAGCCAATTCTTGCGCTTTCTCCTGGATACTGGCAGGAACCGTTGCGCCATCCATCCAGGCGGGATGAGGCTCTATGGGAAGTTCGGAAGCCGGTGAACCCGTCTGCTCGATCACTCGGTTTTGCAAATATTGCCGATAGGTTTCGATTTCATCGGCTGTGGTGCAGGGCATCTCTACCAATGCCTCACGCTCTTGCAAAGTAAATTGGTTCCAATGTGTTAATTTAAGTTTGACTCCGCAAGTGTCTAATTTCATTCGCACTTGCATGGGAATGCAGCGTAAGGATTCTACAAAGTCGGCTTCAAATTGAAAGAAATGAGACATTTAGTTGTGGATTTTTAGATATTAAAGAGTTGACTTCTGGCTCATTCACGTCAACTATTATCCTAAAACTTCAGGCGATTGCCCAAGCCGGAACTCCTACGAGGGCAACGCCAGAAGCAATCGCTTTTCTGAGCGTCTTACACAGACAGGGACGGTGAAAACCAAGCCCCTAAACTGGGCTGAAATGACTCACTACTCATAGGGGTTTCAGCCGATACAGGCGACAGTTGCACCGCACAGGCTTTCAATTCCGGTTGTAGGGAATCTGGACAAGATTCTGGGTGAGTCAGAGCATTAGCTTCTGACTTATCTGCCCACAGAGCACCCCAGTGCATAGGGACGAAAACCGTACCCGGAGCGATCGCTTTTGTCACTTGCGCTTTGAACCGACCCATACCACGACGCGAGCGCACTTCAATCCAGGTTTCATCCTGAATCCCCAATTTCTCGGCATCACGGGGATGAATCTCAATAAACGGATCGGGGTGCATTTGCACAATTTTGGGAATTCGTCCCGTGCGGGTTTGGGTGTGCCAGTGACCATAAACACGCCCAGTTGTCAAGACAAACGGGTAATTTGGATCGGGCGGTTCTGCTAATCCTCGTGAGTGATAAGCGCCAAACCGGGCACGTCCATCAGGAGTAGGGAAGCGCAGATCGGTGTAGAGGCGTTTTTGGTTAGAAGGTTGTTGGGCGCTGCCCTTGTGGGCGGCTGGTTTAGAAGCGGTTGTTTCAACCTTCAACCCTTGGGAACCTTCTAACGGCAACTTACTACCTTGTAACTTTTCTGGACAAGGCCACTGAATTGGCCCTTCCGCTTGCAAGCGTTCATAGCTGATACCCGTCTGCTCACACACGCGCCCGCGAGTGAGTTGAATAAACTCTGCACGAACCTCAACAGAGTCTTTGAACGCAAACTGCTCAGCAAAGCCTAACCGACGCCCCACTTCAGCAAAGATTTCCCAGTCCGCTTTGGCTTCTCCAGGCGGGTTGCGAAACTTGGGGCAGAGTGTCACGACCCGTTCTGAATTGGTCATTGTGCCCGTTTTCTCACTCCACTGAGCTGCTGGTAGCAGGACGTGAGCGTAGGTAGCCGTTTCTGTAGGGTAGTAAGCATCCTGACTAACGGTAAACGGCGATCGCAACAAGGCCGCCTTAGTCCGCTCAATATCTGGCATACTCACGGCGGGATTCGTTGCCGCTACCCACAACAAACCAACTTCCCCGGTTTCCAATCCGGTAATCATTTCCCAGGCGTGGCGACCGCGATTCGGTGGAATTCTCCCCGCCGGTACACCCCAAAACTGTTCTACTTCCTGTCTGTGATCGGGATTCTTAACAATGCGATATCCCGGCAGAATGTGGCAAAGTCCACCCGCTTCCCGTCCTCCCATGGCATTCGGCTGCCCCGTGAGGGAAAATGGCCCTGCCCCCGGTTTACCAATGTTTCCGGTCATCAGGTGCAAGTTGATAATTGTCCGCACCTTTGCCGTCCCTTCGGAGGATTGATTAACTCCCATCGACCATAACGATAGGACTCGCTGGGACTCACCCCAGTAACGGGCAGCAGTTTCTAATTCATCCAGCCGAATTCCACACTTTTTGGCAACTAACTCTGGCGGATAGTGACGAATCACCTCCGCATAGTCGGAAAAGCCGGTCGTGCATTCATCAATAAACAAAGCATCAAAGCGACCCCAGCGCATCAACAGATGGGCGATACCGTTGAGTAAGTCGATATCGGTACCCGGTCGAATTGCCAAATGTAAGTCAGCGGCTTCAGCCGTTGGCGTCCGTCGCGGGTCAACCACAATCATTTTGACTTTCTTGTTTTGTTTGTGGTATTTTCGCAGGCGATTGAAGACAATGGGGTGGCACTCAGCCGTATTGGTGCCAATCAAAAAGGCGCAGTCTGTAAGCTCTAGGTCTTCGTAGCAACAAGGAGGCCCATCGGAGCCGAAGCTTTGGATGTAACCGACAACGGCTGAGGCCATACACAAGCGGGAGTTGGCATCGAAGTTATTCGTGCCGAGACACCCTTTCAAGAGTTTTTGGGCAATGTAGTAGTCCTCGGTTTGAAACTGACCGGAACCATACATGCAGATGGCATCTGTCCCTTGAGTGACTTGAACGGTGCGAATGCGATTGGCGATCGCATCGAAGGCTTCATCCCAACTGACGCGGCGGAACGGCTGATCGAGGGAGTCGCGCATCATGGGATACTTCAGTCGGTCTTTGTCCAGAGATTCGCTTACGGTCGCCCCTTTGACGCACACCATACCTTGGCTGGAGGGATGCTCGCGATCGCCCCGTACTTTCCAAATCGGTCTCCCTTCACTATCGCAATGGGTTGGTTTACCCGCTTGCGCTGGGGGTGAAACTTCTAAACCGCAGCCAACACCACAGTAAGGACATTGTGTTTTCGTTGCATTAGTCATAAGCGATCGCACCTTCTCAAAATTCTGAATCCTGTTGCATTAGGCTTCTTGAAGGGGTAAGGCGGAGGAAGTCAAAAGTTAAAAAAAATGTTTTGGCTCTTGACTTTTGACTTAGAGTACTCTCCCCTGTTCAAGAGACAGAAGCCATTGCTACCATTGCTTCCTCACGGGGACGAGCTGCGAAGTGTTCGATCAGTAGCTCTCGCAACACGCCTTTGAGGTCGTCACAGGCAACACTTTTCATCACCTCTTGGCCTAAATGGGCATCCTTCCCTACCTTGCCACCCATCCAGATGTTTACAGCTTCTACTGTTTGACCGTCTTTGCGCGTCTTCGTGCCAATCAAGCCAATATCCGCGACTTGCGGCTGACCGCAGGAATTTGGACAGCCAGTCCAGTGAATCCGCACTGGTTTAGGCATGTCCAGTTCGGCTTCTAGTTCCTTAATCAGGGCGAGGGCGCGATTTTTGGTTTCGATGATGGCGAAACCGCAGAATTCACTGCCTGTGCAAGAAACCAGCGCCCGGTTCAATTTTTCGGGATTGATCGTGAAACGCTCTCTTACGAGCGGCTCGTTTAAGAGGTGATCCAAGCGTGAATCGGGAATGTTCGGAATAATCAGGTTTTGCTCAACGGTGAGACGAATTTCGCCACTCCCGTAAACTTCTGCCATCCGGGCGAGTTCAAACATTTCATCAGCATAGATGCGACCGATGGGGACGTGAAGACCCACATAATTCAATCCAGGTTGCTTTTGGGGATAGACACCGATGTGGTCGCGCTTTTCCCAATCGATTTCATCTTTTTCTGCCGCTGCTTCCAAGGGATGTCCCAGTTGTTTTTCAAGTTCCGCCCGAAACGTTTCTAGTCCCCATTCGTTGATCAAATACATCAATCGGCACTTTTGCCGATTCGCTCTTGGGCCGTTGTCCCTGTAGACAATCAACATGGCCTCGGCAAGAGGGACAACATCTTCGGGAGGAACCCAAGCATTGAGGGGAATTGCTGTGACATATTGATTGGGCGCGAAGTATCCGCCGACGATCAGGTTAAACCCTAATTTGCCATTTTTGTAGGCAGGCAGATAGCCCAGATCGTTGAGTTCGGCATGGACGGAGTTGTCACGGCCCCCAGCAACGGCAATGTTAAACTTCCGGGGCAGGTTGCTCAGCGCGGGATTGCCTTCACCATGACTGGTGATTAAATCTTGCAGATTGCGGACTAAACCCCGCGTATCAATCAATTCATCCGCATCAATGCCCGCCACGGGTGAACCCGTAATATTTCGGACATTGTCCATACCCGACTGGACGCAGGTCAAGCCAGCTTTGAGCAGGCGATCAAAGATGTAAGGTACGTCTTCAATCCGGATGCCCCGCAGTTGGAGGTTTTGTCGGGTGGTAATATCAGCGTTGCCCTGGTTCTGAAATCCTGAAGCTTGTCCACAGCGCTGCACGATATCCGCCAGCACGCGCATTTGACCGCTACTCAAAATGCCGTTGGGTATCCGCATCCTGATCATGAACTTACCGGGGGTGACCGTGCGATGGAAAAAACCTAACCACTTAAGCCCCAAGTCACGCTCGAACTCATCCATTGCCTCCCAGCCAAGGCGGGCAAAGTGTTCCAGCTCTTGTTTGAGCAATATAGGATGTTTTTGAGCTTTGGCTTGTTCAATTTTGTTCAGTTTTTCTTTTTTATCTATTGTTGTCGTCATCGGTTACACCTCTTGTGGCTTTTTAATCTGAGTATCTGGCTATTAAAAAAGGAGTTTCTATTGTTTCAAAAACACTTAGGACACAACTTACTTTTTAGATTAAATAACTCGAAATCTTAATTTCGTAAACCTGGCTACAACTTATACAAATAACTAAACTAAATAAGCCCTTATTTCTCTAAATCCATCTTTAGAAGTATTTTTAGTTGGATATTACGCTTATATTACTGCAAATAAGACTATAAATTTATACGGATTTGCCAAGACCTAAATCAGACGAACAGCATAAAAATACCTTATTGAATAAGTAAATTATCCAAATTTAAATTAAGGGGCTTTAGCATGTGAATTGGTATATATAGTTACTATTTTTTTGATAATAATGAGAATTTTGCATAGTCTTGATGCTTATTTCACATTACCTCCCCCTGTGTGAAATAGAATTTACCAATCAGGAACGAGTGATTGTTCGTTGTACTCTAAAATCTTAAATCTCAAAAGGCATAAGGTATTGGATGTTGAACCTTTCACACCCAATACCTTGTAATTCACGATTCAATGTCGCTTCAGTTTTTACGTGGGTCTAGTAAAATCCGGTTTGGTACTGCCATTTCTGCTTCTTCACCCTCATGGTGGCTAGCAAAGGAGCCGCTCGGTTCCTTGAGGAAAAAGCCACACAAGCTAGAGCAGATTAGGGCAGAAATTCCCATCGTGATAAACAAGGTTGGTGCGTCGGTTAAGCTGAAAATCGTGAGAAAAATGACACCGCCGAAATTCCCATAAGCGCCCACATTGCCAGAAATTTGTCCCGTAATGTCCTTCTTAATCAGAGGCACAATTCCGTAAGTCGAACCGCAACCCGCTTGGGCAAAGTAGGCAGACAACATGGTGACAGCGATCGCCAGAACTAACGGCCAACTGCTACTGATATTGTGCGCCAGTAGATAGCTAACACCAACCCCCGCCGCGATTATCGTCATCGTCCACTTGCGGCTGCCCAACTTATCTGAAATCAACCCGCCACTGGGACGAGAAACCAAGTTCAGGAACGGATAGCTAGCGGCAATCATACTGGCGGTCACATGATTGAGACTAAATGTATGCTCAAAAAACGCAGGCAGCATAGAAACGGCAGCTAACTCAGAACCAAACGTCACCACATAGCAAAACTCTAAAAGAGCAACTTGGCGGAACTGATAGCGCTCAGCAGGCGAATAGGTCTTAACACCCCTAAGAACATCCGAGTTAACTTGCCAAGCTTTATAGGTTTGGAAGGCAAATAGCGCCGCCAACAGACCCCAGGCTACAAACATTTGGGTCGTGTTGAGGAAATGAAGTTTGGGTTGAGCTAAGCGCCATGCCAATAAACCCAAGGCGAAAATCAAGCCAAAATTAGACAGGCACATCGCCCAAAAGCTTTTGCTCGTGGTCACTTCCATGCCACCACTGCGCTTGGGACGGCGATAGGCTTTGCCTGGGGGCGTATCTTGGACGTTGTTGAAATAAATGAAGCCATAGATAGCGGCAATCACACCACTTAGCGCGATCGCGAAACGCCAGTTGCTCGCTCCACCGGCTAGAAATGCCGTCGCAACACCGAGACCGGGTAGAGCAAACTCTGCTGCAAAGGCACCAAAGTTACCCCATCCGCCATAAATCCCTTCAGCAATCCCAATCTCTTTCGGGGGAAACCATTCCGAAACCATGCGGATGCCTACGACAAACCCAGCACCCACAACACCCATCAGCAAACGACTCCAGACTAAATGGTTAAAGTCTTGAGACAAAGCTGTAGCAAAACAAGGCACAACAGTAAATACCAGGATGCTTGAGAAGGTAACTCGTGGCCCAAAACGATCCAGCAGCATACCAATGATGATCCGTGCTGGAATGGTCAGAGCCAGATTACAGATGAGTAAAACCTTGATTTGATCTGGCGATAAATTGAGGTCTTTTTGAATGGTGGTGGCAAAGGGAGCGAAGTTAAACCAACAGACAAAGGTGAGAAAAAATGCAAACCAGCTCAGGTGTAAGATGCGATAGCGATCGCGAAATGAAAATAATTCTGCAAGCATGAGGCTTTCTCCTAGCCGTGAATCTGAAATACTTGATTAGTGAGACGTCTTAGCAATTTGAAGACTGGCTAGTACGGGATCGATAGGCATACTGTTGCACTATCTTGTCTAGCTTTTAATGTTTACAAAGATGTTTTAGCTTTCCTGCGGATTCGCTATGTCTATCATGGGTTGCTTCTCCTTGAGAGCCTACCTACGAGAGCAATCTAATGAGTGCCGCTGAATCGATCAAATCCAGCAACTCAAAAACACTGTGATTGTTAGAAAATTCTTTTCTTGTTAGGCTAGTTGGCTTTAGAGAATGGTTTCGTATCTTCTACTACAAAGAATTGCACTCAACTATGAGATTCTATCTTTAGATGGACTTAGCTTATTCCTAAAGGTCAGAAATAAATCGACCTTTTGACGAAGTTGACGAAAGCAAAATTGACCCTTGAATAACGCATCCGCATTCATTTTTTTTTGCGTACTGACTCCCTAATAACTGTTGATTTGGCAAGGGAACATTGCTCAATTCGTCTTCTTAGTTACCCTATGAGGATTAAAGGTTTAAATTAGTATCTTTAGCTACAAAATAGCTTGCGTTTTCAACGAATTGCATTGAAATCATGCATTTTATACATGAAAACCGCTGTTGAGAGAAATAAACGGAGTAGCGATCGCACAAGCGAGTAGACAAATCAGGATTTGCTACCTTTCTCATCAGGAATACTTATAAACAAGACGATTAAAGGTTGGTGCTAAAAAACTTAAACTTTTTCAACGCAGGAGCAGGGGACGAAGCTTTCCGACCCCTGATCTCAAGATGAATCTTCTGATGTCTAGCTGAACCTAAAACTAAATAGAGAGTTAATCCACCTCTGTATGAGCAAAACGGCGATAGAGGAAGTCCAAAGCGTAGTTCCGTAGTTCGTAGTATTGAGGATTTTCCATCAGGCGAGCACGATTTCTAGGGCGTTGGAAGGGAATTTCTAGAACCTCACCAATATGAGCGGCTGGCCCATTGGTCATCATCACGAGTCGGTCGGCGAGGAAGAGTGCCTCATCAATATCGTGGGTAATCATCAGGACAGTAACTTTGTACTCTGTCCAGATTTTCAGTAGTTCTTCTTGTAACTCTTCTTTCGTAATCGCATCTAAGGCTCCGAAGGGTTCGTCCAAAATCAAGATTTCGGGACGAATCGCTAGGGCGCGTGCGATCGCCACCCGTTGCTTCATCCCCCCTGATAGCTGCGAGGGTTTTTTGTCCGCAGATTCGGTCAGCCCCACCATCTCCAGCAATTCAGACACCATCTCCTTCTTCTTAGAGTGAGGTCTGTTGGTATAAACCGCATCCACGGCCAAGTAAATATTTTCAAAGGCACTCAACCAAGGCAGCAAAGCATAGTTCTGAAACACCATCATCCGATCAGGACCCGGTTCGGTGATGCGCTTACCTTTGAGCAGGACTTCCCCGTAAGTCGGACGCGAGAAACCTGCCACCATGTTCAAAAGTGTGGACTTCCCGCAGCCAGAATGACCAATCAGACAAATAAACTCGCCTTGATTAACAGTGAGGTTGACGCCACTGAGAACCGTGTGGTTGCCTTCTGGCGTGGGATAAACCTTAGCAACATCCTCAATGACTAATAGGGGGTCTCCCTTCGGTTTTTGATTTTGGGTCTGGGAGATTTGAGGGAGAAGAGTATCAGCGTTGAATCCAGTCATGATGGTAATAGGAAAAGGGAAATAAAGTTTTTAATTGCGGAATGGGACTAGGGAAACGTTAAGCGCAATTCTCTATTCCATCCCTAACCTTAGGCGGCTGGAGTAACGAAAGAGTCGATGTCAACTTCTTCGACACGAATGGGGCGTTTGATTTCCAGGCTATTGAGGTACTCTAGCGGGTCATCGGGATCAAAGACGGTGCCGTCAAACATCCGGATGGGGCCGCGATCATGCCCAATATCTGAGAACCCCAAGTCTCGTGCTGCTGCACCAAACAAGTCAATGCGCCGCACTCGGTCTACAATGTTGACCCAGTTTTTGGGGAAGGGGATAATCCCCCAACGAGCGAGTTGAGTGAGTAACCATAACCCCTCAATCTGGTCAGGATAGTTGGTTTTATCTATATAAAACTGGTTGAAGCGGGGTAGTTGTAGAGGGAGTTCTCCAGTACCGCGATTGTAAGGGTCAATAAAGCCAGGGCGAGTATATTCTGGGGCGGAACCCACGTACTGCTCTTGGGTCAGTAAGCCCAAAATCTCTTCCCGGTTGCGTGCGTCATCGCAGTATTCGCAGGCTTCCAAAAGCGCCTTCACCAGGGCGATATGAGTTTGAGGGTACTTGTTCACCCACTCTTCGCGCACACCCAATACTTTCTCCGGATGTCCGGGCCAGAGTTCCATATCCGTGGCGATGACAAAGCCTAGTTTTTCGTAGACAGCGCGAGAGTTCCAAGGTTCACCCACGCAATATCCATCGATATTCCCAGCTTTTAAATTGGAAACCATTTGAGGCGGGGGAATCACCGTCAACGCCACATCTTGATCCGGGTCAATTCCGCCTGAAGCTAACCAGTAACGCAGCATCAGGTTGTGCATGGAGGAGGGATAAACCATGCCCAAGGTGTGAACTTTATCGGGAGTGGCTTGAATCGCCGCTTTGAAATCAGCCAGAGTGCGAACGCCCTGATCGTAGAGGCGCTTACTCAGGGTAATTGCATTGCCATTGCGGGACAGGGTTAAGGCGGTTACTACCGGAACTGGGGTTTTATTTCCTGCGCCAATCGTCAGGGTGAGGGGCATCCCAGCCACCATTTGAGCGGCGTCTAGACGTCCGGAAACAATGCCTTTAGCGATCGCTTGCCAACTGGGTTCGCGGTTGAGGGTAACTTCTTCTAACCCGTATTTGGCGAAAAATCCCTTCTCTTTAGCAACGACTAAGGGGGCACAATCGGTGAGGGGAATAAAGCCTATTTCCAGATTGACTTTCTCTAAGCCATTGCGCGCGACCACTTGTGGCTGCTTCGATTGGCGCTGCTTGGCTTTCTTCTGTTGATTAAGGAAGTAAATCATCTCATTCCGCAAGCGGTAGTAGCTGGGATGATTCACCACTTCCAGACGATGGCGGGGGCGGGGTATTTCTACATCAATAATCTGCCCAATATGGGACTCTGGCCCGTTGGTGAGCATGACGATGCGATCGGATAGCAAGAGTGCCTCATCCACGTCGTGAGTCACCATTACGCAGGTAACTTGGCTCTCTTCGCAAATTTTCATGAGTTGCTCTTGCAAACCGCCTCGTGTCAGGGCATCCAGCGCCCCAAACGGTTCATCCAACAGCAGCAACTTGGGGCGAATCGCGAGAGCGCGTGCGATCGCCACACGTTGTTTCATCCCCCCCGAAAGCTCACTCGGTCGCTTCTTCGCGGCATGACGCAGTCCGACTAAATCGATATGGTGTTCGACAATGCCTTTACGTTCACCCTTGGGTCGATTCGCCATGACTTCGTCCACTGCCAAGGCAATGTTTTCCCGCACGGTTAGCCAGGGTAAGAGGGAATAGTTCTGGAATACCACCATGCGATCGGGGCCGGGTTGAGTCACCTGCCGACCTTCCAAAATCACACCGCCACGCGTGGGTTTATCCAGACCTGCAATGATATTCAACAACGTGGATTTCCCACAACCTGAGTGACCGATTAAGGTAACAAACTCACCTTGTCGAATCCTCAGTTCAATATTCTTGAGTGCAATATAACTTCCGCCGTTGGGTAGGGAAAATACCCGGTCAATATGGTCTACTTCAACAAAGACAGACATGGCTTTAGGTGGAATGATGAGTGATAGCGGTTGAGTTTTGCAGGAGGCAGTTTTGAGCTAATCAGTTTTGAACCGATGCATGAGTTGGGTTTAGCAGATGTCTTGATTCAAAACCCAGGTAATCATGCCCTTGTTCCATTGCGTGAAAGTCAAAACTCTATTTCTGTTCTGTCTGTTCAGAGGTAAGAACCAGTCGGGAGATGAAAGCTACCAGTCGATCCAAAAGTAAACCGACAATACCCACATAAATCAAGGCGAGGATAATTTCACTGAGATTCGTACTAGTTGTTGTGTTGTAAGCGTCCCAAATAAAGGAGCCAATCCCCACACCACCAACCAGCATCTCAGCCGCAACAATGGCTAGCCATGATAAGCCAATTCCAATCCTTAAGCCAGTAAAGATATAGGGAACAGAGGCAGGAAACAAAATTTTAAAGAAATACTTTTTGCGAGACAAACGTAATACTCTAGCTACATTTCTGTAGTCTTGAGGAATCTGCTGTACGCCTACTGTCGTGTTAATAATAATCGGCCAAATTGAGGTAATGAAAATCACGAAAATGGCTGAGGGATTTGCCGCTTTTAACGCCGCCAGGGAAAGGGGTAGCCATGCTAGGGGGGGTACAGTCCGCAACACCTGAAAGATGGGATCGACTGCCCGATAGATCAAGGCATTGGCTCCAACCACAATACCCAATGAAATTCCCACAATTGCCGCTAGTGAGAAGCCAAGACCCACTCGTCCTAAACTGAAAAGGATTTGCCAACCGAGTCCCTTATCCGTTTCACCATTATCAAAGAACGGATTGATGATAAAAGGGTCCCAAGTATCCGTAAACATTTTGAGCGGACTGGGTAAATTGGAGGTAGGACTCCAACACAGAATCTGCCAGATTGCTAGGAAAATGACCAGCGCAATGAGCGGGGGTATGAAATTTTTTCCTTGCTTCTGGATGAGTGAACCAATTGTTGTTTGAATTGCTTTGGGTCTAGTACCCCGTTCCAGCCTTGCGGTCATCCGTAAATGCCTCCTAAAATCCGATGCTCAGTTGACTTATAGCGCTATTGCTGATTGCAAAAGGTTCGATTTTTTACCAGACGCGAAAATATCGTGTTTTGGTCGTTGCCGCGATTAGGCTTTCTTAATCTTGAGGCTCTTCAAATATTCTTCTGGCTTTTCTGGGTCGAACTTGACGCCATCGAAGAATGTCTCAACCCCACGAGAACTGCTAGTAGGAATTTGGGCATCGGCAACACCAAGTGCTTTAGCCGCTTCTTTCCACAAATCCTCTCTGTTGATAGAATCGACCAGTTCCTTGACCTTGGTATCAGCGGGAAGCTTGCCCCAGCGGATGTTTTCCGTCAAAAACCAAGTATCGTGGCTCTTGTAAGGATAGGAAGCATTATCCGCCCAGAACTTCATTAATAGAGGGCTATTCTCAACCACAGGGCGACCATCGCCATAGTCAATCGTGCCTTTAGCCCGACCTAGAATATCCGTTGCCTCGACATTGAAGTATTTGCGACCGGAGACGATTTTGCACATCTCTTCTTTGTTTTCCGGCTTGTCACACCACTGCTGTGCTTCCTGGATAGCCATCAAAAGTGCCTTCGTCGCTTGAGGATTTTTATCCACCCAATCTTTCCGCATGGCAAAGGCTTTCTCTGGATGGTCTTTCCACAGTTCTCCCGTCACGAGGGCAGTGTAGCCCAGTTTTTGATTGACCAGTTGGGCGTTCCAGGGTTCACCTACACAGAAGGCGTCTACCGTCCCCACTTTGAGATTCGCCACCATTTGAGGGGGTGGGACGGGTTCGTTGACCACATCCTTATCCGGGTCGATGCCAGCGGCGGCTAGCCAGTAGCGCATCCATAAATCATGGGTGCCACCGGGTAGGGTAATGGCCGTTTTGAGTTGCTTATTTGCAGATTTGGCTTTGTCAACCGCTTGTTTGAGTCCCTTGCTGTCCAAAGCCACCTTCATGTCTTTGTAAGTATTGGCAACCGAAATGGCCTGACCATTGGTATTCAACCGCGCTAGGAGATACATCGGCACCTTATCGTTGAGGGTAATCAGATAGGGCATCGGGCTTAAGATGTGTGCTCCATCAATACCCCCGGAAGCGGAACCGAGTTTCAAGTTATCACGAGTTACAGGCCATGACTTTTGCTTCTCTAGCTGGACATCTTTCATTCCATACTTTTCAAAGAGGCCCTTTTCCTTGGCAATAATCAGAGGGGCAGAATCGGTTAAGGCAATAAATCCTAACTTGGCTTGGGTTGTTTCTACTTTCGGTGCATTGGCAGCGGGGCCAGTGCTGCTAGCTGATGAGCCTTTAGCATCGGATTTCGAGGTGCTGCTGCCGGAAGAACAGCCGTGGACGAACAAAGAGGCGGCTGTAGCTGCGCCTGCGGTGATGATGAATTGCCGTCTGGAAAATTTGGTCATAGCAGAGTCTTGGATGCTGTTCAGTAGCTTGGAGGTATTCCCAATCCGTCATGGTTGGGAAGTCAAGAGTCCTTAAGGATGAGCTGAGTTAGGAGAACACGACCGCCGCTTGCTTCGGCTTGGCATTAAACTGCTCAATCAATAACTTGTGCAACACGGGTTTAAGGTCTTCGCAAGCAATGCCCTTTTGTACACAGCTACCTAGGTGGGCGTCTTTCCCAACTTTGCCGCCCATATATAAATCGACGCCTTCAACCGCTTTGCCGTCTTTACGAACCTTGGTGCCCATTAAACCAATGTCTGCCACTTGCGGTTGACCGCAGGAGTTGGGGCAACCCGTCCAGTGAACTCGCACCGGACGCGGCAAGTCGAGTTCGGCTTCTAACTGCTTAATCAGGGTCAATGCCCGATTTTTGGTTTCAATCAAGGCAAAGTTGCAAAATTGAGCGCCGGTGCAAGATACTAAAGCTCGCGTCAGGGAGGCAGGGTTAATGGAAAACCGTTCTAATAAGGGTTCAGCAAGGAAAGTGTCTAAGCGAGAATCAGGAACGTTGGGAATAATCACGTTTTGCTCAACGGTGAGGCGAATTTCGCCATTGCCGTAGACTTCAGCAATTCTTGCCAGGTCAAACATATCCTGGGCATACAGGCGTCCCATGGGGATGTGTAGACCGACGTAGTTGAGTTCGGGTTGCTTCTGAGGAAAGACACCCAGATGATCCCGCTTGTCCCAATCGAATTCGTCTTTTTCTGCCTCTGGTTGCAGGGTTCGTCCTAGGGCATTTTCGATTTCACGGCGAAACTTGTCGATACCCCATTCGTCAATCAGCCACATCAGCCGCGCTTTTTGGCGATTCGCTCTCAGACCGTGGTCGCGGTAAACTTCCAAGACGGCGCGACATACATCCACAACATCGTCAGGCGTCACCCAGGCATGTAGGGGAATCGCGGCATCACAGCGTTTGGCAGAGAAGAAGCCGCCCACGACTACGTTAAAGCCTAAAATGCCGTCTTGATAAGCCGGGACAAAGGCGAGGTCGTTAATTTCCGCATGAACGGAGTTGTCACGACCGCCTGCGATCGCAATATTGAATTTCCGGGGTAGGTTGGTAAACTCTGGGTTCCCTTTGCCTTGGTTGGTGATCATGTCTTGAACCTGTTGCACCAACTCCCGCGTATCAATCAATTCAGCGGCATCGATTCCAGCCACGGGCGAACCTGTAATGTTACGGACGTTGTCCATCCCCGATTGCACCGAGGTCAAACCCACTTGCTCAAATCGTGTAAAAATATCTGGGATATCTTCAATTCGGATACCCCGTAGCTGAATGTTTTGCCGCGTGGTAATATCAGCACTGCCGTCTTCACCGTAGCGTTGCACCACTTCAGCTAACACTCGCATTTGAGTACTGCTGAGAATACCGTTCGCTAAACGCATCCGCACCATAAACTTGCCTGGAGTCACGGGGCGGAAGAAGACTCCGAGCCACTTGAGTCTATGCTCGCGATCCGTTTCATCCATCGCTTCCCAGCCAAGTTGGGCAAATTGCTCTAACTCTGACTTAATCGCAAGACCATCTTTCTCTGCCTTGAATTTTTCAAATTTGTTGAGACTGGCCACTGGCTTGGTTGCGCTTGTCATAGGTTTTTCCTCTTCGGGGTAGCGCTCCAATGTTCCCAAGGTCTTCCAGAGCGCTAATTCGATTGCTCTTTAATTTACTGATTGCAGATAAGGTTATTTGCGCTCCATGGGAGAATTTGTATCTTCAGTTACAATATGTTTCAGTTTATGAAGAAAAAGCATAATTGCTATGCAGTTTGAACATAAAGGGGGGAATGAGAACACTATATTCAGCCCTAAGGTCGATCCAATCAAGGCTCAAAAGTTAGATGGGCTGTCAAATCTAGCCTTTTTCCTCCCCATCAGTTACTAAACACGCTCAAGTGAAAATTTTTATTAAGATTTATGGAGAGATTGCCACTAAAGGCAAATAGGTGGCAGGGCCTTGGTTCTAGGTGATTGCCTTTTGTCGGGTGAGTGTCACTTCCTAAAGTGTCACGTCCTTGAATCCGGCAGCGGCAGGGGAAGGGATATAGTTACTCTTGTGTGAGGAGATTAAAGTTACAACGAAAAAGCGCTTGGGGTCGAAACACGGCAAGACTCCCAGGCGCTTTTTCATTGACGCCCATCTTGGGATTACGGCAATCTGTGCTGGCTCCTTCAGGTGCGCTGACGCTAAGCTGATGTGCGTTGAAATTGCATCATCTTCTCCCCCAGCCTCCCCAGCTTCCCATTTTCTTACCCTGCAACTGGAATGGCGATTAGCTGATCGTTGACTTACCTCCCCTAGGGCTGCCTCCCCTCTTGACACACTAGGGGCATTATGACCTGAATTTAAAATAGGATTTGAGCAGCATCAGGTTAAGCCATTATGCGGAGTTTAATTCAGCATAATGGCTTAACTTTAGACTGAGCAATTATTCATAGAATATGAGCCTAAGCTTAAATTCGTTAATTTAACAAACCCAAAAATTGCGTATCTTTACCTAGGAGTTTAACTCAAACTTTACAACTATCAGGAATTTAATTCAAGCTTTTACCACTATCTGTCCAATTGTCTACAAATATCTACAAGCCATTTAAGCGAGTGATTAAAGATAAATAGACGCTCGGTTTGATAATTTATAATTGTGATCAAAGCCAACATGTTTGACCCAACATCAACTTCAGATCAAAGTCTCAAGCAAACTTATTTAATAGTAAGTTCCAGGCGGAGACAAGCTAAACAAACATCAGCTATTGTCTCAGAAGAATTGGCCATCGTTACCTGTAGTCTCCTGATTGCTGTATGCGCCATCCTAATGCTGATTGTCATGCAGGTGGTATCTGCTATGAGTTGGGGTACTGTCACAAGTGGGCAACTGCTCAATGGCAAAGGGTTATTCCAAGGCGGGGACAAGCTTTGACAATGGGATTTTAGATTTTGGATTTTGGATTGGGTAGAATTAATCTCGCCAAAACCAAAAAATAGATAATGTTAGAGCTTTTACAACAAGCGACTGCTGCGGCACATCAAGGAAATTGGTCATTGCTCAACCAATGCTTACAGCACCTGCCATTGGGTACGAACGCCACAGAGGTGGATGCTCAATCAGCCACTCTCAATGAGACAGATTTAGAGCAAGTCCTGAATTTGGCTTTAGAGGTTCTCGATGCAGGAGATTTTCGAGAACGCTGGGAGGTGGCTAAACTGTTTCCTAAACTGGGAGAACGAGCGATCGCACCCCTAATTGAAATTTTAGAAGATGACGAAGCGGAGATGGAGGCGCGCTGGTTTGCGGGTCGCATCTTGGCAGAATTTAATCATCCCACTGTGATAATTACTTTGGTTAATTTGCTCAGAACGGCTGAGGATGAAGACTTAGCGCTCATGGCAACTAATGCCCTTTCGAGTTTGGGGAACTCAGCCGTTAACGGTTTGGCGGATCTATTACTCGATCCAGAAACCAGGTTGTTAGCAACAACTGCACTCTCCCAAATCCGCCGTCCAGAAATTATTGAACCCCTGCTGAGTGTGGTTCACGACTCCCAGGTGGCAGTACGTTCTACAGCGATTGAAGCCCTCAGCAGTTTCCATGACTCCAGAATTCCACCTATTCTACTTGAAGCGTTGGAGGATAGTGCAGCCATGGTGAGAAAAGACGCTGTAGCGGGTTTAGGCTTGCGCTCCGATTTGTGGGCAGAATTAGATTTACTCAATCGTCTGCAACCTTTACTTTATGACTTCAATCGAGACGTTTGCCAGCAAGCGGCGATCGCATTAGGACGCTCAAAAACTGATGAGGCGGCTGAGGCACTATTTGAGGTGATTCAATCCCCCGCAACACCTGTTCCTTTACAAATCAACTTCATCCGTGCCTTGGGCTGGGTAGAAACAACTAAAGCTTTAGACTATTTAGAGCACGCACTGGCGGTTGTATCGGTGGAAGGCGTGCAGGAAATTATCACAGTACTGGGACGCGTAGAACAACCAGGGCTTAAAATTAGAGCGGCTCAGATTCTCCTCGATTTCTTCCATTCAGAACACTCAGCCGCCCAGTCTATTCCTGTCAGACAAGCGCTGACACAAGCCTGGGGTCACTTAGGAGAACAAAGTGCCATAGATGCATTGTTAGGATTATTGGCAGATCCGGCGGACAGTACCAGACTCCATGCGATCGCCGCTTTGAAAAACTTCCCTACGGCTTATCAGCAGTTAGAACAGTTGGCGATTGACGAGAACCTAACACCGGCTCTAAAACAAGGAATTGCGATCGCCCTGGCAGAATGGTGAGTTTAGTGATGAGGAATCGCCATAGCCGCAGGCCAAACGTCCTATATCAAAATCTTAATTCCCCATTTAGGCTTGATAGACCAACTTCCAACTCACCATTAATAGGATGGAATAAATCACAAAGCGGAGAGTCCGTTGAGGGGTGATTTTGCACAGCTTCGCACCCACTAATACACCCGGTACTGTACCCAACCAGATGGGTAATACCAAACTCCAGTCAACCGTCCCCAGCGTGAGGTGTCCCAGGGAAGTAAACAGCAACAAAATAGCGGCTTGTGAAATATCGGTACCCACCAACTTCCGAGAGTCAAGGCGGAAAAAGGCGATCAGCACCAGCGCAAACATCGAACCGGAGGATACGCTCGTTAAACCCACCATACAACCTAAAACGGCACCCACACTGACGGTTTGAAGACGACCCGACTTCGTTTTTAAGTCAAACTTGGGCAGTTCAGGTAACTTTAACTTTGGCACAAACGTCTTGAGCAGTAACTGCGCCAGTGCCGACACCGTGACGACTAACATCATGGCACCGATCAAGCGGAGCAGGATGTAATCCAGGTTAATGCCTCCCATATGCTGGAGCAGATATAAAATCCCGACTCCCGTCAGTGAACCGGGTACACTCCCCAAAGCCAGCCATTTGACTACTTGCAGGTCAAGGGTTTGCTGCCGCCAGTGCTTGACGCCGCCAATAACCTTCATTAATGTAGCTGCCACTACATCAGAGCTAACCGCGATCGAAGGTGGAACTTGGAACAGGAAAATCAACATCGGAGTGATGAGGGATGCTCCGCCTACTCCCGTTAATCCAACGACGATGCCAACTAAGAAACTTAAGAGCGGTAGTAAGAAGTAATGCATACAAGCTGTTCTGCCTTAGAGGGTGAGAGTGTGAAAGCGATATTTCTTCGGATAGATGCGCTTCACACTGGTAGTCCGCTTTAGCGTTTCTGCGAAAATACAGCTACGCCGACAAGCAAGACGTTGGTAGTAGACACAGCCCTTTTGCGTGAGTTCACGCGCTTCTGTCCGTAACAAAGCTTCGGTGGATTCAATCTACGGTAAGTCGAGCGACTTACGGGTATAAAATGTTATTAAAATCTTATTCGGCTTCTTGTCTAATTGGCAAGAGTTAGAGTAATTTCATCAACTCTTATTATGTTTGAGCCGTAAAGTTCATCGAATCTTTAATTCTTGTGCTATTAAAAGCAAGCCACGATGCCTTATATGGAAGCTTGGAACAATCTCCCCTAATCCCGCTTTCATCATGTGGGATTCAAGGAACTTCGAGCCGCAAGAAAAAAAACTGACTCCCTAATCCCGCTCTCATCATGTGGGATTCAAGGAACTTCGAGCAGCAGGGAAAAAAAATGACTCCACTAATCCCGCGCTCATCATGTGGGATTCAAGGAACTTCGAGCAGCCAAAAAAAACTGATATATCAACGCCAAAAATGTTATAATTTTATACTTTATTTTATCAGTGTATTTCAACCCATAGTAATTGGGAAAAATAGTCGGTTTATTTTACTTTGTTGGAAAAATATTAGAGCTTGAAAAAGGTGCTTCTCAGCTTTGATAATTTTGGTTACATCTGATTGAAACTCACTTTTCGGAATTTTTAACGAATTGGCTTAAATCTAACAATTTGACACCTCCCTTGCCCACAACCAAGGGTAGTTTTCCATCCCAGCGATCTATGGCTTGTTTGTGCAGTATCTCTGGAGTTAAAGTCACACGCAGCAACCTTTGCGCTTCAGCTTCTCCGCGTGCTAAATTCACCTTAGCCTCTGCCTCTTTTATAGCCCTTAACACGACAAACCCTGCCTTCTTAGCCTCTTGCTCGGCAATTTGTTTCGCTTCAACGGCATCACTAAATCGCGGAGAGAAGTGAACATGTACCAAAGAAATATCATCGACATCAATGTGATAATTATTGAGTCTTGTCATTAATGATTCATCTACACCCGCTTTGACTTCTCCGCGCTTGGTAATAATTTCTTCAGCTGTGTACTCGGCTATGACAGCTTTTAGTACTTCTTCTACGGCTGGGTTAATAATTCGCTCGACGATAGCTCTCTCGTCCCCAATTTGCTGAAAAGTCGCATTAACTTTTTCTGGGATAATATGCCAGTTGAGAGCGACATCGGTGAAAACTTCTTGAAGGTCTTTCGAGGAGGCTTCGGCAGCAATTTCCTGCTTTTGTACGCGAACGCTCAAATTTTTCACAGTATTAACGATAGGGATTATCAGGTGAATTCCTTCTCCGAGTACTGTGTCCTGCACTTTGCCGAACTGCATTAGGACACCTCGTTCTCCAGCATTGACAATTACGAAAGGTGAGAAAATGATAACTGCCAGCGATAAGATTAGAAGGAATCGAACTGCTCTGTAGAGAGCTTTTTTTGATGTCATAATCGGTTGATGCGGCGGATTGAGACCCTAGTTGATGAATGACTTTAAAAAGTTTATCGAGGTAGTAACTCCTGTTGGCATCACAATAAAATAGCCTTAGTCAAGAATAAGTGATTTCTGCCTAAGGCTAAACTTCCCAATATATAGCCTTTCTCAAATAGATGAAATACATCAACAGCATTAAGTAAACAGCAGTCAAGGGCTTGTGGTGTATCTCAGTTATTCGAGAACCGCTATAAATATATTAGGATTATTGAATTGCTACTTTTAATCCTGATTAAACACCAGAGAAGAGAACGGGAGCTTCTAGAATTTTAAACTGAATCAAAGCCAAAATCACAAGAGTGTAAACGGCTGAGGAAACTAAACCCATTAATAACTCTTTTTTCAAGTTACGATCTTTGGGTTGCTCCTGAAAAACATCCACAGCCCCTACTTGCATTAAGAGAATCCCTAAAATATTTGAAATCCAATATCCTGCGATCGCGCAAGGCAGGAGTAAATCGGGGTTAAACCAACTACAGATATACCCAAAGCCATAAGCAATGGGCAGGTTAAAAAACAGGTCATTCCAAAATGATAGGGGTGAAAGCAAAAATCCAAGTACCAAAAGGAATCCGCCTCTGAGCTTTTTCAACCAAACTTTGAGGCTGAATTCCTCTGGCACGAGCTGTTGTAACGACTCGGAAGCCCCCTGTCCTACGAAAGGAAGCTCGTCAATGACTGTTTTGGCCTTTTCCATCGAACTGCGTTATCCCGATATACTTACCGTAGTTTAATCGAGAGAGTCAGTAAACGTCTAGTACATAACCAGGGATTGGGGGTGAGGACTGACACACAGCATCTCTAGAGGCAATCTCCTCACCTCATTGGCGGTTGTGGTTGCCCAGCTTTTTCTTTTACGCAAGATCTTTCACGCAAGATAGAGAGGCAATAGGTTCACTCCTAGGTGGCGTAAAGCCATACCCCTTGTGATGGAGGGGGATTTAGGCTCTCAGCCACGGCAGGAGACTAAAGGTGCCTCGCTCGTACATGATAAATAGACCTAGGGCAATCAAGACAAAAGGGACAATGGCATGACCATAGCGACTCAAAACCTGAGCAATGTTCGGTTGACGCGTTAATTGGTAAGCGCAAATACACCAAACGCCTACCATCAAAAAAAAGACAATGATAATCACTCCCAGCCTGAGGAGGCTACTCCCGGCAAACAACGGAATGTAGATGCTGATATTGTCACCCCCATTGGCAAACGTTACCGCCGCCACTTGATACGTTGGGGGAGAAATCACACTTGAGAGGAAGGAGATTAGCGGGTTACGAGGTGAAGACGGCTCAAAATTAGGGGTTACCGTTTGCACCTGCGGTGTATCGTCTTTTTGCCGAGTCACCAGTTGCCTGATGCCAATGGCAATGGGTAGAAGTCCGAGTAATCCAATCCATTCGCGGGATACCACCAAGCCACCAAAAAACCCCGGTAAGCTGGCGAGGATGAGGACTGTAAAACCCAGGTACTGACCCACTACAATATGACGACGCCGGAAGTTAGCATCGACTTGAGTAAAAAATACCAGCAGGATAACGATGTCATCAATATTAGTGGCGGCGAAGGCTGTGATCCCTTCAGTGATAGCTGTCCCAAAGTCACTCATGAGGGGGTAGAGCCGAGATTCCTATAAAAAAGTGCCCATTTTGGAGAAAACACTCTGTACGTTCGCGTTTCGAGTGTACTACGTTTGAGTCTGCCTAAGATTCAGGCACAACACACGGGGAAAATCCCCAAGTAATAGCCCACCGTTTCGATAACCCCGTTATGGCCCAAAGGTGCAGCCGGAGGTCCTATGAGGATGGGGAAGAGATGCTTTAAACGCTTAAAAAAGGGGTTTACAACTCAGATTAGGTATAAACATAGCCCCTATAAATATCCATATAACCCGCTTTGCTGGCTCCTAGTGGGGTAACAAAACCTTGAATAGCAGCCGTATTCCCCTCATTCTCCTCTAACTAATCGACTTTAAGGTTTGTTATTCAAATGCAGCATTCAACAACATAGGGTTGAGGGGGGCTGTAAACACAAAATAGATGACACCAGCTCCCAAGATGGTGACGGCAAGGCTGAACAGAAGTAGCCAACGGTCAGATGGTTCATAGGTATCTTCGTCGATATCGTGGCGAACGGAAAAGTAGTGCTGGGTTGAGAGTAACACCGTGAGCAGACCCACCAATGAGAAGAGCAAACCTAATTTCCATCCCGTGCCGGGACGGGGAATCAAGGGAGGTTGAAAGTGACGAAGGCGAACGATGACAACGCCAAAACCCATCATAGCGATCGCAGTGCGTATCCATGCTAAGTAAGTGCGTTCGTTCGCTAAGTGATCTCGCACTCGCGAAGGATTTCGTCGTCCTTGTTGCTTGGTTTCTATCTCTTGAGATTTTGTATCTACCGTGGTGGCCTTAGTCTCTACTTTGGTTGGTTTGAATTGTAACTGCATCAATAACACCCCTTATTCTCGCTCAGATGTACAACTAAAACAACTAGAGAGCCTCAATATTATTTTTATTCAGAGGCTGTTGCTTGATAAATTTTGATTCCCCTCAATCTCCTCGCTCTCATCTCCACCTCAAAAAGGGTGAACTTGCAGGGAGTGAGAATTTCTCATTTTTCAGGTTGCAATCGGAGATGAAAGTGAGGATGAGAAGCGAGGGAGAACCGTTCAGACTAGACGATTCAACGCCTGTTGAGATAGCTAGGTTTCGGCGCAACGGATGAGGCTTCGGGTTGAGCCTTCGCCTGTTCCGGGGACTTGCTCTGTCCTTGCGTGTTCGGAGAATTATTGGATTCTACGACATTTTTTTCGGGGTTGGTGGTCATAACCACTAAATTATCTCCCTTCAATTTTTTAGCCGTCGGCGCATTAGCAACGCGTGTATCGATCACGGCTTGTGACACTTTGGGAATAAACCAGTTAGCTTCACCCGTTTTGAGGATTTGAGTGGGAGGGATGCTGAATTCTATCGCACCGGTGTCTGCATTAGTTCTCACGATTAACTGAGTTCCATCAACCACCTTGATTGCAGCAGGCCCTGCTAATTCTTCATTCTGTCCGTTAGAGCTTATCGTTGTTTGGGCATCACTGGGTAGATAAACACCCTGACAATCCCATTTATTTTTGGTTGTCTGACCATCAGCTAAGAAATATAGGCCATTAGCATAGGGGTAATCTTCTTCGTCATCATCATCATCAAACTTAGGTTGTGGCCCATAGACAGCGAGTGTTTTTCCCGTTGCATTTTCACACTGCCCCCAGTTGATTCCGGTCTCTAGAGCATATTTTTGAAACTCTAGTTCATCGATTTTGTTTTGGATTTGCTCAGGGTTATAATTTTCGGTTTGAGCTTGTGTCTCTTGCGCCATCTTCAAGGCATTAAGACTTTGATTTACCTCAATATAGTCAGGATTTTTGAGAAAACTTGGCTTGTCAGCCCATGAAGGTTGAGCAAACAATAAATTTGCAATCAATATCAAACTTACTAAAAGGAAATTTGCAAGTTTCATGACTTTCTCCTAGGAAAGGTTAGTGAATTGTTTTTGTGAAATTATTGGAGGGGCGAGAATTACAAACTTGTGACGACGATTCAATTCCCAAATTTGTTCAACCCGAATTTTTACGGTCGTATTATTAATCATTTTATCACCTGGTTTTATTTTAAAATTTAAATTTTATCTAATTTAATTTGCCCAAAAAATTAGGTTAATTTCATTCAAAACATGGATAAATTTATCCATGTGTTACTGAACTTATATTAATTTTTCCAAGCCAAATCATCTAACTTTTGAGAGAGATGGGAAGATGGGAAGGTAGAATTTAGAGTTGCAGTTGAACAAAAATTCCCTGCCAATATTTACCTCCAAAGCGCTGGTTCCAGTCTTTGGGACTACTCATATTCTAGGGAAACGCTCAGGTTTGACCAAGAGCCAACTTCAATTTTTGGCGAGTTCTTCCAAGCGACTGTTAATAGTGAAAAGACCAGTTAAACACAGACAACTTAATCCTAGGGCTAGTGGTGTTAACGCCTGACTTTCCAAAACAATAAACACACCTAATCCGATTAAAACGAACGGAACAAAAGTGCTGCCATGGCGACTTAAAAGGTGAGCAATTGCTTTCTGGTGAGTTAATTTATAGGCGGCGTAACACCAAACTCCAACCAGCACAAAGAATATACCCAAAATTCCCACTAAACTCTCGAAGCTACTACTGGCAAACAAAGGGACATAAATCCCAATATTGTCACTGCCATTAGCCATCGTGACAGCAGCAACACTGTAAGCTTGGGGAGACAGAAAGCTAGCGAATGAAGATTGATTTAATGGTTCAATTTCTGCCTCATCCTCTTCAGCGGAATCGCTTTCTGTGTTCAGTAAGCGCATCAGTCCGAAAGCGATGGGCACTAAGCCTAAAAGTCCAATCCAGTGGCGTGGCAAGATTAAGCCACCAAAAAAGCCGGGAAGGCTAGCTACCACTAATGCAGCGAATCCGAGATACTGACCAATAACAATATGTCGTCTACGAAATGTCGAATTCACCTGAGAAAAAAACAGTAACAGGATGACAATATCGTCGAGGTTGGTGGCACTGAAGGCAGCTAATCCGGTGGGAATTGAAGTGACTAAGTCGTTCATTTCTTTCTGTCCTGTCCTAAGGTTCTTAATTCAGTCATGTTTTACGGGTCATTAGTCCTAGATTGGGGGTTAAGTGTGGCTTAAGGACTTATGATTTCTGGACGAGGAAGTTAAAGGTCTTCAAATTCATCGAATCCCACAGGAACAGTTTCAACCTTCACTTCCCTGTTATCAAATCTGGCGTGTATGGCTTCAACGCCCTGCTCCATGGATGTCACAATTTCTGGAGAACGAAGTCTTTGTAAAATGAACCAGCCACAGGTTACGAGCAGGTACATCAAAAATAGGTAAGGAAACGCATCGTAAGGGGGTTCTGGAACTGGGAACAGCTTGCTTCCTGGAATTCCCACACTGCCCAAAACGGGAATCATCATGAACCCAATCGCCATAACCGAGAACAGGATATCTCGCAGATGCAGTTTTTTAATTTGGCGTAGGTAAACCGGAGCCGCAATTGAAATCAGGATATAGACGGTTAAAAACCCGAAACTCGCGATCGCACCCAAATATCCCATACAGTCGAACAGTTTGACGTGAAACAGTGACATCGCTGCGGGGATGAGAAAGGCAATCAGCGAACACATCGTCACGGCAACATGAGGGGTGCGGTTAGCCGCATGTGCTGAACCCAAAGATGAGTGAAACAAGCCATGACGTGCCATCGTGAAGAACACCCTAGCGGCTGGATTGATACTGCCGAGGACACAAGCAAAAAAGCTAAACAAGGCACTGAAAGCAACCAAGGTTCCCAGAAAACCCACTCCGGCTTGCTGTGCGAGAAAACCCAGGGGTTCTTCAGTGGTGGTAATCGATACTCCTGTGCCGCTAAAACCCAATATCTCAATGTAGGTCATGGAAATAAAGAAGAGACCGGCTAGGATCACACTACCCATGACGGCTCTAGGAATTGTCCTCAAGGGGTTTTTTGCTTCATCACCTAAAGAGGTAGCGCTTTCAAAACCAGAGAAACCAAACATGACCAAAACCAGCCCCATTGCCACGTTGCCTGGGGTGACATCTTGCAATGTCAATTGGGACATATCTAAGGCAAAGCCTTTGTGTGCCCAGATGATGCCTCCCAAGACGGCGATGAGAACTAAAGAGGCTCCCTCCATCCACAGCATCGCCATCGCTGAAAGCTGGATATCTTTATAGGCGGCATACCAGGAAATACCTGCGCCTATCGCTAACAACGTGATGGTCGAGGGGTGGATGCCTAGATGCCCGATTAAGCTACTGCTAAAGTTGGCAAAACCACACAGAACTGACATTCCCGTAAACAGATAAGCCAGCACCAAACTCCAGCCGCAGATGACACCTGCCGTTGGCCCCAACCCTTTGACAATATAAGAGTAGAGCGAACCTGGAGAAGCTGAGCGACTTGCAAACTGGTTGATGTTGATACTCACAAACACCAACCCAATCATGCCAATCACGAAACTTAACCAGGCACCGTTTCCTGCAAGGGCAACAATCAAGCCCAAATTTGAGGCGGGGATGGTTGTGGGTGCAATGACGGCAAAAGATTGAGCTAATACTTCCCCAAAAGGAAGACAGGCGGGCTTTAACCCATGTGTACTCCGATGTTTTTGCTTTGTCTTAGTCCTTGTACTCATAGTCCTCTAGAATCTCCTTGCACGGTCGAGCGAGCAGTGTTATGGGTGCGTTATAGGGAATTACTGCTGAGTTCGACTCAAATGGATAGGCTCTCCCTAAAATGAGTTCGATGTAACGTTGAGTGCCTTGAGTTTTGGAACTCATGCGCTGTAAGTATCTTTAATCGTTGAGTTCAGTGGCTTTTGCTGTTGAACTCAGCTATAAGATGAAAAGCTACTCTTCACGTTAGAATTGCTACTGCGTGGAATCAAACGTTTTTTCTTTTTAATTGGATAAATAAAATTGATGATAAGCTGCATGGACAGTTTCCAGGCACCCTAATGGTCTGAGGAGTCTATTTGTCAATATTTCTAATTGGGGTTAGAGCTTTCTTTAAAGGACTGTTCCATAGGATGGAGACTTATTTAAACAGCACAGGTAAGGAGCCTGGAGATCTTTAGGGTAGTTGTAATCCCGATTGCTGCGTTTGTCAGCCCTAAAGTGGTACTAAGAATTTAAGTAAAATCTGATTTGTTGGCTTGAGGGATACATACCATTAATGGCGGGGATGACGTTTGACCAACTCCGAGTTTTTCTGGTTGTGGTAGAATATTTGCACTTTACCCGTGCCGCAGAAGCACTTTACATTAGCCAGCCTGCTGTGAGTGCGGCAATCCAATGCTTAGAAGATCAATATGAAGTGAAGCTATTCCACCGTATTGGTCGCCACATTGAGATTACTGAGGCTGGGAAATTATTACAAGCAGAAGCCCAAAAAATTATCGACCAAGTCGCTTTGACAGAGCGGGGGTTACGGGAATTAAACAACCTCCAGCGGGGTGAATTAAAATTGGGTTCGAGTCTCACCATTGGTAACTATTGGTTACCGGAGAAGATTAGCCAATTTAAGCACCAATATCCTGGCATTTCGGTGAATTGTACCCTCGCCAACACGGAAGAAATATGTGAAGGAACAGCGACGGGATTGTTTGATTTAGGCTTAGTGGAAGGAGAGGTTAAACCAGCCGTTAAAAATATTCTAGAAGAAGATAGTGTAGGGGGCGATCGCTTAGTGATTATTGTAGGCCCATCTCACCCTTGGTTTCAGCAGGGAGAGGTTGCCCTCACAGAACTTTATCACACCGATTGGGTGATGCGAGAAGCGGGTTCTGGAACTCAACAAAGATTTGAGCAAGCCCTGCAAAATTGGGGAATTACGCCCTCAGATTTGAAGAGGATTTTAGTCTTGCACAGTGGCGAAATGGTGAAAGCCATCATTGAAAGCAGTGTTGGTGCAGCCGCCATTTCTGAATTGATGGTCAAAAAAGAACTCCAGCTTGATACCCTACGTGCGATTAAAGTTAAAGATCATAGAAATGGTGCTGCTGTGACGTTGGAAATCGTGCGTCCTTTTTTGAAACTGAAGCATCAGCGACGTTTTCAAACTCGTCTTGCAAAAGCTTTTGAACAGATGTTGACTCTGGGGACGCACTCTCAATAATTGAAAAAAATGTTTAGGATGTAAACATCGTGATACATCCTAAACATAGGCTCCTATCATGCTGTAAATCAGCGCCACGAGTACACATAAGGTGACAATAATATAGGTAAAATCTCGTTGACGTAGGAAGGCCAAAAAGGAAAATACGACGCGTGCGATCGGTGTGGCAATCAGTATCAGTAGTCCGAGTTGAATTAAACCACGCCGACTCCCCGACAAAACCGCTGTCAATACACCCTTTGGAGAACAAAATTCAGAGGGCGTTCCTTGAAAAAATCGATAGTCAGCCGGTTCATTACCGTGGCGAATTAAGTACAAAATGCCACCCACTAAAACGATCACGCTAGCGAGAAGAACCCCGTATTTGAGTAAATTACTGATAAACTGCTCCAAATGGCGATCGCTCTTGGCACTGTGCGGCGTGCAATCGCTAGATGGAGGGGTAAGGTTGCTCTCGCTCTCAACTTGTTCCTCATTCGCTAACTTCCCTAATGGATACACTCTTTATTGCCCCCCAGTTAGACTGTTGTAAACCATCTTGAACGCCATTACCACGAGGACAAAACTGAAAATCGTCCTCAAAATCTGAGTTTGAGATCCTACCAAAACTCTGGCTCCCAAAAAAGCGCCAGGTAGTACTCCTAACATCACCGGCATTGACAAACCTGGATCGATGTAACCCCGCGCCAGGTAAACTCCTGCTGAGGCCGCGGCTGTTACACCTATCATAAAATTGCTAGTAGTAGTGGAAACTTTGAAGGGCAGACGCATAGCCTGATCCATTGCCAGCACCTTAAATGCGCCTGAACCAATACCCAGTAATCCGGAAAGCACCCCAGCGACTAACATCACACTAAACCCAACCGGAACCGCATGAACCTGATAAGACATTAATCCATCGGCAGTGGGATAAGTTCCATTCAGTCTGAGATGATCAACTAAAGGGTCAGAAGATTCCGTATCCGGGGATTCAATTCGGGGTTGTTGTGACAGATAGGCGGAATAAAGTAAGACAATAGCCAACACAATGGTGAGGGCTTTAACCGAAACAAAGGTGGCAATCAATGCACCGATTATGGCTCCAATTGTTGTCGCGACTTCTAAAAACATTCCCAGTCGCAGATTGGTAAACCCCTTCTTAATATAGGTCGATGCTGCTCCGGAAGAAGTTGCAATGACAGAGACTAAGGAAGCGCCAACAGCGTAGCGAATATCAACACCAAACACTGAAGTTAAGAGGGGCACAATCACCACTCCACCCCCTAAGCCAGTGAGTGACCCTAAAAAGCCAGCTGTAAACGCTCCCACCCAAACGAACAGAGAAAATTCCAGGATGTTCAATGTTTATTCCTTTTTTGAGCGTCTGTTCATCTGGATCAGACTCCATCAAGTCGAAACAACTAACCCCTCGTGGGAGTGGAGTTAAAGCCTGACGTTCGCAGACAATAAACACACCTAATTTAATTAAAACAAAAGGAACGAGATTATTACCGGAGCTTTTCAGATTGGCTTTAAACAACCCCCAGTAACTGCATCGAGATAGTTTACATAAAAATCTCTTATAAAGATTATAAATTTTTCAGCACTGGCAAGAATCAGTTGATTCTTGCCACGGGCACCACCCCAAAGTGCAAAAGAGAGTTGCAGCAGTTGTGAACTCTTTTGCATGATCAAGAGGTGGATGATCACACTCAATTCATCCTGCCGTATTCAATACACTAAAATCATTGGTCAAATGCCGGAAAAATCACCAACCTCAGCCCAACTGCCACCCAGCGCCGAGATCCAAAACTATTCTCTAACAGCCACCACGGAGAACTGGTTTGAATATCTGGTGCGGGTACAACCCCATCACACGGATTATTCGGGTGTTGTCTGGCATGGCGCTTACCTAGCCTGGATGGAAGAAGCACGAGTTGAATGCTTGCGCTCAATCGGCATCGATTATGCTGACTTAGTCGCCTTGGGATGTGAGTTACCTGTTGTAGAACTTTCCATACGCTATCACCGCTCCCTGCGGATGGGAATGGCAGCCGCTGTTAGAACCCGTATGGCAGATATGGAAGGTGTGCGAATCAACTGGGATTATCAGATTCAATCCCTAGACGCAGAAGAACTTTACTTAACAGCTCGTGTTACATTAGTGGCCGTTGATGGTGAGAAAGGCAAGATTTTGCGACAACTGCCTTCAGCCGTGAAAGATGCATTAGTGAAGCTTTCTGTGTAAAGACCAACATTAAGCTGGGAAATTGGAGAGAGTTTCCTAACCTAAGTATTAGATAGGATGTGCAAGGTGCGATCGCCTCCCGTAGCAGATTCAGAGGCGATCGCACGTCTTCTCTTTTTCTTAATAAAATCCTACAAAACAAACAAGACCTAGTTTCTAGGTTGGGTAACTATCTATCTAGAGACGTACTTGTCTTCTCACAGAGAAATGAATTGTAGAATGCAGATACGATGTGTTTGTGAATATCTAAAATAACTAGGTGAGTGCGTCAAAGCAATGACGGCTGACATCAACAGGATATTCAAAACATCTTCAAGCTCCTTCGTAGCATTAGAGCGGAGGTAGTGTTCGCTAAGCCCGAAACAGCCTCAGCCTTTGACGCGAAAGTTAGCAATTGCAGCGCTTTGTCATTGGTCAAGAGGTCATAGTCATTTTTTGACTCGTACTGAATCAATCACATTTAACCTAACTGCTTCAAAATCGCAAAATTCACAAGGCAGATATTAAGTTATGATTCAAGCGACCACTCCCAGAGCACAACAAGGCTCTCTTTCTCCAGAAGAATTACGCAAGATGAACGCCTACTGGCGTGCAGCTAACTACCTTTCTGTGGGACAAATCTATTTATTAGACAATCCACTGCTTAAGGAACCTCTGAAGTTAGAACACGTTAAGCCTAGGTTGCTGGGACATTGGGGCACGACTCCGGGACTTAACTTCATCTACGTCCACTTCAACCGCATCATTAAGAAATACGACTTAAACAGCATCTACATTGCAGGGCCAGGGCATGGGGGGCCGGGGCTAGTTGCGAATACGTACCTAGAAGGCACCTATAGCGAGTACTACCCCAACGTTTCTCAAGATGCGGGAGGGATGAAGCGACTGTTCAAGCAGTTCTCCTTCCCTCGTGGCATTCCCAGCCACGTTGCGCCTGAAACTCCGGGTTCAATCCACGAAGGCGGTGAACTGGGTTATGCCGTTTCCCATGCTTATGGCGCTGCCTTCGATAACCCTGACCTATTAGTCTGCTGCGTGGTGGGTGACGGGGAAGCTGAAACCGGCCCCTTGGCTACCGCTTGGCACTCCAATAAGTTCCTCAACCCTGCCACGGATGGGGCTGTTCTGCCCATCCTGCACCTGAACGGCTACAAAATTGCTAACCCGACTGTCCTATCCCGGATTAGTCATGAGGAGTTAGAAAGCCTGTTCGTTGGCTACGGTTACAAGCCCTACTTCGTAGAAGGTTCAGAACCCGAAGCCATGCACCAATTGATGGCGGCTACCCTGGACACTGCCATTGAGGAAATTAAAGCGATTCAGCAGGATGCCCGTACTAATGGGTTTACCAAGCGTCCCCAGTGGCCGATGATCATTTTGCGATCGCCCAAGGGTTGGACAGGGCCGAAGGAAGTGGATGGCAAGAAAACCGAGGGATTTTGGCGATCGCACCAAGTTCCCTTCGCTGAGTTGGCAAGCAAGCCAGACCACATTAAACTCCTTGAAGACTGGATGAAGAGTTACAAACCCGAAGAACTCTTCGATGACCATGGCAAGTTAATTGACGAACTCGCAGAACTGGCTCCCAAGGGGCATCGTCGCATGGGTGATAACCCCCATGCCAACGGCGGTATTCTGCTGCGAGACTTGAAGATGCCCGACTTCCGGGATTATGCAGTCGAGGTGACCAATCCCGGCACTACCTATGCAGAAGCCACTCGCGTCATGGGCCAATTCCTGCGGGATGTGATGAAGCGCAACCAGGAAAGCCGCAACTTCCGGATCGTCGGGCCAGACGAGACAGCGTCCAACCGTTGGGGCGATGTGTTTGAAGCCACGGATCGCGCCTGGATGGATGAAACCTACCCCTATGACGATCATCTTTCTCCCGACGGGCGGGTGCTGGAAATGCTCAGCGAACATACCTGCCAGGGTTGGCTGGAAGGCTATTTGCTCACAGGCCGTCATGGCTTCTTCTCCTGCTACGAGGCGTTTATTCACCTCGTTGACTCGATGTTCAACCAGCACGCCAAGTGGCTTGAGAGTTGCCGTCACATTCCCTGGCGCAGACCGATCGCTTCTCTCAACTACCTGCTAACCTCTCACGTTTGGCGGCAAGACCACAATGGCTTTAGCCACCAAGACCCCGGCTTCATCGACCATGTGGTCAACAAGAAGGCAAGTATTATCAGGGTTTACCTGCCACCTGATGCCAACACCCTGTTGTCTGTAACCGACCACTGTCTGCGTAGCCGCCACTATGTCAACGTCGTCGTCGCTGGAAAACAACCAGCATTGCAGTTCCTGGATATGGATGCCGCTATCAAGCATTGCACGGCAGGTGTCGGTATTTGGGAATGGGCAAGCAACGACCAGAACAGTGAACCCGATGTCGTGATGGCTTGTTGTGGAGATATTCCTACCCTGGAAGCTTTGGCGGCGGTTGACTTACTGCGCCAGCACTTCCCTCAACTTAAGGTACGGTTCGTGAACGTGGTGGACTTGATGAAACTCCAACCCGATAAGGAACATCCTCATGGTCTTAACGATAAAGACTTTGACTCGATCTTTACACCCGATAAACCGGTCATCTTTGCCTATCATGGCTACCCCTGGCTGATTCACCGCCTGACTTACCGCCGGACAAACCACAAGAACCTGCATGTGCGGGGATATAAGGAAGAAGGCACGACGAGTACGCCTTTTGACATGGTGGTGCGTAATGATGTGGATCGCTTCCATCTGGTAATGGATGTAATTGATCGCGTGCCCGGGCTTCAGTATATCGGAGCGCATGTAAAACAGAAGCTCCACGATAAGTTAGTCGAACATGTGCATTACATCTCTAAGTACGGGGATGATCTGCCTGAAGTTCGTGACTGGAAGTGGCCTTACTCTGGCGGTGCTCAACCTGAAACACCCGGTGAAACTAAATCAACGGATGCCGCCGATGAAGGGGGAACTGTGCGATCGGGTGCTCCTGTTAAGTAGCGATACCGTTTTCTCAAGCATTTATTTGCAACAGTTCCAGTTAAGAGAAGGGGGTGTTAATAACGCCCCCTTCTTATAGAGGGTGATTGTTGATGCTCCTCTCTGACCTATGAGCCAATTTGAACGTTCCAGGCTTTTGTCTCTTGCTGTGTGTAAAATTCTGCCCTCACTCGCTCACAAAATAGTTGTAAATTATCCAGTTTTAGCGCTTGTTCTTTGAGGCGGGATTGCAAAGAATCATACATCAACCGTGAGAGAAAACCATAGGCAGCCGCATCGAGAGTGGTGGCTTTCTCCCCCATAAAAAACGGCTTATTTCCCAAGAAACCAGACAAAGCGCACAAATCACGCTTGCAAATTTCATAGATTTCCGCCTCAGAATGACGACCCATACCATGACCCCACAATTGTTTTAGGATTTGGTCGTACAACTCTTCAAGAATCTGGTTCCGAAGAGATTCTGGGAATTCCTTTAATATTAATTCTTCTAGAATCGTTCTATAGGATAGCCAGTTATCCTCTACTTTATAAATGTAATGAATTAGCCCCCAGTAAAGATTTTCTTCTATTAGCCGTATAAAGGCTAAGGAAACAGCTTTTTCTTCCTGACTTAAGTTTTCATTCGGGTTGATTTTTAAGGTTTTATTCAGGTAATCAATAATTAAATTCGAGTCGCCAATCAGTTTATTGTTGTATCGAATAAACGGGGTCTTCCCTTTAGGTGCATCTTGAAATTTTAGTTCACTGCTCACTTCATAGGGCAGCTTAGCAATCCGAAAATATGTATGTAATTTGATACAAAAAGGACTTAAATCTGGTAATCCCCAACAGGGTGAAGATTGGTGAAGTTCAATCATGGTTAATCCTTGGGATTACTAAATCTCAAATAGTGATGCAAACTTATATCAGATATTGATGCCCGAAGCTGATTTATCAACAAAATTTAATAATTTTAGCCATGTTTTGAAATTTGCTCTTTAACATATATCTGCCGATATACAACGTTTTCAGAATAAATAATTGCTACATATAAAAGCTAATTTATTAAGTTTAAAAAACATTCAATTTCTTGAATAAACAGGCTTTTCCATTTACTCTATGTCGCCAGAGAGATTAATAGCCCAGAATTTCTATGCTATAAGAAATACTCTCTACCTATAGAAATTCCGTGAAAAAGGTTGAGTTAGCCCACTGTAAGAGCGGGTGGTATTCCGTATTGGTTTTAATCCAAAGATAGGACTGATGGGGCGGCTAGGTTAGCTGTCAAGATAGGATTTCACTGAAATCTATTTTTGACTAACCATGCATTTGAAATGCGCTTGGTTGGGTTGGTGCTGTTCGCAAAACAGGTGTGTAGTTCGTAAGCGATCGCAAGTTCAATTCAAGCGCAACCAAACCGAACCAAGAATGTGGCTCAAACGTTGAGGAATGAAATCATGTTTACTCAAAAAAATGATATTGCTGCTAAACCCAAAACTTCCTATGTTTTTCTAATTGCTTGTGCGGCTGCCCTCGGTGGCTTTTTATTCGGTTTTGATACTGCCGTGATCAATGGTGCTGTTGGAGCACTGCAAGCGACATTCAACTCTAGTAGTGCAATGACAGGCTTTGCCGTATCCTCTGCATTGCTAGGTTCTGCCCTTGGAGCCTTTATTGCGGGACCGATCGCAGATCGGCAGGGACGTATTAAGACAATGATTGTTGCTTCGATTCTGTTTTCCCTGAGTGCCATTGGTTCCGGTATTCCTTTTGGCATCTGGGATTTCATGTTCTGGCGTGCCTTGGGTGGAATTGCAGTTGGGATGGCTAGTGTCATTGCACCTGCCTATATTGCAGAGGTGGCTCCCGCTCACTTACGGGGAAGGCTGGGTTCTCTCCAACAAATGGCGATTGTAGTGGGTATTTTCGTGGCACTGCTGTCCGACTACTTCATTGCTTTGGGAGCGGGGGGGTCAGCTGAAGGACAATTTTGGTTTGGAGCTACGGCTTGGCGTTGGATGTTTTGGTCAGAAATCCCGCCCGCCATACTCTATGGGATAGCCGCTTTGACGATTCCCGAATCACCTCGGTATTTGGTCGCTCAAGGACGACATCAACAAGCTGCTAACGTTCTCGCCAAAGTTGTGGGGGGTGACGTAGACGCCAAAGTCCAGGAGATTGCTCAGACCGTTCTCACGGAACGTAAACCTCAATTTTCTGACCTTTTGAGCCGAAGTGGTGGTTTGCTGCCGATTGTCTGGGTAGGAATGGGTTTGTCCATCCTCCAGCAGTTTGTTGGTATCAACGTCATCTTTTACTACAGCAGTATATTGTGGCGGTCAGTTGGATTTTCAGAAAGAGATTCGCTATTGATTACGGTAATCACAAGTATTGTCAACATTGTGACAACCTTGATCGCGATCGCTACCGTAGACAAGTTTGGTCGCAAGCCTCTCCTGCTCATAGGGTCGATCGGGATGACCGTTACTCTGGGAACGCTGGCAGTTGCCTTTGGCAATGCCGCGATCGACCCCGCTACGGGTAATCCTGCCCTAACCGGTTCGGCTGGAATCATCGCTCTTTTGGCAGCTAACCTCTATGTCGTTTTCTTCGGTTTCTCTTGGGGACCAATCGTCTGGGTGCTGCTGGGAGAAATGTTTAATAACAAAATTCGAGCGGCTGCACTTTCAGTCGCTGCCGGAATCCAGTGGATTGCCAATTTTCTGGTCTCCACTACATTTCCTCCCCTACTCAAAAGCTTCGGATTAGGTTCTGCTTACGGTATTTATACGATCGCAGCCGCCATCTCCATCTTTTTCGTAGCACTTTCAATTAAGGAAACGAAAGGTAAAGAACTAGAAGAGATGTAAAGAGCGGCAACTTGTTCAGCTTTGTTCATCAGTCACCTTAAATATTGACTTCTCTGGGAAGTTTCTATCACTCCTACATTTGACCTCTGGCAAAGGTCAAATTCCCCCGCCTCAATCCCTCTAATATGAGGGAAAGAAATCTTGCTCCCTCCCTACCCCTCTCGTTCTCCCTTAAAAGGGGAAATATCAGAGGACGAAGCCTTTTTTCACGGGAGGGATAGGGAGGGGCTTTAATCATTGAAGCAAGACGTCTGGTGCGCGATGCTATTACTCAATCTCGCTTTGATCGGGTCAAATAGATTTAGATGACTATTATGAAAATCTTAGTACTGAATGCGGGATCGAGTAGTCAGAAGAGTTGCCTGTACGAACTCGCTAATACATTGCCAGAATTGCCACCGAAACCGCTTTGGGAAGCGAAGATAGATTGGACGAAACACCCAGGAATGGCAGAACTTGAGGTCAAAACGCCCAGTTCGATCGCCTTAGAAGAACAGTTACAAACCGACTCGCGACCGGATGTGATGGCTCACATGCTAGACACACTAACGAGTGGACAGACTCAGGTGATTGATCATCTAGCTGAGATTGATGTAGTCGGTCATCGCGTGGTACATGGGGGGCAGGAGTATCGGCAGGCAACGTTGATTAAGCCAGAAGTCAAAGACGCGATCGCTAATCTTGCCAGCTTCGCTCCTGTTCACAATCCGGTTAACCTGGAAGGGATCGAAACGATTGAGAAAATCCTAGGAACGGCTACACCTCAAGTTGCCGTCTTTGATACCGCTTTTCATGCCAATTTGCCGCTGGCGGCTGCCACTTACCCCATTCCCTACGAATTCTTTGAGCAAGGTATCCGGCGCTATGGATTTCACGGTATCAGCCATCAATACTGTGCTAATCGCACCGCTCAGCTAATGGGTAAAGAGTTAGCATCCTTGCGTCTAATCACCTGCCATTTAGGTAATGGTGCTTCCCTTGCTGCGGTCCGCAACGGTGAGAGCATTGATACCACCATGGGATTCACCCCCCTAGAAGGCTTGATGATGGGCAGTCGCTCTGGCTCAATCGACCCTGGTATCCTACTTCACTTGTTGCGAAAGGGTGATTACGATGCCCAATCGTTAGATGAAGCCCTGAATAAGGTGTCTGGAATGAAGGGAATTTCTGGAATATCGGGCGATTTACGCCAGATTATCAGTGAAATTAACCAGGGCAACTCACGCGCAAAATTAGCATTGGATATGTACATCCATTCTCTGCGTAAGCATATCGGTGCCATGCTTGCGTCTCTGGGAGGATTGGATGCTTTGGTGTTTACGGGTGGCATTGGGGAAAATTCAGCCGCCATCCGCGCCAGCGCTTGTGAAGCGTTTGGATTTCTCGGCTTGAAACTCGATTCCCACAAGAATGATGCCTCCCCTGTGGATGTCGATATTGCCGCCACCGATTCAGCGATTCGCGTCTTTGTTGTACATACCGAAGAAGATTGGGCGATCGCACAAGAATGCTGGAAATTGCTGACAACGCAATAACTCCAGCCCAGACTTAGGCTTGACACCCAGGTCGAGGGTCGTTACACTCAAATTAACGTTAACGTTAACGTTAAGGTTGATCGAAAACAAAACTTGACTGAAAAAATGCGTATCGGGGAACTTGCCGAGAAAGCTGGCGTTACTCCTCGAACAATTCGCTACTACGAAAACTTGGGACTCTTGAGTCCCAGCGAACGCGAGGGAAAGGGCTTTCGGTACTACACCGAGGCTGAGCTAGCCAGACTCCGCAAAATCGATGCGCTCCAATCTCTGGGGTTATCTCTAGAAGAAATTGGCAGTATCCTCGATCTGTTTTTTGAAGAACCGACAATGTTACGGGGGAAGCAAAAATTGTTGGAAATTCTCATGACTCATCTCCAGGAGACAGATGAGAAAATCATCGCCCTAACGCAATTCCGTTCAGAGTTGCAAGCCAATATTGCTAAAGTACAGCAATACATCGAGCAAGTCAGCCAGCCCTAATTTTTTTGGGTCAATATTAACGTTAACGTCAAAGTTACTTTAGAGCGGGGAAATCTTGAGTATGCTCCTACAGCATTTTCAAATGCTTGCCCGATACAACACCCTAGCCAACCGCAGAATTTATGAGAGTTGCTCACAACTAACGGATGCAGAGCGTAAGCGTACCCGACCGGCGTTTTTTCAGAGTATTCATGGGACGCTAAACCACATCATGGTGGGCGATCGAATCTGGCTAACGCGATTTGAGGGTGGAGAGATTGCGTCTACGGGACTCGACGCGATTCTCTATGAAGACTTCGACGAATTGCGAGAGGCACGGATAGCGGAAGATCAGCGGATTGAAGCGTTTGCCTCAGGTTTAGCTGAAGAGTTTTTAGCGAGTACGATTACCTACCGTAATAACGCCGGAAATATTCATACCGATCCCGTCAACTTGCTCGTGGCTCACTTTTTTAACCATCAAACCCACCACCGGGGACAGATTCACGACATGCTGACGCAGACTGAAATTGCCCCACCCGTCTTAGATATGCATCGAGTGCTGCGACCTTAGCCACTGGAGAGCGAAGTAATATGAGCATACTTCCTGCATGGTTCTATAACGAATTTCAACAAGTCGGAGTTGACTTTGAGGATAGAGTACAGGTTGAGACTTATGACGATAATCAGCGATCGAGTAGCGAACAAGCCGAACGGAAATTAATTGAGTGGCTAGGTATCTCAGCCGATCATACCGTCATTGACTTGGGTGCGGGTACTGGCACGTTTGCCATTCAAGCCTGTAAGGCAGGTGCCTGCGTCCATGTGGTGGACGTGTCACCAACCATGCTGGCTTATGCCCAAAAAAAGGCTGGCGCGGCTAAGGCGGAGAACCTTAAGTTCCATCATGCTGGATTTCTGACTTACGAGCATCAAGGCAATCCGGCTGATTTCATTGTCACAAAGTCCGCATTTCATCACTTGCCGGACTTCTGGAAGATGGTGGGACTGTTGCGTATGGCATCGATGTTGAAGGCTGGAGGGATTCTTTACCTGCGGGATGTGGTGTTCTCGTTCAACCCCAGCGACTATGGTGCCCGTATTGATGCCTGGATTGAGCGAGTAACAAAGCCAGCAGGTGAAGGTTTTACCGCCAGCGATTTTGAGACTCATGTTCGCGAAGAATACAGCACATTCGCATGGATTCTTGAAGGGATGTTGACCCGTGCTGGTTTTGAGATTGAACAAGCTGATTATCTAACCCCCGAATATGCCCAGTATGTATGTCGGAAACGTTAGACGACAGCAGACGAAATTTATCAAGAAATTAGGAAAAAGAACATGAAAACACGCAAACTCGGAAGCCAAGGACTCATTGTTTCGGAACTGGGACTTGGATGTATGGGAATGTCGGAGTTCTACAGTGGCGGGGATGAAACCGAATCTATTGCCACGCTTCACCGCGCATTAGAGCTGGGAGTAACCCTGCTCGATACAGCAGATATGTATGGCCCGCATACGAATGAGCAGCTAATTGGGCAAGCTATTAAAGACTGTCGCGATCGGGTGATTGTCGCCACAAAGTTTGGTATCCTGCGCGGTGAAGATAAAAGCTTTCGCGGTGTCAATGGTAGCCCTGACTATGTGCATCAAGCCTGTGATGCCTCACTGCAACGCCTGGGAACGGACTACATTGACCTCTACTACCAGCACCGTGTCGATCCCAATGTTCCGATTGAGGAAACCGTGGGTGCGATGGCAGAATTGGTGCAACAGGGCAAAGTCCGCTACATTGGCCTTTCTGAGGCGGCTCCCGCAACGATTCGACGTGCCCATCAGGTGCACCCCATTACCGCTTTACAGACGGAGTATTCCCTCTGGAGCCGCGACCCAGAAGACGAAATTCTGGCGACTATCCGTGAATTAGGGATTGGGTTTGTGGCCTATAGTCCTCTAGGTCGAGGGTTTCTCTCCGGACAGATTATGAGCTTGGATGATTTGGCAGCAGATGACTACCGCCGATATTCGCCCAGGTTCCAAGGTGAAAATTTTAACAAGAATCTCCAGCTTGTCCAGGCTGTGCAGGAGATTGCCACCGAGAAGGGGGTTACACCGGGACAACTAGCGATCACCTGGTTACTGGCTCAAGGGAACGATATCGTGCCGATTCCTGGAACCAAGCGCCGCACTTACCTGGAAGAGAATGTGGCGGCTGTGGAGATTACCTTAACTCAAGCTGAACTACAGCGTATAGACGAGGTAGCACCGAAGAGCATTGCAGCAGGCGATCGCTACCCTGACATGAGCAGCGTGAATCGTTAACTCTATTTTAAATTTCAACCTTTAACTGATCTGGAGCCTCATCTGGGGACGGGTTTGTCGGGCTAGATATAGCGATCGCCAAGGCAATTAACACTCTCGCCAAATACTGAAACCTTCAACCGTAAATCTTTTCCCTTGTGCCTTGTGCCCTCTGCCTTGTGCCTTTTGCCTTGTGCCTTTTGCCATACCACAACAAAAAAAAAGCTGTCCCTAGATGCGCTAAGCGACAGCTTTTTTTTGAGTTTTTGGAGCCAACGATAACCATAAAACCTGTACCGAAAGCTCTCAATCCCAAATCCCCAATGGATCATTAATCGTAGTCGATATGCTCAACTTGTCTCTCCATAACTGGAGGGGGCATATACTCCCTGCGTCTGGTTTGTATCGTTGGGGGAAGAGCCGCCGTGTAGGGATGTTGCACCACATAAGTTGTCCGAGGCGGACGCTGTTGTCGAGACAGTACAGATAATGCCCCAATGACGACAACACCGCCACTAATCGTGACTGCCATACCTCCTAGCGCCCAGACTAATCCTGAAAGCATGGGATTATCTTGCTGCTCGACTTGAGTTTGCCCAGGTTGGGGTTTAGTTTGTGCAAATAAACTATTCGCATTCGTCTCGTTTTGCGCCGTCATCCTTTGCATGAACGATTGCTGATTTTGCAGTTGCTGCCTAAGCTGCTCAATTTCAGTTCGTTGCTGCTCTAGCTGCATGACAAGCCGTTGTTGGTCAGGGCTGTATAATGCTGAGCCGGGTGAAACCGTAGGCATAGCCTGCGGTTGTGTGCCATTCATAAAAGGAGTGGTGAAAGGCGTCGGTGAGACTGGTGGGAGTTGTGCAACAGGTGGAACTGTTGCGCCAATATTTGCCCCTGCCCCTCCCCTCATCAGAAAAAGAACTGCCACTCCAGCGAAGGCAGCTCCTGTCAGGAAAGCCATACCATCACTCATCGCCCTTACCTCTAAACTTCAACTGAATCATCAATAATGGGAATGGATGCACTCTGATACTCCTCACTGGGACATTACTTAAGCTTGGATTAATACGCCATCTCCTCACGGAAAGGGGGGTAGTCGCTGTTGCCCTGTTGATATCTGCTCATTCATTCAAAACTACATTTGTTAAATTGTCCACCTTAGCGAGGTCTAAAACTTTTAAGTTCCTTGATGAGCCATTTTTATACTAATTAACTCTTTTGATATATGGGACTGGCAGACTTGACGTCAAGGCTATGAACTTGCTATGCCCTGAAAATAATACACCGATGCCAGCCACTGGAGTAAAAGCCTTGAGATTTTTTAAGCGTGAAACGGTGATCCCTACAAGCAAGATGCTCATGCCCGTCAAACCCAATCTCACAGCCCTAACAGACCTATGTAACCTTAGCGGTAAGGTACACCTCGTCAAACTCAGGAAATTGCCCAGGAATGCAGCCGATTGAGCAACCACCAAGTTTTTAGAATCTCACAGGAGCCTTATTGGCGCTCTTAAGGTCAAAAGGTTCACAGCTTTGGTGATACTTCCTGGTCGCCAGGTTTAACACCCATCTATCTATTCCACAGTTCACTCTTACCCTTCTCAACGCTCATGCATCATCAGCACAACCAAGATTTTAACAATCATTCCCAGCCAAACCGCAACAATCTCTGGTTAGAGGGCAGCAAGACAGTGGCACTGAGTTTGGTGTTCGCTTTTGGGTTTCATATCCTTGTCGCTGAATCTCGCTATGTCGCCTCTGGGTCGATGCTTCCTACCCTAGAAGTTAATGACCGCCTGGTAATCGACAAATTGAGCTATCGTTGGTCAAACCCAGAACGAGGGGATATCATTGTATTTTCCCCCACTGAGAAGCTCAAGCAACAAAATGTCCGGGATACGCTAATCAAACGAGTTATTGGTTTACCAGGAGAGAAAGTCGAGATTAAAAAGGGACGAGTCTATATTAATGATGGACTCTTGCCAGAAAAGTATATTGCAGAGAATTTGAGGTATCAGTGGGGGCCTGTTAACGTGCCAGCCAAGTCTTATCTAGTGATGGGTGATAACCGCGATTCTAGCTATGACGGTCGTTACTGGGGATTTGTTCCCCATGACAATATTATTGGCAAAGCCATTGTCCGCTTTTGGTCTCCTGACCGCCTGGGGCAAATTGATCCAGTTCCGCTGTATCCAGCCTCCCAACCATCCTCCTCACAATAATCTACCGAATTGGGAATCGAGAAAAGTAAACGTCAAGCTGAAGGTTGAATTATGAAGTATGGAAGTTTTTCATCTCTTAATGTCGCCTAGGAAACAATGGGTTAAGAGCAAAGTTAGGCTGTCACAGCTGTTAAATGTAACCCATGATACTTCTTAAGAAGCTCTTAGCATTCTCTCCTAACTCTGGCAAGAGAATTTTCAGAAAATCACACAGAAGGAATCAGAAGTAAAAAGCAGGAAAACCTTTATCAGCCATTGATTCCAGCATTAATTTTCCAGTTGGACTTGCGGAATTTCCTTCACATTTTCCTCCCGAATTTCTTCATAATATTCACACAATATTTTTAGACATATCCTTACTATTCGTGAGATATTGGTTATACTATCAAAAGTAGTAGAGTAGATTGAGAACTCACCTAAAAAATACTTCTAGAAAGCCCAAGTCATCACCGTTCATAAAGCCTCTCAATTTACTCGATTGCTATAATCTGTAAATTAAGTCTTTCTGGAGATATTTTTTGAGACATCCATTCTCTTCGGCTAAAAAGGGTTACCCATCTATAGGGATTAACCGTAGCTGAATCACTGAGTAAGAAGTGTAGAACCTTAGACTAATCCCGAAAGTTCTGGGAAGTACAGGAGGGTTGAAAATCTTCTTATGCCATGTGTCGGTTTTAAAGTATTTAATCGACACCGAATACCTATGGGAGTTTTTCCTAGAAAATACCCAAGGCTAGAGTTTTTTCTCTCGTCAGAGCTTGCTATATCAAGCTTCAATCATTTCACTTGAGATTCAGTAACTTTAAAGGAGGCAACTATGACTCTAGAGGCAGACATTAGAGATTTTCTAAGTGATGTTGGTAACAATCATCAAATTCTCAAATACCTTTACAATACAACGCCGGAGAGCTTTGTTCCCTTTGAAACGCCCATCTACTACTCAGGCCCTTACTGGGATCAGGAAGAAATTGTAGCCATTATGAAGGCTATTTTAGGAGGGAAGTGGATTACCAGTGGAGAAATGGTTCAGAAGTTTGAAGCCAAATTCTCTAAAAGATTTAACCTGAAATACTCGGTCATGGTTAATTCAGGGAGTTCCGCTAACTTAGCCTTAGTGGGAGCTGTGAAAAAGTACCTGGAATGGCAAGACGGAGACGAAGTTATTTTGTCTGTCGTTGGGTTTCCCACCACTCTAGCTCCCCTCCTTCAACACAATCTCAAACCTGTCCTCATCGACATCGAATTAGATTCTCTAAACTTTGACTTAGAGCTAATTGAGGAAAAAATTACTCCACGCACTAAAGCAATTTTCTTATCTCCGGTTTTAGGTAACCCACCTAACATGGATCAGTTATTGGAAATTTGTGAAAAACATGGTCTTGAATTACTTCTCGACAATTGTGATAGCTTAGGCAGCACTTGGCGAGGTAAATACCTCAATGAATATGCCATCGCTTCCTCTACCTCATTCTACCCAGCACACCATATCAGTACTGGGGAAGGAGGCATGGTTTCATCCAACATCGAAGAAATTGTCAAAATTGCCCGCTCTTTAGCTTGGTGGGGGCGGGACTGTTATTGTGTGGGAGCCGCCAACTTATTATGCAATGGAAGCTGTGGAAACCGCTTTGATCGCTGGTTGCCTGAATATGATGGGGTGGTTGATCACAAGTATGTTTTCACTAATATCGGCTACAACCTGAAGCCATTAGACTTACAAGGCTCGATTGGCTTAGTGCAGTTAGAAAAGTTTGAAGAAATTGAAACAAGAAGGCATGAGAGTAAGAAGCGCTTGCAGGCCATTTTGGAAGAGAATGTCGAGGGAATTAAAGTTCCCAATCAATTGCCTGAAGCCGGAACCTGTTGGTTTGGCACCCCGATCGTTTGTCCAGATCGAGAATCCAAACGAGTGCTCGTAGATTACTTCGAGACGAACAAAATCCAAACCCGAAACTATTTTGCCGGAAATATTTTAATGCAACCCGCTTACCGACACTTAGACAAAGCGGAAAATTACCCAAATGCCAATGTGGTGTTGGATCGGGTGTTCTTTATCGGCGCAGCTCCCCACTATCACGAGAAAATCTTTGAATATATTCAAGAAAGACTCAAAGCCCGGTTGGAGAGTCAGAAATTAGAGAAGGTGTTGAATCCCTCGTGTTGAACTGACGCAGATTCCTTTGTACCGTATGAAAGGTACAGGATGGAGACTAAAGATCCTGGCCAATTCCCATCAGAGAAAATCATTAGCATAGTTGGTTAAGGGTCGTCTTTTTTGCTCCTCCTGAACAAAGATTTTTTCATCTGAATCATGCGGCAACCGCTACCCCCATATCTTCATTCTTGAGTCCTTCAGTCGCCTACCAAGCAGAAAAGTATGTACAAGATCACCTTTCCGATTCCGGTTCTTCCTGTTGACGAAAAACACGTATCTATTCCTACGGGGTTAGCGCGCGACATTCTCACGCAACACAAATACGAGCCAAATCTGCGACTCATCTGTCCGCAGGTTCCTGAGGGCACAATCATGCAGGATTCCTACACAATTTCCTTGGATGATTACCCAGGACTGTCGTTTCGCATGTTGCCTTGGAGTGGGGGAATGCGTAGTTGGCCGCTTCATTATCTAGCTGTAAGAGCAGCGTTAATTGAGGAAGTTCGTGATGCATCCGTCTGGCATACGGCCTGCGGCATTGATTTGTGGGATGTGACGACATTGAGTTACGAGGTCGGACGCCTCTACAGCAAGGGAATTCGAGTGTTTTGCTTGGACAGCGACCCAACGTCCACACTGGAAACAAGTGGGGGCTGGTCATCGCTCAAAGCTAAATTAGTAGACTCACAAATCCAGCAGCGCGTAACGGATGCTGATGCCACACTCTTCTTAGGCGTTGGAGTGCAAAAAAGGTATGGGCACTTGGCGCGTCGATCCATCGCCAATCAAGCCGTTTGGCTTCAAAAAGAAGACGTTGCCAATGAAGAGGACGTGAAGCGCAAATTCCACCAATCGTCTGATGAACCTATCCGGATGATTCTTCCCGTTCGACTTGAGGCATGGAAAGGTGCGGACGACGTCATTCAAGCGTTGATCAACCTCGGCGATCAGTTACCGCCGTACCAACTCGATATCATGGGTGTTGGTCCTTATAAAGAACACTTGGTCTCTCTAGCACGCAACCATACCGATAAGATTCGCTTTGTAGATCCCGTTCCCTACGGCCCTATCTTCTTTGAACGCTTGCGGTCTTATCACATGGTTTTCGTTCCAACTCGCGGCTTAGAAGAACAAAGAGTCGCTTATGATGCAGCCGCTTCGGGTTGCGTATTGCTTCATTCGCGCACGGTTACCCTGGAAACCTCGCTGCGTGATTTAGAGCCGCGCTGGAGTTTTGAACCCGCTAACGTTAGCAGCCTATCCAGTGCAATTAAGTCTGCGATCGCCGAGCGCTCGCGTTGGCCACAAGCCGGACTAGCCGGAATTGGATTCATGCAGGGCAGAACCATCGATGAGATGCACCGCTCTCGCGCTGAGTTCATCCGTTCTGTGAGACACTCAGTCTATCCCAACGCCAAAGATTTAGTAGCTAGTGCTACCTAGGCCCTCTAGCCATGTTACTGAGAGGTTGAGTAGAGTAGCACAGAAAGATTGCTATCCGTGTAAGACGCGATCGCCGAAAAGACCCCAGCGAAACCCATCACTAATTTTTTAGTAAGAGAGCATCGCGTCTTATATCGAAGGAAAGCAAACACTCGTTCTGTAGATGTACCCCTATATTTGAGTTGAATATTGAGGAACAACCCCATGTCAAGTGATGAGCTTGGAATGCCAGCAATGATCCATTCTGTCGAGGAGTTAAACGAAATTAAACCCCCTCCTCCACCTCGAGCAAGTCTAAAAGAACGTTTAATAACAAGCTTAATTGGATGGGTACCAGGGCCAGCACGAGGTCATATTTTACGCAGGCTGTTGTACCGGAGTATTTTCGCCAAAATCGGTAATTCCGTCTTCATTGATCGCGGCGTTGCTTTTGCTGGTACTTCTAATATTGAACTTGGAGATTCTGTTGTTATTTCCCCTAACGTTAATATTAATGCAGCAGGCGAGAACAATAGGATTAGTATTGGCTATCGGGTGGGTCTCCTGAAGGGTGTTAATATCGTAGGTTTGGAAAACACAACAGTTGAGATTGGCGACCGTACATTCATTAACGTTGATGTATGGATCAATGGCCCCGGTCATATCAAAATCGGGGAAGACTGTCTGCTGGCACCGCGTGTATCCCTGATTGCTGTTAATCACATCTTTTCTGACCTCAAGCGACCCATCAATATCCAAGGGCATACGGCAAAGGGAATTACGATTGAGGATGATTGCTGGCTCGGATTTGGGGTGACGGTAGTAGATGGAGTTACGGTTGGTAAGGGCAGTGTTATTGGAGCCGGAGCCGTCGTTACTAAAGATATCCCCCCCTATTCAATCGCGGTTGGTGTACCGGCCAAGGTAGTCGGCAAACGAGGGGAGTGACATCCTCTGGCACCGTCTCAAAGATTACGGTGTAGGCTTCCCAACCGTGCTACGCATCGCTGCGCTAACACGATTGGGCTTGCCTGGTTATTCCCCAAATTAGACCCCAACTATGAGCTAGCTCAAGGACTTCATCAAACACTTCAAGGAATATAAGGGTAGAGACGATTCAGGAGGTCGCACCAATGACCAACGCTACCCTTAACTTCAAAACAGCACCCGCTCATCAAGTTTTAGCAGCGGCTGGTAAGAAGATTTTACGACCCGGTGGACGTGCTGCTACAGAACAGTTGTTTGAGTGGGCGAATTTCCAACCTGGAGAAACAGTACTGGAGCTAGCTTCCAGTTTTGGTTACAGTGCGATCGCATTGGCAAAACGGTTTGGCGTCCGTGTGGTTGGCGTTGAAAAAAATCTCGATAGTGTGGCACGCGCACGAGACAATATCCGTGCGGCTGGGGTAGAAGGACAGGTAAACATCATCGAAGGCGATATCTTTCACCTGGAAACGATTCCCGGACAGTTTGACTATGTATTTGCAGAAGCCATTCTGTCCATGCAATCTCCTGTGGGTAAAGCCAAAATTTTGCAGGGTATTCATCACAAACTCAAACCAGGGGGTAAGTTTCTTTCTCATGAATTGTTCATTCGCAACCATGAGCAAGAAGTTCATCGCACGCTGTCTCAGGTTATTCGGATGAATGTCACGCCTCTCTCGCTAGAGAACTGGAGTAAAACCTGTGAAACGGCTGGACTAAATGTGCAGCAGCATCAAACTGGAGCGATGGGATTATTGAATCCTGTGCAAATGCTGCGGGATGAAGGTGTTGTTGATACGGCTCGAATTGTATGGAATGTACTGACGAAAGCGCCTATTCGCGATCGCGTTCTACAAATGCGTCACGTCTTCAAGCACCATCAACAAGACTTGGGTTATATCTCGCTGTGCGCGATTGCTGATTAACAGTAATGCATGGAACTCACAGTTTTATATCTTGTTAATCACCACAAACAAGATTTTGTCACATCTACCTTAAAGAGGTATATTCATCATGACTTCTACAAGTCAAGCCAATTCATCTTGTTATTTTCCACTCCAGGAACGAATTGAATATCCGGCAGATGGAGTGCTGAGTAAAGTTTTATTCAAGGACAAAAATTGCCAATACACTCTGTTTTGTTTAGCCGCTGACACGAGTATTTCTGAACACACCTCAACTCGTAATGCTGTTATCAACGTCATCGAAGGCCGGGGAACTCTGACTCTAGAAGGACAAGAGATTCCACTAGAACCGGGTCTTTTCGTTGTCATGAAAGCTCACGCCCCTCATGCTTTAAAAGCTGAGCAAAACTTAGCCTTTCTCCTAACGCTATCTGAAAGCCACTAACAAACTTCACAACGTTAAGTCAATCTCATCAATTTAGGTTCCTGTCAATGCTGTACATTTTTTTTCAACACCTTGGACTATCCACCGCTGAGTTAGAAACGTTATTATCACTCAGTTTGCAGGAGTCTCTGACCTTACCTGCCGTGCAGGAATTATTAGGGAGTTTAGACACCCAACTCCTGCAAGCAACCTTACCGACAGCAGGAAGTGTTTTGGCTGAACGATTACCTCCTTTTTATGACTGGCTGAAAAATGAGTTAGGCGTCAAGCGAGTTCCTGATAGCCCAGACCATACAACAAAGTGGGTGATTGGTTTTCTCCACCATAAAGAAAGCTTGACTCGCTTAGTTGAACTGCATCGCCGCGTACCTCGTCCCGCTTTAGAACGATCAATTCCTCGCTTAGTCGCAGCGTTTGATGGGGTTGAACAGGAGAAGGTACGGAAGGAATGGCAAAAAGCGATCGCAGCCCTTTGCCTAGTCCTCGTTGTTGCAGCTCGCGCTGAAGAGCGGTCTCTCCAAGCGGTAATGTAAAACTATCAAGACTGACAACTTTGCCAACCCCCAAATTGTTTTGGGGGTTTTTGTACTTATAACTACAAACGGAGTTAACAGTAGTCCTTTCTTCAGATAGAAGTGGCAGTCTAATAGAAATAGTTATTTTGTTAATAAAGTGCTATTTTATCGATTGGCTTGGCTTGCAAGCTGTTTGCGCCAGTCTGTTTTAGCACGAATTACTCGCAGTAGTGCTTGTGCCATCGCTCTCCTGTCTCAATCTAAGTATGAGCTAGCTCATAGCAGGAATTAAGACTATTTTTCAAAATAAGGGTAGCAAAGGTACAGATAATCAATCTGTTACCATGACTACTTGCAACATGGCACCACGACAAGAGAAGCTTGCCAAAATCTACCTGAAAGCAAATCCTGTCGAAATTTCTCAAGAGACAGAGGAGAACCTAGAAATGATTCGACTGCTTGTAAACTTTTTAGTGTTAATTTTGAATATTTTTTATCACGATCGCATTTATCCCCGGTTCTTTGTTCTAGAAACCGTAGCGCGGGTTCCCTACTTTGCTTATACTTCAGTTCTTCATCTCTATGAAACAATGGGTTGGTGGCGTAAAGCTGACTGGATAAGGATTCACTTTGCCGAAGCTTGGAACGAGCTACACCACTTGCTGATTAGTGAGGAAATGGGTGGTAATCAATTCTGGATTGACCGCTTTGTTGCTCGTACCGGAGCCTTTGTCTACTACTGGATTATTGTGTTGGTGTACATGGTCGCACCACGCTCTGCTTATCGCTTCATGCAACTGGTCGAAGAACATGCCTACCATACCTATGACACCTATCTTCAAGAGCATGGGGATGAACTGAAAACGCAACCAGCACCACAAGTCGCCATTCAATATTACTGCTGCGGCGACCTCTATCTGTTTGATGAATTCCAGACGAGCCGCCCACCAGAGGAGCGTCGTCCGAAGATTGATAACCTCTATGATGTGTTTGTTGCCATCCGCGATGATGAAATGGAACATGTTAAAACAATGATTGCTTGCCAAAGAAACGATGCTCAATCGACCTTCAAGAGTCCTCACAGCCCTGATCGTGTAGCTCTGTCTGAAAGCACTAAAGTGGCAATTGAGGCCCATACCGATGACTTCAAGCAAGAGGCTGTTGAGCAAGAGCTAGTAAAAATGCCGTAACCCTGGAAATAGTGGAGAATGTTGAGACAATGACTCAGCCAGCCATCAATGCAGTAACCGAAAATCTTTCATCTGCTAGAAGTCTTACTCAACCCAAATCTCTGGCGTGGTATAGACCGACCCTTTCTCACGAACATGGGGTTTATGTAGTGTTGTTGGTATCTTTCCTGACTGGAGCCGCATTAGCGCAAGCTTGGAAACTGGCAACTACATTGGCTTTGGTGTGTGCGTTCTTTGGCTTTCAGGCTGAGCATCCCATTGTCGTTCAAATCAAGCAACGGCGGAGTCTCAAGCCTCGTTTTTTAGTGTGGGGTGGCTTGTACTCGGCTGTGTCACTTGCGATCGCATTTTGGCTCTATCTCAGTTTCCCGATACTTTTGTGGCTCTACTTAGGAGCAGTTACAGCACTGGTTGTCGATGCGGTTTCCGTTCTCCACCGCGAACAAAAATCCATTTTCAATGAGTTCATTACCTTTGCAGCGGTTTGCCTTTGCGCTCCTCTCGCCTACGCGGCTACCACTGGCACCATTTCAGCTACGGCAATGGGGTTGTGGGTACTCAACACGCTCTACTTTTCCAGCACCATTTTTACCGTCAAGTTGCGTAAGCCGAAAAGGAGTTCCATCGTTCCGGGAGTGGTTTATCATGCGATCGCAATTTTCATTATTACCCCTCTCTATTACTTTGGTTGGCTACCTTTAATCGCGGCTTTGGCATTTGGATTAGCGCTGCTTAAATTTGGCCTTATTGCCTGGAATCAGGAGTGGTATCGCACTGCAAAAATTCAATGGGTAGCGATGCTCGAAACGGGAACGGCTTTCTGTTTCCTCACCCTTGTTGCTCTTTCAATTCTGCCAGCTCACTTAACCACATTTTAGGCTCATTATTCAGCATATCAGCGCCTATCTGTGAAGGTAGCCTTTATGACTCAGGAACTAATCGGCCTAAGAGCTAACATTGTAGAAGGACACTATGCAGATGCTTTGGCGATCGTGGATGAGCTAGAGGGGATGAGTCAACAAGCAATCCTCCGTAATATCGAATCGTTTCTGGTCACAATGCTGACTCACTTGATTCAAAATCAAGTAGAGGCGTGTTTAACTAATTTCTGGGCAGTTTTAATTTCAGATTCTCTTCAGCAAATTCAAAAATTAAATTTCAAAGAGAATAAAACGTCTTACTACATCAAGCAAGATGAATGGAAGCCTTTTCTAGAAGAGGCAATTGAGGTAGCACTTCGTCCGGCAAGTATAGAAGCTATGGATCGTTTCTATCACCCCTGCCAACTTGCAGCGTCGGTAGATAGAACAGAGATAATTATGACGGCTCAGAGATTGCTCGATTTAACGTATGAACATTCGGCAAAGATGTTACCAGCAATCATTGATGAGAATTTAGTTCAGCTACCAGGTGGGGAAGAGTGGAAAGAGGGTAGGCGATGAAAGTAATTTTATGGGTAGTACACACTGTACTTAGCTATGCTAAACGAATGATACTGGAGAAATGAAAAGGGATAGAAATGTTTAGGATTTTCATGAATACTAATCCTATTTTTGAATTTGAAGAAATTGTTAACATGATTGTGGGAGTATACACGGATGCCACCATCGGCTTCGATATATACCAATCTAAGTTAGGACAGATAAGTGAAAATAGCTCTCCTGATGCCAAGGTTTTCTTTGGAAGTGGTAACCCAAATGATCCAGCAACTGAAGTTGATCATGTAGCTGTTATTACTGAAGTAGTATCCCGAAATATGGAAACTGGAAGTAATTTTCGATTTATCGGAAATATGTGCTTAATTTCCATTTATCAATATTGGGAGGATGATTATCGAAAAAAAATAGCAGAGTTATTTCACAAGAAAAAAAATGATCTTACGGAACCTATAATGGGTGATATTAAAGAACTCCGGAACTTGATTATTCACCACAAGGCGATTGCCTTACCAAAGGTGAAAAAATGTATTTTATTAAAATGGTATCAGGAGGGCGATGAAATATTTATCAACAAGGAGCAGTTTAAAGAAATAATCAAGCATATACGTGCTTATATTAATAAGCTAAAGTCCGAGTATAAAAATCTAAAATAAAGTAGGAGAGTATGAACACTGCTCACTAAAGTATTAAAGCTGTACACAAGACCTGGTTTCTCTAATCAAGTTTCCGTAATGACCATTTGTATAAACGCTTTTTATATGTTCCTGTACCAGACAAGTATTTGCCATCCGGTGATAAGGTGCCTGGATTGTCGCAAGGTATCCAGTATCCTGAAATAACTCTTAACTGTCTTATTATTACTTTATGGGTTTTAGGATCGAGATTGCCATCAATAGCAACTTTAGCTATATTCCACCAATTTGTGCAAATCAAAGTGCCCTTAAATGAAATATTAGATTGGTAAGTAATACAGAGAGTAGCGTTGAGACTACTAAACTTACCCGACCAAGTTCCAACGATTTGCAGTGGAGAAGACCTATTATCATTATCAATCTCAAGTAATGCCAACCAGTCGTGTATTGTCTGAGGGCGATTCTCTGGCTTGATCTCCATCCCCTTAAGAATCGCCTGATTTACCTTATCGCTGATATTTGGATTAATCTCTTTTGGCTCCAAAAACAACGGATTAATAGTCCTGAGTGGAGCAAGCGTTGGGACTTCTCCAGTGAGCAGTGAATATAGTGTCGCGGCGAAAGCATCAACATCCATGTAAGCGCCTCGTTTTGCTCGTTTGTCGTACTGCTCAATCGGTGCGAAGCCATCGGACAAAATTTGAGTATGGGTCTGAGTTAAATTCGGCGTAAACTCACGGGCAATGCCAAAATCAATTAACACTGCCTCCGATTTATCAGAGCGCAACATGATGTTTTGTGGCTTTACATCTCGGTGCAATAAACCGTTATTATGAACAACTGCTAGCGCCTCACCAATCTGTTGAATGTAGCGTAATGCTTCAGCTTCCTGTAAAGCTCCCTTGCTCTCAATTCGACTGGCTAAATCTTCCCCATCAATATATTCCATTACCATGCACCATAGCTGCCCCTCTTGGATAACTTCATCAATTCTTACAATATGGGGATGAGAGCATCTGGCTAACTTTAGCGCTTCATTCAGAAAATCTTGCTGAAATTTGGCAAAGTCAGAGCGGCGTTGCACATTGTCATTCAGGGTTTTGATCACAACTTTTCGCCCATTATTATCTCTGGCGCGATAGGTAATACCAAAGCCACCTTCACCTAGTTCTTGCTCAATCGTGTACTTACCACCCTGCAACTTCTGTCCTGATGCCCAAGCCATAGCTCATGAATGTGAGACACTTGCCTTGATTGTGGCACAGCTTCAAAGAGGCATCAGATGGCTTCACTGAGATGAGCAATTTCGCTGCCAGATGCGATCGCACTTCCCCTCTTCAGCAACGAAAAGAGAGATCGCAGGATGCTCATGTAGGAGTAGAGAGTTAAGGCGATAATCTGAGATCGCCTAGATCCTGAAAGATTATGCCTTGAGACGGGTAGAAGTTACAGCTTAAAGCTTTGATGATGAAACTATCCACTCCTGACCCTACCCACTGCTTCCTCAGAGCTTATATATAAATGTCTCAACCTTTATTAATTGTCGATGTGCAGATCGGTTTCATCAACTCATTTACACATCATATCCCCCAACGAATTGTCAGTTTAATTGAACGCGATCGCTATTCACCGCTTTTGTTTACTCGATTTGTGAACGCACCCGATGGCCCCTATGATCGCTTCCTCGACTGGCATAGTTGCAACACTAAGCCAGAAACCGACGTTGTCCCGGAACTCCAACCTTTTGCTCAAAAGGAGTTCATCTTTGCCAAGCAGGGACTGTGCGGGATGCCGGATGAGTTAACCGACTACCTCCGTCAGCAGCGTATTGAACGGCTCTCTATCGTCGGCATTGATACCGATATGTGCGTTCTGAAAATTGCCATGGATTTGTTCGACATCGGCATTGAACCCCTTGTTTTCACAGATTGCTGTGCTAGTACAGCAGGGTTACAGGCGCACTTTGCCGGGTTGGCGGTACTCAGCCGGAATATTGGTGCGATGCGACTACGCGATGCTGGACTCAGTGGGGGTTCTCTGGCTGCACCTTAGAAGAAAGTGCGATCAAGATGGGAGGCTAGTGAACAAGTCGTTTGTGAACAAGTCGTTTGTCAAGCAAGCCCAATCTAGAGAGGGTATCCATAAGACGGATACCCTCTATGATGAAGACGAATTAGAAGTTGAAGATTCCGTAATAAGCACTAGCAGCTAGAAGCACAATGAGTAAAACTCCGATTGAAGTGCTGACTATATATTGAACAGCGGGTTTTTTAACAGGATTAGAGTTACTCTGGTTTGCAGGGGTTGATTTTTCAGTGTTCATGGCATTTTCATCTCATGTGTATTTCTATTAACTGTTTTATTCAAGAATTTACTCAGCCTCCTCTTCCTGGAGTTATAAAGCCTAAATTCCGTTTTTCCTGGAAATGCTGAAGAGTGACCTAATCAGGAATTCACGAGTACAGCCCGGCGGAAATAAAGCTACCCTTCCAAATCACTGAAATGCTTACACTATAAGCATTTTGGATCTGAAATTTGAATTTGGGATTCCGCAAAGCGGTACTAGAGCCAAAGCTGCCAGCGAGCATCTTCTATCTTAAGGCATCTTATTTCCTCCTACTGGGTTATGATCTATTGCTCATAAATGCCTTAACTTTAGATAGAAGTTGAAACAGATAGTTTTTTTTTATTTTTGGTTAGAACAGGTTGAGATTCCTCATCGACTGAATGCACTTAGAGTTCATTGAGGTGCCAAGATGGAGTACAGTGAATACCTCACTTTCTGCGTTATGGTTCTAGCGTTATTGGGCTGGGCACTTTCGGAGTGTTTGCTCTTTTTGAGTTAATATTAATCAAGCTTTCCGGACTTTCTGGCTTTTTCACCCAATCGGGTGAACTCATCAGGTGAAGCCTTATTCTTGATCACAACCTACGATAACCCTCATACCCACGATTGTTTCGATTTTATAGACGTGAGGTATGTTATGACAAAGATTTGGTAAAGTAACCGGAGCAGTCTATAACATTCAGTAGTTGTGTCTAGCAGCGCGATTGCATAACCGAGAAATTCTTCTCGTTGAGCCAACGCTCAGTGATTGAGAATTTCCAGGATAGGTGATTCGCCTGTCAACTTTCAGGACTAGGATGCTCAAAATTTTTGTTTCACGCTCAAGTTAATGAAGTCTACACGGTTCCACAGTTTAATTGGTTTTTTGCAAGATGAGTTGGCGATTCCGTCGGCTTCTATTGATCTAGCCGTGCGCCATCATCCCGATACCGCCAATGTCTTGCCGATGATTCTTTGGCAATACGGATTGGTGACGTTGGAGCAGTTAGATAGAATTTTTGAGTGGTTAGAAACCGCTTAGCAGCTTTAATGTATGCTTCGCTCCACGCCGACTTCGTTTTGACCACTAGAGGTAGTGAGTGGGAGTGTCACAGTAAATGTTGTTCCCACGTCCATTTGACTGTTGACGGTAATAGAGCCACCATGTAAGTCAACAGCATTTTTGACAACTACTAAACCTAGCCCTGTTCCAGGAAACTTACCGGCATTGTTAGCGCGATGGAATGCTTCAAATAGCCGGGGCTGGTCTTCCTCTGGAATCCCAATACCGTGATCTTGAATCTGAAATTCTAGATGGTTGTCGAGGCAGGTGAGAATAAACTCAATGGTACTACCAGCCGGGGAATACTTGATAGCATTCGAGAGTAAGTTACTAAAAATATGTAGCAAGAGTTTTTCATCCAGATCCACGGAAGTACAAAGACTTAAGTCCGCGTAATTCTGGGATTTACAGCCTGAACCTTGAGACGTAAAGATGATCGTGTGTTGACTACCCGTGGAGAGTTGTAACTCTTCCACCAAATCGTGACAGAACTCAATCACATTCATCGGAGCCGGGTTAAACTCTAATTTCCCAGCTTCAGCTTTACCCACTAGTAAGACATCATCCAACATGTGAGTCATGTGTTTGACGCGGGAGTAAATCCGCTCAAAGTGAACTTGTTTTTTCTGGTCACTCCACTTGTCGCTGTAACACTCCAGTAATTCCGCTGACCCCAAGATGGCAGTCAGAGGAGTGCGAAATTCATGGGATGCCGTAGAAATAAAACGAGATTTGAGTTCATTGAGTTCCTTCTCTTTTCTGAGAGTCTCACGCAGCTCGTCTTCTACCTGTTTACGTTCTGTAATATTACGTATAATCGCCACGACTTCATTCCCTTCACACACCGCTAACCGCGCTTCCCAATAAGATGTGTGTCCTTGCCAAGACCACTGATACTCCAAAACTTGTAGTTCACCCGTTTGTTGAGCTTGTTCCATACCATCCACAAAGGGTTGAGCGATGGAACTGGGCAGAACTTCCTCTACTTTTTTGCCCAGGAAGTCAGCCTCACACAGGAACAACTGACTCTCTTTTGGCGCTTGGTAGTTCACCAACACACCATCTCGATTGATGCGAAACATCAAGTCGGGAATGGCATTTAACAGGGCACGATTGGTGGCAACACTGCTGAGCAGTGCTTTTTGTGTACATTCCTGCTTAACCACGGTCTGCTCTAACTTAGCGAGATTAAGGCGTAGCTCTAGCTGGCTGATCACTTGCCGCCCCAAAGCTTGAAGAGCGGTGATCTGCTGGCTGGTTAACTGGCGTGGAACCCGGTCAATCACACAAAGCGTGCCCAGGGGGAAGTGATCCGGCGTAACGAGGGGAACTCCTGAATAAAACCGAATGTTTGGGTCACGTACAACTAGCGGATTGGAAGCAAAGCGCTCATCCTCTAAAGCATCGGGCACAATCAGTGGCTCCGAAGGCGAGAGAATTGCATGAGAGCAGAAAGCCATGTCTCTAGGTGTTTCTGTGGCTTCCAGCCCTACTTTTGACTTAAACCACTGCCGTTTTTCATCAATTAAACTGACTAAGGCGATGGGTGTGTCACAAATCGAGGCGGCTAGCACGGTCAGATCGTCAAATGCTTGTTCCGGTAATGTATCCAGGACTTGATAGCGCTGGAGTGCCTGAAGCCGTTGAATCTCATTTTCAGGGTATGGCGCGGGCTGGGCTTTTGGTGTGGGAAGCGCCTGCAATCCGGGGGTAGGTGTTCTCATGTTTTCCTGTCGCCGGGAGAACTGGAAAAACGAAGACAAGGAGTTGTTCAGCGCTTGCTGTGTATGGCGGAGAGCTTTAGGAATAATACTCAAAATTTTGCTATCTATCCTTAATTCGAGGGGGATTTGAGAGTAGATGCGGTGCTATCTCAACTTCATAGTTGAACCCAAGGAACCGAGGAGTGAAGCTCTAGTTCTTTCTTAATGAAAGGTCAAAAAAAATATATTCTGCAACCGTATATTTACGGAGGGGGCTTGGTATTGAACTCACCGAGGTGTTTGTTTGGCTCTCTCGTGCGTTGGTGACATCGCCTCTGATAGCGTCGGTTCAGTAATCCCAAAAGGCCGATTTTTCTTAGGGGTAGTGCCTTAGGGAACAGCCCTAAAACTTTTGATGGGCAAGCATAACCGAAGATGAGCCTGAGGAGATTGCCCCTACCATTAATGAATCGATGCTGTCGCTAACGTATTAACGGGGTGATGAGTTAGTTTTCGCGCTAACGTTGGAGAAAAGATTTGCGTTCACCCGAGAGACTGAATACAAACTCTGTCTAGCCTAAATATCAATTACCAAAAAAAATGCCCTCTCGTTCCCATCGAAGCGAGAGGGTTTCAGTGTCCAAAGGCTTATATTTAAAGAGTAAAGAATAAGTGTGAAGAATTTGTGAAAATTTCAAACGAGATGGCTTTTGAATGGTTTTGATGCGCGGAATGCTCACAAAGAACTGTCACTACCAGAGGCAATGGCGGCTAAAGCTTCTGAGTCTAACACCATAATCTTACCCCCACGACTGTACGTGACAACTGACTGAATCGTCTTAAATAACCGCACGCACTCTTCATAGGTAATCCCGATACTGCGGGCAATTTGATAGTAGGAAAGTTTGATGTTCAAGCGCTGACCCTCAGGAGTGATTTCGGTTCCAGAGTGAGAAGCAAAATACTGAATGAACTGTGCCAATCGCACGATCGCTCGCTCGGAGACTAATCCATGAACAGTATCATGCAGCAGTTGGAGTCGCTGATTGAATACACTCAACATTCGCAAAGCGATCTCAGGCGTTTGGCGAATAGCCTCTACTAAGCCATCACGTTCAATCGTGAGAATGTGGCAATTTGTCTCGGCGGTGACAGCGGCGGGAGCGATACCATTGCCAAAAATAGCGGGTGCTGCAAAAATTTCTCCAGCGAATAAGGTGCGGAGAATGGTTTCCTTGCCAGTGGGCGCTGTCTTCGTGACACGCAAAGAACCCTGGAGCAGACTGTACAGTTTTGAGGAAAGGCGATCGCCTTCTTGCATGAGGATTTCCCCTCGCTGGTATTGCTGAACTTGGCTAAAGGGTTGTAATCGTTCTAACTCTGAAGGTTCTAAATCCCGAAAAACCAGAATTTGAGAGAGTTCCTCGACGGTTGCTTGCAAGGTTATCTTAAAATGTTGCAGGTTGGAGGTTAAATGTGGAAATCAAAATTTCATACTTCATACTTTAGCCTTGATTATTTAACTAAGGTTGATTCAGCCTCTCCTAAAGCTCCAATAATGACGAACTTGCCGTACAATTTAGTTCGGGTGCCGCAAATTTTTAGATCAATCTGTCTGCCATCTTTTCGTTGCCCTTGAAATCGACATAAAAGGCGTTGAAGTTGTCCCTGGAGACATTGATTAATTTGCGTAGCAATAAAATCACGATTATTGGGGGTAACGAGGTTGAGTACTGAATCCAACGAGATGAGTTCCCCAAAGGTATACCCAAAAATTTCAGCAAACCGATGGTTAACGTAGAGAAAATTTCCATCCCCAAACATGATAAAAATGCCGAGCTTCGATAATTCATCTTCAGTGGTTATCTCTTCTTCAAGGAGATGTAATTCTTTATGCTGTAATTCTGAGTCAGACTGTCGGAATTTACTATAGAGTTCGGCATTTTCCAGAATTATAGCCATTTGCTGAGCGGTTATCTGCATCAAACGTGCGGAATCGGGAGTAAAGTGTCCTGGCTGTGAGTGCATGAGCGTGAGAACACCAAGTAATAGCTTACCCTTGAGGATTGGAACACACAGGGCAGAGCGAACTTGGTAAGGCTGATTGTGTAGTGTGATCCACCGCTCATCGTTCAAGGTGTCGGCGATTAATCCAACTTGGCGGTGTCGAACAACCCAGCCGGCTAACCCTTTGTTTAAAACTTCGCCAATCAGTCGTTGTTTTTGTGCTCGGATGGTAGCACCGCGAGCTAGGATACTCTCCGTGACAATACCAGACTCATCGAGTAAAAATAGACTCCCTTCTTCAGCGCTAGTGATGCGACGAGCAATGCTCAGAGTTTGTTGCAATAAACCCCTTAACATCAATGTTCCATTTGATGTTTGCAGCATGGTTACTAAGCTCCTCAGGAGTTCCTGCTGAGCATCAAACGCGGTTTTTACGCTTTTAAGGTGGGCAACTTCTCGGCGTAGTTCAGTTATTTCTTGAATGAGTGGGTTTTGTGTTGGGCTGCGATCGCTCATCTTTCCCTCGTTAGTAAAATGCACCTTAGCTGAAAGCTGGTAATGATGGTTCAGGAGGCTTTGTCGAACAGGCAGGACGCCTGTCGCGTAGGGTATCTCAATGCCCAACTCAGTGCTATCAGCTTTCTATTTTGACTTATTACTAACTTAAAGGCTAAACAGGTTGTTTAACCGTTTGCGAACCCAAGCTACAGGATTTTTATCATCCTCTGCCGCATCCACTAACCCCATCGCTCGCAACTGCTGTTGCCGCTCCGCTAATTCTTCTCGATGCTTGCCTAACTCTTCAATGATAATTTCGGCTAACTCAGGCTGTTCGTGCAAGAGTCTTTCAAATCCCTTGTTGTTGATCACAAATAGAATAGTATCTTCTAATGCTCGAACTGATGCTGTCCGGGGAATGCCTAACATCAAAGAAAGTTCCCCAAAAAAACTACCTGTTTCCAGGGTGGTTAGCTGCTTATCCAACTTTTCGACAAACACTTCTATGGAACCCGAAAGAATAATATAAAAAGCATCCCCTGGATCGCCTTCTCGAAATAAGATAGTGGATTCTACTAGACGTTTCCGATACCCAATTTCAATCAATTGCCGCAATTCTAAGTCAGTAAAATTTTGGAAATAAGTAACTTGCCTGAGCAAATCTTTAATCGCTAAGGGCTTTGATACTTGTTTGGGTAATTCTTCCTGCACCATTTGGGCTGTATCTTGTCCATTCCTCCTAGAACTCAGTCTTGAGGTGAAGACTTCAGGATTGCGAAACCACAAATCCATTTGTGGGAAGGGAATCGTGATTCCTTGTTGGCGTAAATTATACTCAATGATAAAGTTCAAGGAGCTTTTAATCTGAGCTTCCCGATCAATTCGATTTACCCACACCCATAGTTCAAAACCTAATGAGTTATCCATAAAGCTTGTAAAAACAACTTCAGGAGTTGGCTCATGAAATACAGCTTTTTCCATATAAGCTGACTTTAAAAGAATTTCTGTTACGACGACTGGATCGCTGTCATAGGAAACACCAACAGGAATTTTAATCCTTGATTTGAAGCCATCATAGCTCCAGTTTACAATTCTATCCTCTGCCATTTTGCTATTAGGAACAACGACATAGGCTCCATCCCGTGTGCGAATTAAAGTAGAGCGAATCGAAATCTCTCTGATAAAGCCTGAAAGTGTATCAAGTTGAACAAAGTCTCCAACCTTTAGCTTTCTTTCCAGCAATAAGGTTAAACCACTGACAAAGTTTTTTGTTGCGTCTTGTAAACCTAAACCAATTCCCACACCTAAGCCTCCCGCTAAGACAGCTAAAGAAGCGAGGTTAAAGCCCGTTGTTTGCAGGACGACGATTAATCCTAAGGTACCGAAGCTATAGCTGATGATTGTTGCGATAGCTTCTCGATTCCCTTCATCAATTTTCAGTCTAACAAGCAGCCGTTGCTTAAGTAAATTCTTGCAAGCACGAGTAAGGAAAACGACAAACAGTAATGATAGTATTAGTTGAACTATCGAACCAATCGATATAGGAGTATCCCCAAGTTTAAATAGGGGAGCCACTAGCATTTGGTAGATTTTTGTCAAGATTTCTTGTGGCATATTGTTCATTGCTGTCTGTTCTGTGTCCTCAATATTGAAATCCAATCATTTTGGACTTGTTGCTCAACTACCGATTTTAAAAGTATTATAAAATTCATTAACAAGATTAATTTACAAAAATTGATTTTCATTGAATAGAAAATTTGCTGTTGGAATTCCATCTAATAGTCAGTCACTCAATTGTGAGCCTCAATTGAGTAGCAAAAAATAACCGCTCTTTCTAAGAAAGAGGAGCATACAGTTAGAATATGACTGCGATTTTTAAATGAATTCCATAGAGCAAACGAGGCGAAAGGGACGACAAGAAGTAGGCGATACGGAAAAAATGACTCTCTAAACAGTCCTGACAGAGGAACGTGGAGACATCTTGATTCAAGCCTTTTCTATTTTTTCCGGAGGCAAAAAATTTCCTCTGCTCCTTGTAGGGGGTGAGGCTTATCCCTATGAAAACGGCTGTGATACCAGTTCTCTACACGATTACTAGACATACGAGGGAATGGAGGGTGGGGATGAGAGAGCGCCAATTACCAATTACCGCTAAAGAGCGACTCAAGTCTAGCAGAGAAAAAGAGAAATGGTAGAAGTCAACGAAAATTAATAAACTGAAGAAGAAAATTCAAGCTACCTCTTTAGTGTTCAATTCTGGGACACTCATCAGCTTTTAGCGCTGAGAAGCACTATATTTGTAAAGGTTATTTAACATGGATTCTATATCTGGCGGTAAGGAAGTGAAATGGATACAAAAATTTCCATTATCTGTGTCTCTTTCTATGACCTTGGCATAAATATCTTCACTGGCTGAGTCTGGGGTATTGTGGTTTAATAAATTGAATTTAATATTACTTAAAGCAACGATAGAAGATTGAGACCTGACTTCAGCCCCTTTGGCAGAAAGCTTGACTAAATTGCCTTTTAACATAACAGCACTAACATGCTTTCCATCGAGAATAGCGTATTGGATCGGAATAACTGCATCCAGGGGAAAGAATTCTTCTTCTTGTTGTTTTAAAAATAGATTATATTCCCCACCAATTCCGACAACATCATAGATAGTGACGGGTTTTTTAACACCTTTGGTGTAGACCTCTTTTTGCCCCTCTACTTTAACAATTGAGCCGGCCTCTTTTAACGTTAATTCTGAGATCAGGACTTGACCACCTACTGTATAAGATTCAATGCGGTAAGTCAGATTAACTTGGCTACCGACAACACCATACTTGCTACGCTTTTCGGAGCCAATATTTCCCACGACTACATCACCCGTATTGATGCCAATGCCCATTTCCAGGTGGGGCAAGTCTAATTGCTTTATTTTTTCATTAACCGAATCCATGGCTAGTTGCATCGCAATTCCACAGGCGATCGCTCTTTGAGCATCGTCCTCTCTCGCCGTAGGAGCACCAAACAGAACCAAGATTCCATCCCCCATAAACTCATCAATAGTTCCCTGGTATTGAGTAATCACATCTGCCATGCAGCCCAAGTAGAGGTTGAGAACTTTAATCACCTCTTCTGGAGATAAGCGTTCAGACAAAGCTGTGAATCCTCTTAAATCGGACGTCAGAATCGTAATTTTTCGCCTCTCGCCGCCGAGTTTTAATCCTTCAGGATGTTCAAGTAAATTAGCAACCACTTCATCCGTCAAATAGCGCCCAAACGTCTTACGAATTCCTCTAGCCGTTTGGGCGATGTAAGCCATAATGACAAACGCAGAACCCGACAAAGCTAAGACGGGTGGGATAACCGGTATCCACCATCCCCCAACAAAGGCTATGTAAGTGCTACCGGCCAACGTTCCGCCCGCCAGAATTGGCCCAAATGCCCGATGGATGGAAAAATTGGTCACCCCACCCGTGTAACGTCCCTGCCAACTTAAAACGCCACCTACGGTAGCCCAAAGCAAAATCCACAGCCACTCCAAGGGTTCAGGCCAACTTTTGAGCAGAGAGCGACCTTCAACAGCCGCGCTGAGGATCTGACTGGCGATATTAGCATGAATTTCTACCCCAGCCATGCGCTCTGGGCTACTGAGCAGACTGCTACTGTAGGGGGTAAAGTACAAATCTGGGAAAGTCTCGCTCACTCCACCAATTAAAATGATGCGATCGCGCCCCCAATCCTTCGCCACCTTATCATTGAGAATATCTCTCATCGGGACAATCGTGAAGCGATTGCTCGATCCCCGGTAATTCAACAATACCTGGAAGCCCCCATCATCTGCTCGGATATAGCCCCCATCATTAGATTGAAAGCGGGCAAAAGTTGTCTTACCCAACCGCCAATCCGTTGTTCCTGGAATTTCCTGGATCTGGATGCCTTCCTTCTCCAGATACAGCAACGCCAGATACATACCCAAACTGGGCATCATTTCCCCTTTTGGAGTCTGTACAAACAGCAAATCACGCCGTACCTTGTTATCGGCATCCACGATCAGATCATTAGAACCCACTTGTCCTTTAGCTTTGAGTACGGGGGGGGGTGCTACCGCCTCACGGCTATTATTGCCAACTACCTTTTGAATTCCAATTAAATTCGGGGTAGATTTAAACACCTGAACTAATTTCTCATGACCTGGTTCTACGGGTAAATCGCGATAAATGTCTAACCCGATGGCTCTCGGCTGCATCGCTTTGAGTTTTTCCAGCAATCGGGCATAGATTTCATCGGGAATAATGGGTTGTCCAATGGCTCGGATATCTGCTTCATCAATACCGACAATGACAATTCGCTTGTCTTGTGGTTCAGGGGGACGCAGCCGAAAATACTGATCATAAGCGGCCCACTCCCAAGGCTGTAAAAGGCCGAGCATCCGCAGGAGAATGACTAATGCTGCGGTCGTGGGAGCCGTAATCCACACCCCGCGCCAGTTCCAAAGCACCCGCTTGAATCGTTCTCTCATAAGATTGTGTTCAAAATTGAACGGAAGGATGAAGTCAAGTAGGAAGTTTAAAGTATGAAGTATGAAACAATTTTCCGCTTCATTTTGTATCTTCTCTGCTTTCCTCCATCCTTGTTAGATCAGTTATCGGCTCTACAACACTCAACCAGTGGTTCAGTAGCGATCTCTTTTAGCTCCACTGACTCTAAAAGTTCTTCCCAAGCCGCATTGATATTGGGATCGCTCGGACGGTCATGGCGTAATTGAGCCAAAATACTGATAGTTTCTTGCCAAATTCCCGCTTTTGCATAGACCTCTGCTTGCTTGAGGGGTTGTCTGGCTGCCGCTAACTGAGCCTTCTGTGTTGAAGTGAGGACAGTACGCTTGATCTTCCCTCGAACCGAGCTATTGGATTCCTCAGTTTCCGGGTTTTGAGCGAGCGTCAACGCCCAATCGTATTCTTGACCAATTTTCAACCCTAAAGTTTTGGGTAGGCTAAGCTTCACCACACCCGGAATACCTTGGAGTGCCACCGTCGTTTGGTAAAAAAGTTGCCCCTGGTTGTCATAAACCACAAATTTTGCGGATTTTGCTTGGGTTTGAGGAATATACAAAAATAAGGTCAGCTGGGCTGAAACCGTTGTTATTACATCACTTTGGGGAGACAAAACTCTTAAGGGTGGTTCTCCACGCGTCCCTCCGCCGATTGATCTCCGGGGCGTTCCTACAGGCGCGTCTGGGAATTTGATACTGACGTATAGTGGCTGTGCACTGACTTGTGGTGTCTCCAAAGAGAACGGCGCAAGTGCCACACACAGAGCCACGGAAAAAGTTGCCACATACGAACTCAACTTGTGATACCCCATTCTTCAAACCCCTCCTGGTTAAATTATTAGATCTTAACGATTGACAAAAAAGCAAGAATATGAAACAGGTGAATCAATGGCAGTTTATTGATTTTACAAAGCTGTCTACTCTAGTTTTTCGTCAGTAGATGTCTTATGAAAATAGAGTCGGAAACTGAGCAAAATCGTTCCTGATACTTCCTATTTTCATCCTCGGTGGTGGGTTTCCACCATGAGGGACTATCTGGAAAGCCGAGACTCATGGAGTAGTAGAAAGAGACTTTTCGGTTTCCGTTGTGTATGAAGTTCATACCGTCTCTTGCCATTGAGCTGCGACGCGTCGTATTTACTTATCTCTCTGGCTCTTGTCACTTATGCATATCATCTAAAGCCCTAACTGAGCTAGCCTAGATCTAAGCTGAAAAAGCTGAACGAGCAGGTGTTGAATTTTACGAATTGGAAGCAATGGGCTTGGCCTAAATGCAACCGATTTCCTCAAATTTCGGGACTTATGCTTATGGTGTCATCCCACTCTGGTAAGCAAGCAAAGCTTGACGCCCATCGTTGAAGTGGATGGACTTCAACGACAAACCGCTCTGCCTGCTGACTAATTGCTAAGGGCTGACTTCAAGTTTTGGCAAAACTCGCCAATGGCAGACAATCCCTCAGCGGGTGTGCCATCTGCTAATCGTTTGACAAAGGCACTACCGACAATTACCGCATCAGCTCCCCAATCTTTGATCTGTCGAGCTTGTTCGGGCTGGGAGATACCAAAGCCAACACCAATGGGCTTATCGGTTACAGTACGCATCTGCTGAAGGATATCTTGAACTCGTGATTCTATCTGGTTTCGGACTCCCGTGACGCCTGTAACGCTAACCAGGTAAATGAAGCCTTGAGACTGATGGGCGATCGCTTCAATACGTTCTTTTGAACTGGTGGGTGCAACCAGTAGAACAACCTCAATCCCAATTTCTGCCGCAGGTGTTAGGAGAGATTCTGCTTCTTCTAAAGGCAAGTCAGGCACCACTAATCCTTTGATACCCACCTCCGCAATCTGCTTTAAAAACGATTCAATGCCTCGATTTAAAATTGGGTTGTAATAGGTAAACAGGATAATCGGCGCTTTTATCTGGGGCGCAACCTCCTTCACCATCTCTAAGACATCATCCAAGCGCACGCCCTGTTGTAACGCTCTAGTTGCCGCCGCTTGAATGGTAGGGCCATCTGCCAGGGGGTCTGAGTAAGGAACCCCCAATTCGATCAAGTCAGCACCCGATTCATCGAGAATGCGTAAAGCTTCCGCCGTGGTCTTCAAATCGGGGTCACCAGCCGTGATAAAGGGAATCAGGGCGCACTGAGAAGAATCGTGTAGGGATTTGAAGCAAGCGGAAACCGAGGTCATTCGATTTTGGATGCGAGGATTTTGGATTTTGGATTGACCCCAAGAAGTCATCTAAGGGTGTAGAAAGTAGAGCAATGTTAATTATTACCGATCAGTGGCCTCAGATCGCTGCTCCTTTTCAATTTCTGCTTGCAACTGAGTCAATTCTTCAGGAGTCATCTCTTCGAGGCGCTTTTGCAGGACAGCTTCCTTATAATCTTTCACCTGTTGGTTGTACGTCATGTTCTTGTTGCTAACTCGGAATAAATAGGTCAGCAGCCAGCCGATCAAACCGCCAACCAATAATGCCTGACTCCAGATGCCTGCTTTCAGGCTATCCAGTCCAGCTACCTGTAACACTACGTAGATGATTCCGCCAGCGGCAAAAACACCGAAGGCAATTCCAATCGCGTCAATTCGTCGCATTTAGCAATAATTTAGCAGATGCCATTTATGCCTGAATCTGACGCCGCTTGGGGCGAAAGTTCAGGAAAGGACTCAGGAGCAACAAACCCGGAAAGAAAAAGAACACCAGGAAGTACATAAAACCGCGCTCAAAGGAGCTAGCAATATACCACCGTTTTTGCAGGTAGAGATAAAGGGCGGCAGGAACCACTAAAAGGTAAACTCCGCTCAAGGCCAGGTACAGCAGTGCAACAAGCATAGTTTCTGTTCAGGGCAAACAACGAAAAAGTGCTAGTCAAGGGTGTGCGGGGCATATTCGCACGTTGAGGAGCATTCGGCTCACTTTAATTCAAGACTCAAAGCGGCCTGCTCAACTTTCCCATTCTACAGTGTGACAGTTCCTTGCGGTTCTACTTGCATATAAGACCTACTTAGTGGTGCAATAGATAATTGCACGGGTTCTGTAGTAATATTAGATTTCTGTGCAACCTAGCACGGGGGCGTGGCGGAATGGTAGACGCTACGGACTTAAAATCCGTTGACCTTAAACGGTCGTGCGAGTTCAAGTCTCGCCGCCCCCATCCAAATTTATTAATCAATTTTCTAGTCGTTGTGTCACTACAACCATAAGTTGTCCGAAATGGTCAAAGTTGTCCGAAATGGTCACCTTATGCTTTAAAAAGATTCCGGCAATGAGCATCAAGAGTTGACCAAGTCACATCGGGAGTGGGTGTGAAACAAGGCAATTTCACGACCAACGAACCAAGTACAACTCAAACAACTCACCCGATTTCCGCTTCACCAGCTTAGCGCCCGTCGCTTTAATCATTTTTTCCCACTCAGAAATTGGCTCTAAAAAAACCTCAGCACCCAGATACATTTCCAAAACCGCCCAATCCTCCGCCAGAGGTTGCTCTGGATTGAGGACATCAAACACAAATTGCCCCCCCGGCTTCAGCACCCGCTTGACTTGCGCCATCACCTCAGCCCAATAATCAAGGGGGTAATAGCAACTCCATCCTGTTGCGATCGCTAAATCAAACTGCCCAGACTCATAAGCCAACTGTTGTGCCGTCCCCAACGCCACGCCCTTGAATAGTTTCGAGTTCAACTGAGAACCTCTTGCATTGAGGGCATCCCGCGCCACTATACTGATTTCCTGACCATAAAAATAGGCATCCCAATCTCGCCACGGATAAATCAAAAAGCTAACCCCACAGCCAATATCCAAACAACGCTGATTCTTTTGAGGTTTAGCAATTTCCCAGAAATTCGAGGCAACTTTACTGGTAAGTGTCCCCCCAACCCACTCCTGAAAAATGGGCATCGCCTCCACTTCCTCCGGCAGTTCAAAGGCTTCACCCTGATACTGTCGATTAAACCGAGACGCTATCTGCGCTTCTCGCTGAGTCATCTGGTAATTTGAGGAAAGGTTACCAGCCGCTGGGGGACGGTTTGAGGCTGGGCTAGCACTGTGTAAAGACTCATCGCGTTTTTTAGACATCGGGACAATACGCCTCATCACATATTTGTCAATATAACGACTGTAGGGGCAATCCCTTGTGGTTGCCCCAGGATGGGTTAGTTGCGCCACGGTGGATGCTTGCGCCACCGTGGATGGTTGCCCCAAAGCCAAGGGCAGGCACAAGAGTGACCCCTACAAAACCCATTATTCTGTGAATAGATTGCCACACAACCCACGAACGAAATTCTGTGGCACTCAATAAAGCCAAGTCGTCAAGTTACACTCAATTATCGAGAAGCCTGCTCCTTGTCACGAGCAATTGCACTGTTTGTTTATGGAAACCACACTGGCGGGTCATTATCAGGTTATCGAACCCTTGGGGATGGGGGGATTTGGTCAAACCTTCCTAGCCAAAGACATGCATTTACCCGGTAACCCCTTGTGTGTCGTTAAGCAACTCAAACCTAGAGATAGCGATTCCGCAACCTTGACGACAGCACAACGCTTCTTTGAGCGTGAGGCGGAAATGTTATACCGATTAGGCGAACATGACCAAATTCCCCGCCTTTTAGCTCACTTTGAGCAGGTCGGAAAATTTTATTTAGTCCAAGATTATATTGAAGGCCAAACCTTACATCAAGAACTTGCTCACCGCGAAAAGTTAAGCGAAGCTTCTGTCATGCGGATTTTGCAAGATATCTTGCAAGTATTAACCTTTGTCCATCAAGAAAACGTCATTCATCGCGACATTAAACCCGCTAATTTAATTCGACGTAATAGAGATGGCAAGATTGTTCTCATTGATTTTGGAGCGGTTAAACAAGTCCGTAACCAGGCGCGTTATACTCCCAAACAAACCAGCCTAACCATTCCCATTGGCTCTCCTGGCTATATGCCTAGCGAACAACAAGCCTCTAATCCCCACTTTAGTAGTGATATCTATGCTGTTGGGATGGTTTGTTTACAAGCCTTGACTGGATTATCTCCTAGAAGGCTACCGAAAGATGCCAACACAGGGGAGTTTGGTTGTGGCTTAGTGAGCGATCACGCCGCCATTAGCCCTGGTTTAGCCGCTATTTTAAATAAAATGGTGCGCTATGACTATCGCCAACGCTACAAAGATGCCGATGAAGCACTCGAAGCGTTGGAACAATTGTTTGCTCGCGCACAACCCGATAATATTGAATCTTCAACTCTAATTGCACCAACCTGCCCGCCTCCATCCTCATGCAGCGAGGAACCGGAGACTCAAGGGGTTCCCCTGCCGTTTCAGTCTCTAATTACCGATAAAACGGAAGGATTTGTGGGACGAAACTATGTGTTCGCGGCGATTGAAGAGTTTTTGGACAATGAAGCTTGCGGCTATTTCATTATTGAGGCTGACCCTGGTGTAGGGAAAACCGCTATTCTGGCGGAGTATGTCAAGCGGACGCGGTGTGTGGCACACTTTAATGTGCGATCGCAAGGCATTAATCGTGCGGAAGAATTCCTGAAATGCGTCTGCACTCAACTCATTGAACGCTACAAGTTACCCTATTCTCTCCCTTTAACCCCCGAACATACTCGCGACGGTAACTTTTTAGCACGGCTGTTGAATGAAATTAGCACGCTAGACACGAGTGTAGACGATACCTATGCCACGACAACCCTAAAGACGGGAGCCAAATCAACATCTAAATTAGTGATTGCCGTTGATGCTTTAGATGAGGTCGATCTAAGTAGTCACACTCTTGGTGCCAATGTTTTATATCTACCCGCCTCTCTACCCCAGAGCGTTTACTTTATCCTAACCAAACGCATGACACCGGTGCCGATGGTGGTGAACCACCATCGTGTGTTTGAGTTGATGCAGTATGCTACCGAGAGTCTGCAAGATGCAAAAACCTATATTCGATGCCGTGTTAACCACAGTGAGGCGTTACAAACCTGGATTGGTAGTCAGGGATTGACGGTTGAGGAGTTCGTTACCACCTTAGCCGAGAAAAGCGATCACAACTTCATGTACTTGCGCTACGTACTACCCGCAATTGAAAGCGGCACTTACCAAGATTTAACCATCGAAAATTTACCAGAAGGTTTGGAGCAATACTACTACCAACATTGGCAAAATATGGGCATGACAGCAAAACCTCTGCCCCGCACCAAGATTAAGATTGTCTATGTTTTAGCAGAAGCCCGAAAACCTGTTTCTCGCCAGTTAATTTCCGAGTTTTCCGGGGAGGATGCCTTGACAGTTCAAGAAGTACTGGATGAATGGCAGCAGTTTTTGCGAGAACAACGCATTGATGGACAAACTGGCTACAGCATCTATCACACCAGTTTCCAAGATTTTCTGCATTGCCAGGATATCGTGCAGGCGGCGGGAGTCACGATTCAGGGAATTAATGCGATGATTGCTGATAACTTAGCCCAAGAATTGGGGTTGTGATCCCAAATCCTCATCTCTTCTCCATCTTGTTCTTTACTCAGCGAACACTGTGCCTCTGTGGTTACTTTAAAAAAAGGGGGTAGTCAATTCGGATTTGGTATGAGGATGAAAGCTGATGGGTGAATTAGGCGAAGGACGCGAATCCGTCCCCCTACGCGATCGCTTAGCTAAAATGTCACCAGAACGGCGACAGTACGCTTTGGAAACTCTACCGAGTCACTTGGCGAAAGCGTCTCAGTTTGAGCGATTGCATCGCTTACTTACAGATTTCGATTTTATTGAAGCCAAGCTTTTGGCTTTAGGAATACAACTCCTAATTGAGGATTACGACTTAGCCACCCCTTCAGTTCCCCCCAACCTCCCTGACAAAGAAAGGCAAGAGGTTAAGAATTATCCCCCCCGTGTTAAAGGGGCGCAAGAGGGGGATCTAACCGATAAAGCAGAGACTGGACATTGCCAATTAGAAGCTGATGCCTCTCGGCGAGGACTAAGGGGGAGTCTAAAGGATAAAGCAGACACCTTAACGTTAATTCAAGGAGCCTTAAGACTCTCAGCCCACATTCTCGCTAAAGACAAAACCCAATTGGCAGGGCAACTATTAGGGCGTTTGCTGTCGTTTGAAGTACCAGAAATTCAGGCGATGCTACAGCAAGCTAAACCCAGGGAAACTCCTTGGCTACGTCCTTTAACCCCTAGCTTGATGCCTCCAGGTGGCGCATTGCTATGCACTCTCACAGGGCATACTGATGCAGTACAAGCTGTTGCAGTGACACCCGATAGTCGGTGGGTAATTTCTGGATCGAATGACACAACCATTAAAGTCTGGAATTTGGCAACTGGAGAGGAACTCTCGACTCTTACCGGTCATACTAAAGCGGTGAAAGCCGTTGCCGTGACTCCAGATGGGCAACTCCTCATTTCCGCTTCCAGTGATAAAACGCTCAAAGTTTGGGATTTGGCAACGGGAGAAGAACACTTTACCCTAACGGGTCATCTGGGTAAAATACAAGCGATCGCAGTAACTGCCGATAGCCAACGGGTAATTTCCGGTTCTGATGACACGACGCTCAAAGTCTGGAATTTGTCAACAGGGGAGGAATTATTCGCCCTCAGTGGTCATCTCGACACCGTCCAAACCCTCGCCATCACCCCAGATAGCAAGCGGGTGGTTTCCGGTTCTGATGACACGACGCTTAAAGTCTGGCATCTCAAAGCCAAAAAAAAGGAACGTTTGACCCTTGTTGCTCACGCTGAGTCAATTCAAGCGATCGCGGTTTCACCGAATGGTAAGTTAATCATTTCCGGTGCTGATGATACCACCCTGAAAGTTTGGCACCTGAAAACAGCGAAGGAACTGATCACCCTGACCGGTCATACTCAATCGGTACGTGCGATCGCTGTTACCCCCGATGGCAAACGCCTAATATCTGGGTCTTACGATAAAACGCTCAAAGTCTGGAATTTAGCCACGGGAGAGGAACTGTTCACCCTCATGGGTCATACTGGCAGGGTCAACGCCGTGACGGCAATACCCAACGGGACAGGAGTGGTTTCCGGGGCGAATGACAAGACGCTCAAAGTCTGGAATCTCGACATTAAACAGAAACAACGGTTCACTTTCGCCGGTCATAGGGGTGGTGCAAAGGCGATCGCCGTCACGGGAAATTGGGTGATTTCCGGTTCCGATGACACGACGATCAAAGTCTGGAACTTGGCAACGGGAGAAGAACACTTCACCCTGACAGGTCATACCAGTAAAATTCACGCGATCGCCGCCACGAAAAATTGGATTGTTTCTGGGTCAGAAGATAGCACGCTCATCCTTTGGAATCTGGAAACGAGAGAGAAATTTTTTACCTTCACCGGTCATAACGGTAGGGTTAATGCAGTGGCCGTCACGCCAGATGGTCAGTGGGTGATTTCCGGTTCTTACGATAAGACCATCAAAGTCTGGAATTTAGAAACAGGAGAGGAACTCTTTACCCTAACAGGTCATAACAGAGGTATTGATGCGATCGCAGTAACACCTGATGGTCAACGGCTGATTTCCGGTTCCTATGACAATACGCTCAAAGTTTGGGATTTGAAAAGTAGGAGGGAACTGTTTACCCTGATCGGTCATGCTAGCGGAGTCAATTCGGTTGCGCTCACGACGGATAGCCAGTGGCTGATTTCGGGATCTTATGACAAAACAATTAAGGTCTGGGACTTGAAAAAGAGAAAGGAATTGTTTACCCTGATCGGTCATACCGACCCAGTCTTAACTGTAGTGGTGACGCCGGATGGTAAGCGAGTGCTTTCAGGGTCCTGGGATAAGACATTCAAAGTTTGGGATTTGCAAAGTCGGCAGGTTATTGCCAGTTTCATCGGAGATGGTGCATTGCTGTCCTGTGCCGTTGCGCCGGATGGGGTAACGATTGTGGCCGGTGAGGCGTCGGGACGAGTGCATTTTCTGTGCCTTGAAGAATATCGCGAGTCCTGAAGTACAGCCTTGTGCGGTTACCTTGATCACATCCATCATCAGGACCGAAATGGGACGATATAGGCTTGTGTTAGAAATTGAGAAGTAAGGAATACCCTTTAGCCTGCAATATTATCGCCTGTTGCTTCCTGATGATACGACTCGTTGGGCGGCAGAGAAGGGCGATTTTCTGTTTGATGAATCAGGTCAACTCAGGAGATTGATTAGTGTGATGATGGATCTTACCGAGCGCAAGAGTGTAGAAGATCAACTCAGGAAGAGTGAAGCTCATTTGGCTGCCGCACAAAGAATAGCCCATTTCGGAATCTGGGAGTTTGATGTGCGCTCGCAGCAGTTAATGTGGTCAGAGGAAAAGTTACGCATTTTCGGTCTTGACCCCACCGGACCCCAACCCACGTATAGCCAACTCATCGAGATGATGCATCCCGATGACCGAGGCAGTTTTGAGCAATTGGTCTATCGAGCACTGACCGATGGGACATCCTACGAAATCGTCTTTCGGATCACGCGACCCAATGGTCAACTCCGGCATATTGAAACTAGGGGAGAAGCCATTTTTAACAGCGCTGGGCAGGTCATCCAACTGTTTGGAACAGTAGTAGATATTACTGAACGCAAGCAAGCGGAGGAAGAGACGTTAAAGGCACTTCAGCGGGAACGAGAACTCTCAGAAGCTAAGTCACGCTTCATCGCCATGACCTCTCACGAGTTCCGCACTCCTCTAACAACAATTCAGTCTTCAACGGACTTGCTCAAACGTTATTCAGACCCCCACTTACAAGAGAAACGGCTAGAGCATTTAAACCGTATCTCTAGCGCGATCGAGCAGATGAACTCGATGGTACAAGATGTCTTGCTCTTGTCCGAGGCGGAGGCCGGCAAGTTGCAACTTAAACCCGCTCCTGTAGACTTAGTGCAACTATGCCGCTCTTTGGCCAGTGAACTGGTCGTAGCGGATAGAAAACAACACAACATTATATTCACTCCGCTGGGAGAGTGCTCATTCGCGCTTTCTGAAACGACCTCACTGGAGTGTGAACAAGCGGCTCCCATGGAGTATTTTCTAGATGAAAAGCTCGTTCGTTACATCCTCATAAATCTCCTTGGCAACGCCCTCAAATACTCTCCCCCAGGAAGTGCCGTCCAATTAGACCTGACCTGCCATCCCGACCAAGTGGTCTTCCGGATTCAAGACCAAGGCATTGGCATTCCCTTAAAAGATATACCCCGATTATTTGAGTCTTTCCATCGGGCGTCTAACGTAGCTACCACTCAAGGGACGGGTTTAGGATTAGCGATCGTCAAGCAGTGTGTGGACTTGCACGGAGGTCATATATCCGTTGATAGTGTCCTTGGAAAAGGTTCGACGTTTACCGTCACGCTGCCCTCGCTCCACTCAATTGAGGTGCACGATTGAAAATCAGTACTATGCAAAAGCTAAAAGTATTACCGAAACAACGCTCAGTGAGCGACCACATTGGCTCACGCTGCGACGTGCTATATGCTATATGTGACCTGCTACAATGGCATCTTCGCTTTTCTCTGGCGAGTGACATTTAGCCAGATGAAAGCGAACTGGCATAACCCAGGCACACGTTCTGCGTGAGCCTATGCCAAGATTGGAAAATGAACTATGCGAGCGCGTCACCCCCATGTTAGGCAAGCTACTTGACAGGCGTTATGAAGTCACTCAAGTACTCGGTGCTGGTGGATTTGGTAGAACCTACTTGGCACGGGATACCAGGCGTCCTGGTAACCCAACTTGTGTTGTCAAGCAACTGAAGCCTCTCAGCAGCGATCCAAACTTTTTGGAAACGGCGCGACGTTTATTCAACAGTGAAGCTGAAACTTTGGAACAGCTTGGACATCACGACCAGATTCCTCGCCTTTTAGCCTATTTTGAGGAAGACCAAGAGTTCTACTTAGTACAAGAGTTTATTGAAGGTCATACACTTACTCAAGAGCTGCAACAGGGTCAACGGTGGGAAGAAAGCCGAGTCATGACGCTGCTCGAAGAAGTCTTGAGTGTTTTAGACTTTGTCCACTCTCACGGCGTTATTCATCGCGATATTAAACCCGACAATCTGATCCGGCGCAACAGTGACCATAAATTAGTCTTAGTGGATTTTGGTGCGGTCAAACAAATCCGAACTCAGTTTGCGGCAACTCAGGGTAGAGCCAGCAACACCGTTGCTATTGGGACTCCTGGCTATATGGCCAGTGAGCAAGCGTTAGGCCAGCCACGCCCTACTAGTGATATTTATGCATTAGGAATTATTGGTATCCAGGCTCTTACAGGTCTGATGCCCGTTAATTTCCAAGAAGACCTCAGTACGGGCGAAATCCTTTGGCAGCATTTGCTGCCGGTGAGTCGAGGGTTGGCAACGCTGTTGTCAAAGATGGTGCGGTATCATTTCAAAGACCGTTATCAGTCAGCGGCTGAAGCGTTAGAATCATTGCGGCTACTGAATACGGCTTACTCACCCCCTGCCCCTTACCCTGCTGTCCCCAGGACTCCATCGGCAAATGATGCCCCCCCGTTGGGACAGAGGGTACCGCCGCCCCCCTATCCAGCCGCCTCGATCTCAGAACGCCAAACTTTGGCAGCTAGTCCGGGGGCACCTCCCAGACAACCCAGCAATCCCCCGCTCAGTAGTCCTTCAGGTGGCACTTCTGATAAAACCCCCCTTATGGTTGGCATCGGAATGGCGATCGCAGTCGGTGCAGTTGGCATGGCTTTCGCCCTGCGTCAGGGTTCCTTGTTACCGAACTTCAGTGGCAACGGAACTCAAGTGGGAGATACGTCAAATGGAAGTTGCACAGTAGTCAGCGGGGCATTAAACATCCGCTCCGCACCCAAAGGTTCGGTCGTTGCCACGGTTCAGAGAGGTACCTCTCTTTCTCTCACTGGCGCAGAACGAAATGGTTGGGTGGAAATTAGCACACCCAAGAAAGGATGGGTTTTTAACGGTAGCCAATACATCAAATGTACCTTAGCGAATCAGACACCCGTTGAGACGGTTCAAGTGAATCCGAAGCCAGTTGAAACGACCGTAAGTCCAAAACCTGTGGAGACGACAGTAAGTCAGAGACCGATTGAGACTCCTCAGCCGAAACCCTCAACAACTCCGCCAAAAGCTGTTGATAACAGTTCCAAGACGTTAGACACAGCGGCGGATAAGTATGAAAATGGAGACTTGCAAGGCGCGATCGCTGACGCTCAAAAAGTTCTCCCCGGCAGTGAGGCTTACAAGGAAGCTCAAGCCAAAATTCAAAAATGGCAGGACGATTGGAAAGCGGCTGAAGCAAAATACAACGAGCTGCAAAAAGCTGTCGAAGAAGGTCGCTGGGATAAAGTATTTATTGCTGCAACTGATCGAAAGTTTTTGGAGCAACGCTATTGGCAAGATAAGTTCACTCAACTCATTGAGGAAGCCAAAAAAAGAAAAGCCGAAGCCGAAGCCGAAGCGAACAAAAACCCAACAACTCCGCCGGAAGAACCCCAACAACAGAAGCCTGTACCTGATGCCAAACCATCAGGTAAGGTGTCACCCAGCCCCAGCGGGGAAACTCAGGACAACCCCACGAATCAATAAAAAGCTGGTCAGTTAATGAGTCGTAAGGATGTACTCAATTAAGCCTGTAGCTGTTTATACCGCAGTTGGAGTTGTTGAATCGTAAACAAGGTCTGAAACTTCAGTCCGCTTGACTCGTACAACTCGGCACCGCCTTGTTGTCGATCTACTAACGCCATCACCTGCTCCACGCTGTAACCGGCCTCCTTCAGACGCTCTACAGCTTTCAGGGCGGATTGCCCAGTTGTCACAACATCTTCTAAGACCACCACCCTCGCTCCGGCGGACAGGCTAGGCCCTTCAATGTAGGCCATTGTTCCATGCCCTTTGGCTTCTTTACGGATAATCAGCGCTGGGATGGGTCGATTTTCCAGCGCCGAAACAACACTGACAGCACTCACAATCGGGTCAGCCCCTAGCGTCAAACCCGCCACCGCTTCGGTATCGAAGGGTAGAGAGGAGAGTAGTAGACGCCCAATGGCTAAGGCTCCTTGGGGATGGAGGGTCACTTGCTTTCCATTGATGTAATAAGAACTGCGCTGTCCTGACGAGAGAACAAAATCCCCCTCTTTGTAAGCCAGTTGGCACAATAAATCCAGGAGGAATTGACGCTGTTGAGTTAAATCGATGGTAGTGCTGGAGTCCGGTGGGGGTTGAAGTGAGTCAATCATTAGTTACAGTCAAACATTTGAAAATAGGCACTGGCGAAGAGAGCCAATTGGCGCGATCGCCCTCTAATTTGCCCCTCAACAATCTTAAACTGCAATATCAGATATTATTGAGAAAATTATGAGTGTGAGGATTATGCAAATGCGGTTGACCCAGTTGCTCAGTGCGTTGGTTCTTGCTGCCGCTTCTAGTGGGTTTATTTCAGCGGCGAACGCCCAAACCACTGTCCCAAACCCAACCGGAGAATATACTGGCCCTAGAACCATGGGTCTTGACGCATCCTTCACTACCCCACCCAGGCGTCTCGAAACAATTCCAGAGGCATTTAATCGCGCCTTTTTCCAAGAATCTGGAGACTTCTACCGCAACCGCAAGATTGATCGGCAAATCAATTACATTATTGGTGCTGGTGTACCCTGGGGTGCAGGTTTTCCTGATCTGGAAGTTGAGCGGGATGCTGAACGTATCTTTAAACTTTATCGAGAACAATTAGAACTACAGGTTTCCAGTGACCCTGTCATTCGTACCCCCGACTTAGCTAACCCCTTCAATTCTTCACTGCGACTCATTTCGGGCCCCCCCCGTTTTGGTAATCGGCTGGAGGGAGGTGAGTTTATTTTCGATAGCGTACCACCTCAATAACCCTGTGCTGGAGTCATCAACGAAACAGGCAGTGAAACGCGAATTGTTCAATCCAGGGTGCAGGAGTTGAACCTGCCTTGGGCGAATTATGAGTTCGCTGCCTCAACCGCTCGGCCAACCCTGGTTAATCTATTATTACCATATTGGCATACCCACTTTATCTAGGGCCGACGATTTCTATCTCAACCCGTCAAGTGATTCTCCAACTCAGGGCACCGTTCGTTACACATGATCCAAAGGCATGACTAGTATTTCTCCCACCCTCATGCTCATCCTCATATGATCTCCGGTCATCTGGGGCACTCATCTCCGGTCTTACCTTCTCCCATCCTCATCCTCGTATGATCTCCGGTCATCTCTGACCCCACTCCCCCCACTCATGTTTCTGGAAACAAGAGATTGACTTTTTTTGAGTAAGTGCTAAAACAGACAACTAAGATAGAAACGGCTTGCTTGTTTTGGCAGCAAGCCGTTCCCTATGAATTTTTATGTCAAAATTTTGTGTCGAACGGCTGTCGAGCTGTAAGAGAAGCATAACTGACAGCAACTTCACGGAGCATGTGCGGAGTAATTTGAATCACTCATGAAATTAAACTCAACTGTAGCTCTCACCTTAATTCTGCTGGCAATGATGTTAGGTGCCGGTTTTGTGAGTTCGATGTGGGGATTCACTCTCGGTCACGAGGCCCTCAAAGGCGTTACCCAGCCAGATGTTCGCCCCATCAAAGATGTAGCCGATAAACAGAAGGCTGCTCCTGGTAAAGAAGGGTTAACTATTTTGCGGGAAGAAGATATCCTCACCAAGGTTAACGAGTACATCAAGAATACTGGCAAGAACGCGAAACCTGAGAACAAGAACGACGCGAAACCTGAGAACAAGGACGAGCAAGCTAACAATAGCAGTTCCTCTGATCCAGATAACCAACCGTCCCCTGAGCCATCGCTCACACAGGCATCCTTTGCCAGTGCAAATCCTAATCTCAACTTACCCATCAAAAGTGAGGATCGGGGCGTCATGTTAGAGATACGCTCCGCTAATCAACAGGGAGGTTCTTTATTGTTAAATGTGACGCTCAAGAATCAGGGAGTCAATGCGGTACGATTCCTATATAGCTTTTTGAACGTTACGGACGAGCAAGGTCGTGCCTTGAGCGCGATTACTGAAGGTTTGCCAGGAGAATTGCCTCCCGATGGACAGGAATATTCAGGTACAGTGAGTATTCCTGCCGCTTTGATCGAGAATGCCCAAAAGCTTTCGTTAACATTGACGGATTATCCTGATCAAAGACTTCAGCTAAAAATGTCCGAAATTCCTGTCGCCCGATAAACCCTTTGAGTGCGGCAACCGTAAATAGTAACAATTCTTTTAGGACGAACTTGAGATTTTTCTACTTTTGATAGAGTTGCCAAATCAGATCGTTCTTGAAACATGGATGGGTAGGGACAGCACCGCTCTCTACCCAGCGGCTCAAGGTGCGGTGTCGTTCTTTCTCCCACTCCTGCAAAGGATGGGCTGCCCCAGGTTGCGGAAGTTTTTGTGAGCGTTTATTCTAACCTCACCGGTCAAGACATTGTACTGCGATTGTTATCAGTGCTGCTTCTGATTGCAATCAATGCGTTTTTTGTCACGGCTGAGTTTTCCATGGTTTCTGTGCGGCGATCGCGCATCAATCAGCTAGCAGATGCAGGTGATGTTCAGGCGAAAACCGTTCAATCCTTGCAACGCAGCATCGAGCGTTTACTCTCGACCACTCAGATCGGAATTACGCTTTCCAGTTTGGCGTTGGGCTGGATTGGGGAGAGTACCATGGCGGTTCTGGTCGCGGCGGGAATTGGACAATTGCCCCTGCCGCGATCGGTTAGCCAGTTTATGGCTCACTCTCTAGCCATCCCGATCACTTTTTTTGTGATTGCCTATCTGCAAATTGTTCTGGGCGAACTGTGTCCCAAATCCGTTGCTCTGCTTTACTCAGAACAACTCGCGCGGTTTCTCGGCCCCCCTAGCCTCGCGATCGCACGTTTTTTTAATCCGTTCATCTGGATTTTAAACCAATCGACTCGCTTGCTTCTGCGCCTTGTCGGTATCCAATATACCGGTCAAGGCTGGTATAACCGAGTCACCCCAGAAGAGTTACAACTGATTATTACCACCGAACGCGAGTCCACCGGACTAGAAGCGGAAGAACGCGAACTCCTGAAAAACGTGTTTGAGTTTGGTGAAGTGGAAGCGGTAGAGGTAATGGTTCCCCGCACCAGCATTGCTGCCATTCCGAGTACAGCAACCTTCCAGACGCTGCTAGAGGAAATTGCTCAAACCGGTCACTCGCGCTATCCCGTCATGGGCGAATCCCTGGATGACATTCAGGGGATTATTTACTTCAAAGAGTTAGCCCAACCGCTCTCCCAAGGGCAGCTCACCTTAGAAACGCCAATTTTGCCCTGGATTCGTCCCGCTCGGTTTGTACCGGAATCGATGCCGCTTTCGGAACTCTTGCCCTTGATGCAGCGATCGCACCTGATTATGATGATGGTTGTGGATGAGTTCGGTGGTACAGCCGGGTTAGTCACCCTCAAAGACTTAATTGCGGAAATTATTGGTGATAACTCTGAACCCGAAAGTACAGAAGAATTGCCCGTACAAATTCTGGATGAACAAACGTTTCTAGTGCAAGCCCAAATGGATTTGGAAGAGGTTAACGAACTTTTGGATTTGAATTTACCCTTAGCTGACGAATACCAAACCTTAGGCGGCTTTGTGCTCTACCAATTTCAAAAAATTCCCGTACAGGGTGAAACCCTAAATTATGACAATCTGAATCTAACCGTCGTTTCGGCTGAAGGCCCGCGCGTACATCAAATTCGCATTCACCGTCAGGAGGCCACATCCACATCACTGGAAGACATTTCAATACCCCATCGGGTGACACAAACGGGCACAACAGAGGAGATTCCAGAAGATGAAGTAATGCGTAATCTCGATGAAGATTCCTATAAAGACTCCGAATAGCGGTCGTGCCACTCGGATTTTTCCAGGGAAAATGACCACCAGTAGGGCAGTTGATTGGGGGATTGACCCTTACCTATCATTTGCAGCCCATCTAACGACAAAATCCCTTGACTTTCTCCTAGTACCCAATGACCTGATGCCACTTTTGCCGCGATACGCATGACCCAGTTTTCTGACGTCGATTGTGTGGGTTGTGAGAGAACACGCAGTTTTCGTAGCGTTACCTTATTCGTCTGAGGATCGATGTTTCCCTGAATCGCAATCCGATAAAAACCCTTAAAATTAACAGATTGGATACTCAAGGTTCCACTAAACGAACCAGACTCAGGAGTAACGGTGAGCATCGCCGCTTGATTGTCAAACTCGCCATACCAAATTTCAACTCTTGCCCCCATTTTAAAGAATGACCAGGAGTATGAATTTTGCAGCGAATCTTGCCCCATCCCTGAAATTTGCTTCTCATCGGATGACAAAGTTCCTGTATTCCTTCCCAAATTCCACAACCCTGAATAAGGTTCCCAGAGGACGCGCACTTCTCGCATTTGGATGGCGTTTGTTCTGGGGTCAAGGTTACCCTGAATCCCAATCCGAGAAAGACCATTCAGAGATTGAACGGTTAAAATTCCACCAAACCAGCTACCTAAATGGTAACTAATCGTAAAATTCGCCAGTTTATTGTCAAACTCGCCATACCAAGTCCCAATCATGGGAGATGTTAAGTCTTTGAGTACCTCCTCAGTAGATTGATATCGTGCCTTCACCTCAACCTTGAGCATCTTGTCCAACATCTGCCTTAGCTGCTTACTAATAGCGGCACCCGGCGGCTTGTCTTGCCATAACCAACGGGTTTCCTTCGAGTTGTAGAGGAGATGAGGAGTGGTGCCAGTCAATAGATGAATACAGGTGGCCCCCAAACCATAAAGGTCACTAGCGGGATAAGCTTCGCCATAGGTCATCTGTTCGAGTGGCGCATAACCCTGAGTTCCGCAGTAAGTCTTCGGTAGGACTACTGTGCCACTCAAATATTTGGCTACACCGAAGTCGATGAGCACCAACTTACTATCCTGCTTGCGGCGCATGATATTGTCTGGCTTAATATCCCGATGAATTACACCCTGCTGATGGACAAACTTCAATACAGCTAAAAAGTCGAGCAGCAATTCCCGAATCTTGAATTCACTAAATGTTCCGTGCTGTTCCAACTCTGTTAACAGTGTTTGCCCTTCAATAAACTCCTGCACTAAATACAGATCAGTGCCGTCCTTAAAGTATGCGAATAGCGCAGGAATCTGTGGATGTTGCCCTAACTGTTGGAGTCGCCTTGCCTCTTGCTCAAACAGTTGGGTTGCCTTCTCAATGGCTCCAATTCCTTTAATTTGTGGTGTAAATTGCTTAATGACGCAGCGTTCATTTAGCTTGTCTATATCTTCAGCCAGATAAGTTCTGCCAAATCCCCCACGACCTAGGGGCTGAATGGGACGATAACGGTTTCGCAACAGCACCAGTTTTGTCCCGCAACGCTGACAAAATTTTAAGCCATCTGGATTTAGGGGATTTTGGCAATCGGGATTGAGGCAGCAGGTCATTCTTGGGAGACAAACATCAGATTAATCTATATTAATTTTTCCCTTGATGAAACCTAAAATAATTCTTATAAACGGATGAGTTTGCTGTGCAAAAATCTGAGTCAAATCAAGGTTGAAGTGCAATGATAAAATATGAAATAACAGGGCTAAATCAAGATTTTGTGATTTATCGGTTTAGTTCCTCGCTCCTCATTGCATAAGAGAGCGGGTCTTGCAATCCCAATTCAGCAAAAGCCGCCAACCTCAACCGACAGGAATCACAAACACCGCAACCCACATCAGCGCCAGCGTAGCAAGACCAAGTTTGTTCCCAAGGGACACCGAGCTGGTTGCCTAGCTGAATAATCTCAGTTTTTTTCAGGTCAATCAGAGGAGTGGCAATCTCAATAGCTGTTCCTTCCCGACCTTGCTTTGTGCCTAGGGCAAAAACTTTTTGCATGGCTTGGATATAGTCCGGACGACAATCGGGATAACCGGAATAATCTAACGCATTGACTCCGACATAAACTCTTTGAGCATCGATCGCTTCCGCATAAGATAAACCAAAGCTCAAAAAAATCGTATTTCGAGCTGGTACATAAGTAATTGGGATGTTCTGAGACATCTCATCCAGAGTGCGCTCTTCGGGTAAGTCAATGTCATTATCTGTTAACGCGGAACCGCCCCACTGTCGCAAATCAAAACTGACGATTTGATGCTCCTTCACACCCGCACAATGGGCGATTGCCTTAGCATATTCGAGTTCCCTGCGGTGGCGCTGTTGGTAATCAAAAGAAATGGCATAACATTCATAACCATCTGCCTTGGCTTGATAGAGAGCTGTTGCAGAGTCTAATCCTCCAGATAACAAAATAACGGCTTTCAAAATCTAAGTCCTTCTTTGATGAGCTACTAAGTTTCAGGCTATATCTGCAAGGCTAACTAGCCAACAAGCCAATCTTCTTATACTTATCTATCATATAAGCGAAGTGTAGGGGCAAAAGCACTAGTATTGGGAGTTTGAATTAATTTCATCAATACCATAAAATACAGAATATTGATGAAATCGATTAAGATTATTAAGGCTACAAATTTTGACGGCTCAATGGAAACTGATTACAACTTTTGCACAAAAGGAGTGATTGAGAAACGTTTCTTTAAATTCAGCAGAAGTCAGGAGTTGTGCAATGAGAGGGCCTCCTGGTATAGCAGTCGCCAAGGCAATTAGGACTTTCGCCAAATACTGGAACATTGAGCCCTCAATATGCATCCCTTCTGCCTTCTGCGATATTCGGCGACCCAGCGCGCCGAATCCTCTAGCTCTTTGTATGAACTCCGGTGCCTTTTGCTATACATCACGGCAGAACTTTCTCATCAATTTTCAGGAGTATCCGACAAGCTTTCTCCTCCATCCTCACTCTCCTCTCCACTTCTCGACTCGCATCAGGTGAGTTATTGGCGTCTCATGGACGCACAGACCTCAAAGAAATTGCGGTTTATCAGTCAGCCGTGCGGATGCCAATGCCATGCTGCCCTACTGTCAAACTGCATGGTGAGGCGGCAGGGAGAGCTGAAATAGTCTAAAAGCACTGGAAATCGCAGTCTTAATGGACAACCCAGAAACTGACACATCTATCCGACGCTCTAGAAGTAGTAAAACCACAATGAAAAGAAAATGACCGCCCCAAAGACCTCCTAGAAATTTTGAGGGATCTAGGCAAAACTTTGGAATTCTTCACACTCAGAGGGGCTGTGGTACTATCTGGATGGTTTAAGGCGGCTCAGAATAAGCAAATCGACTTAGTTCCCGTGGTGGAGGAGCAGACAAGAGTGCAAGATAGAATGTGCCAAAGACATCCGGATACCCATTTGCAGCGCAGCCTGCCGCAGCCAATAAAAATTGGCGTTATCGGCGTTGGCAATATGGGACAACATCATGCCCGCGTTGTAAGTTTTCTCAAAGACGTAGAACTTGTAGGGGTGGCAGACATTAATGTCGAACGTGGTTTGGACATGGCAAGTAAATACCGTGTCCGTTTTTTTGAGGACTATCGCGACCTTCTACCCTATGTAGATGCTGTCTGTGTTGCCGTTCCTACAAAGTTGCATCACGAAGTTGGGATCAATTGTCTGCAAGCGGGGGTTCATGTCTTAGTAGAAAAACCGATCGCTGCCAGTATTGCCGAAGCCGAGTCTTTGGTGAATGCCGCAGCAGAATCCCAATCCATCCTGCAAGTTGGGCACATTGAACGCTTTAACCCCGCTTTTCAGGAACTGGGCAAAGTTTTAAAGACAGAAGAATTACTCGCTCTAGAAGCTCACCGAATGAGTCCTTATTCGGATAGAGCCAATGATGTCTCCGTCGTCCTGGATCTGATGATTCATGACATTGACCTGCTGTTAGAGCTCGCAGACGCCCCTGTGGTGAAGTTGACCGCCAGCGGCAGTCGTGCGGACAATTCTGGCTATTTAGACTATGTGACGGCTACCTTGGGTTTTGCCAATGGAATTGTGGCGACCTTAACCGCTAGCAAGGTGACACACCGCAAAATTCGGCGAATTGCGGCTCATTGCAAAAACTCGCTGACGGAAGCCGATTTTCTCAACAATGAGATTCTGATTCATCGGCAAACGACGGCGAACTGCATGACGGATTATGGTCAGGTGCTTTATCGCCAAGATGGGTTGATTGAAAAGGTTTACACCAGCAACATTGACAAACTCTGCGCGGAGTTGGAACACTTTGTGGGCTGTGTGCGAGGCGGAAATCAGCCTTCCGTTGGGGGTGAACAGGCACTAAAGGCTCTCCGCTTGGCAAGTTTAATTGAGCAAATCGCTCTGGATGGTCAAGTTTGGCAGCCATTGGATTATGATCGCCGCGACCTGCATGTTCGCCCTGTGTCAGTCGTCACCTATTAACCCTTAGTGAGTAGCCTTGAGGTTGGACTTGGGGCTACAACGAGGGACTAGGGGCTATGGGGATTAGGTTTAAGCGTCAGTCATTCCCTCTTCCCCTGTCGTGAAAGTGGCTGATTTTTGAAACACTTGCTGGAGCGATCGCGCGATCACTTCACTCACTGTCTGATTTCCTGGAGGACTCAGATGAATGTGGTCGCGGTACAACCTCTGAGGCGTTTCCCAGTGATTGAACAGGGGCAGAAAATCCAGATAGTGCATGAGTTCATCTTGGGTAAGCTGGGTGAGGCGATCGCGTGCCTTCAGCTCGTAGTCACGGGGGCCCGGTTCCCCAATTTCTCGCAATAGAGGCGTCATGGCGAGTATAAACTCAGCACCAGCACGCGTCGCGAGGGACTGAATTTGGCGAATGGCATCCAAGTTGCTATCCAAGGGATCGTTCTTTAAGGCTTCTGTTGAGGGCTGTGCTAACCCAGAAAGAGGTGTTATGCCTTGTGAAGCCCCTGGCGTCCAAGTCGGCGCTCCGTTGGCGTAAGAGCGTTCTGGGCAGGAGTCAAGGTGATCACTAACAACGGACTGGGTATTGTCCGAGGTAGCAGAGGGGTGTGAAGGCATCAGCGCCACTTCCCCCCTTTGTTTATCTCTCAATACCTCCAGTTTTGGGGTAATGGCCTTTATTCCGATACCTCTGAGCTTCGGTAACAGGTAACGAGTGTAGACTTCAGCCAAAGCACAAGGGGGTTTCCGATTCGGATAATTGAGGGCGTGTCCTACAACTTGGGAAGTCGGTGCGGCGGCAAACAAATCATCGGTATTGAGCAGCAACACGATCGCCTGAGCCTGAAATGTTCCGAAACGCTGTAAATAAGCTAACTCATTGCGGGGCCCCCAAGAATTAGCTGAGGCATTTAGAACTTCAACTCGTTCAAATAGCGTTTGTCGATTCAGATTTTCGCCCCATGCTTCGGGAAGTGGGAGTTTCAGGTGAGCCGTCATCAGTGCTGAAAGGGTTCGATCTTGGTCAGTCCACCACGCCCCATTCGCAACAGAATCTCCCACTAACAGAACTCGCAGTGTTGAGGGGGGTCGCGTCTTTGTAATCGTCGGACTTCGCATGGAATACTCGTTAATGGCAATGCGATTGCCAAACCGCTTCGTGAGTTGGTTCGGGGCTAACAAGTACCCCATATCCTGATCGGCTAGATAAAGCAGGGGATTGCCGAAGCCAAAAAGCCACCGTAATGCCGCTTCTAAAACGAATAACAGCCCAACCCACACGAGCAAACTCACCAGCAAGATGTTCACGCCTTACCTCTATAGCTTCTAAATCAATCCTGTGAAGTATGAATTGATCCTCCTTTGATCGATAATCTAGACCAGGATATATTCGAGTTGTTACATCGCTTGAATTTAAAGATAGGAGCCAAAGCGATATGTCAGACCTCAATCGTGGAATCATGAAATTTAAGGGAGCTGATAGCCCGAAGGCGATCGCGATTTCGGCCGTACTGGTTTTGGGCAGTATTGGCTTGCTTCTTTGGTGGGCGCTTCAAAGTGCGTACACAGTGGGTTAATGGCGGAGTGTGGGAACTAACTGACAGCTAGTCTGAGGGGCTAGCTTCGGAAGTCCCTCATTGATCGCTTCCGCCTCCCTAGACAGCGAGAGTGAGCGAGTGTCACAAACTAGATGGGTTGAAACTACCGTCTTGCGATCGCCTCTAGCGAAGGTCAAAGTGAAGCTGTTATGTCGGCAAACTGCATTCAACGCACGGATTTTCCGGTCTATCCTACAAGAGTTTCAGAAATTTGATCATGCAAAATTGAAGGCTTTTTAGCTCACTAATTCTGTAAAAACGTCTGTTGCGGCGATCGCCCTCAACCGTATCCTGCTTTAGGCGGGAGTACCCCGTTCGGGACAAATGAGCGTTGCGTCAGTGGTAACGACGTTACGAGATCTACTCCTTGTGTTCTGAGCAGATCGCCTCAGGGCTTTAACGCTAAAGTAGAATTTTAAGCATTCTATTGGATTTCCTCTTACCAGCCAAATCTAGTAAAAACTTCTTTTCATAAATTTTGCAGTTAAAAGCACTGCGCTCTAAGCGTGAATTTTTTGCCAGTATCATTTCCGTTATACTTTCTTGCTGCTTCTGATATCGGTCCCCTTTTGGGAAATGTTGGGCTTGATATTATTGTGCTGGTCTTTATGCTGGTGCTGTCGGCTATGTTTTCCGGTTCAGAGACCGCAATTACGGCACTCGATAATCTCAAACTCAGGTCACTGATTAAAGACCAAGGTGATCCCAGTGGCATTTTCCGGTTGGTTTTAGAGAAACGCTCTCGTTTTATTACGACACTTTTAGTTGGCAACAACCTGGTCAATAATTTTTCAGCTATTCTCACTAGTAACCTTTTTGCTCTTTGGCTAGGCAGTGCCGGTCTGGGCATTGCTACTGCGGTTGTCACAGTTCTGGTGTTGATTTTTGGAGAGATTACCCCCAAATCCGTAGCCATCAATAATGTCATGCCAATTTTTAGGCTGACAGTACGCCCTATCTATTGGCTATCTAGGGTTTTATCTGTTTTCGGCATCACTTATTTTTTTGAAACGATCGCTCAAACAGCCATTCGATTTTTTCAAGGGGGAGTTGTTCAGGAAGGAGAATCCTTAAAAGACCTCACGTTACTGATTGAGGTTTTGGGGGGTAAAGGCAAACTCGATCTGGATAAACACCAACTGCTCTCCAAAGCTTTGATGTTAGATAGCCTCAACGTTCGGGATTTGGTTAAGCCCCGGATTGAGATGCGAACGATTTCCCATGAGGAAACGTTGCAAAATCTCGTAAATTTCTGTTTAGAGACGGGATATTCCCGCATTCCCGTTCAAGAAGAGTCGAAAGACCAAATCGTGGGAATTGTTCACCTAAAGCGGGCGCTCCAGCAGCTAACGTTAGCCCAAAAAGAAGGTCGCACTCCGGTCTTGGTCACAGAGGCGATGGACCCGCCTGTCTATGTTCCTGATACGAAGCGGGTTGCTAATCTTCTTAAGGAAATGTTGCAACATAGATTACATATTGCCATTGTAGTGGATGAATATGGTGGCACAGTAGGGTTGGTAACATTGGAAGATATCTTAGAAGAGCTGGTGGGCGAAATTTATGATGAAAGCGACTTCCCCAGTCGGGCAGCACGGGTGAGAAATAGTAGCGCTTCTAATAAGGTGCTGCGGAGAGGGGGAGTCTGAAGGTGCTATTCCTAGTGCGACAGGGGATGGCTGATGGGGGTTAAGCCGCTGAGTGGGAGGCCAAGCTGATAAAAATTCTAGATTCAAAAAAAATATTGGATTTCTATAGGAGTTGTGCTACTATTAATATTCGTGGGCGAAAATGGGTCGGTGCCCGAGTGGTTAATGGGGGCGGACTGTAAATCCGCTGGCTACGCCTACGCTGGTTCAAATCCAGCCCGGCCCACCACTTCAATTCTAAGTTTTGGATTTAAAATTTTGGATTGATTAATCCGAGATTTAGGAAAATCCAAACTTTATTTGCCCGTGTAGCTCAGTGGTAGAGCACACCCTTGGTAAGGGTGAGGTCACGAGTTCAATCCTCGTCACGGGCTTTAAGTAAACCTATATCCTGGTACGGACACTTGTACAGTGACTAATTAATTGTCATCGGTGACAAATTGCTGTCGCCAAAACTAATTACGTGTCGTTGTGACCAAGAAGTAAGGCTTTATCCTCAATGTGTTGGAAAACTACACCACTTAAGCCTGCAACGTCAGGATTTCGCCGATGGTGAAGACAAGATCGGTTTAGCCGGAGGACTCACCTTTGGGCAACTGACCATTGGTTCTAGCAACGGCAACACCCTGATCAGCAAGAATGGTGGTGAGGTGCTGGCAATCCTGGCGGATGTCAATTCTAGCCTGATTACTCAAGCCGACTTTATCAGCCTAATGTAACGCCTCAACCGTGATCGCTTCGGCTTTATCTAGGAGCGATCGCGGGCTTATATCATGTCCGGTTAATTACCCATAATTAGGTTAGAGTAACTGCAAATCAAAGCTTTCAAACAACAATATTATTTTATTTCGTCAGCACGATAATTATTTAGTCACTGTACATCAGTTCAGAAAAAGCTCACGAATTCCAGCACTGCCAATTTCCACCGCTAGAGCTGCCAACAGAAAACCTAGAAGTTTAATGATAATCACCGCACCTTGTGGGCCTATCCAAGCATCAATTTGACCTGCCAAACGCACAATTAGCCAGCTTACGAGCATGGCGGCAACAATACCAATCACAACACTCAAATGAGCTGTAGGCGATTCAGACATCAATAGCATGACAGTGGTGAGTGTTCCAGGCCCCGCTAACAGAGGCAAGGCCAATGGAGTAATCGCAACATCACGTCCCTGTTCAAGCACAGGTGTATCCATTTCTCCCTCTAGCATCCGTAAAGCAATGAGCAGTAAGAGTAGTCCCCCGGCTACCCGCAAAGACCCCATACTGATATCTAAATACTTCAAAACCCATTGACCTGCAAAGGCAAAGCCTAGCAGTACCGATGTCGCTATCATCATGGCTCGATCTACGACATTGTGTCTTTGCTCAGGTTCCATGCCCTTCGTCAGAACCAATAAAATCGGGACATTGCCCAAAGCATCGACTAGGACAAACACAGCAACAAACGTTTTGATCAGGATAGAAATATCGACCACTGGAGTTTAGGGAGCTTTTCTCCACTGTACTTCAATCATCATATTCTCCCGTGTCCCACCTCTAAAGACTGTGTTCTCGGTGTCCTTTATGTATTTGTGGTTTAATTGCGTTGCATTTGTTCTGACATAAAATCAAAGCTGTTATTGTGCGAGCGCGGCGTCAAGCCAATCACCTACCTCATTGGTAAGAAGCGCTTTAATTCTCTTGGAGACGGTACGCGAACGACACCAGTAAAACGGCTCGCGTGTTACTCAATGGTTAGCTCCAAGTTACGAGTACTTAGGTAACTTCTAGACTCAGACAGAACATCAAACACACAGATATGTATAGAACATGGACTCTACAGTGCTAGCAACGAACTTCTTGAGCGCCGTTGCCCTGAAGGGCTGATCAACACAGATTCATGCTTTAAGAGGCGATCGCCACCTCTGGATTGACACCGCCACCCGAAAGCTCTCCAGAGTACAGGAGTTCACGAGACTCTTGTTTCACCCGACCTTCCATCGCCTCCTGCTGTAATCTTATAAACGCTCTAAAGTCTTCCCAATCGTACTTCTTGGACAGAAGCTGGCGTAGTTGGTTTTCGGCTTCTACAGTCAGATAACCGGTTGTCAGCGCTTGCTGGGCAATTTCACGGATTAGATTCATGGTAGATTTCCTTATTCACTTGCTAAATAAAGGCAATACAAGAACTTTTGGACTCATTTAAACTCAAGCAACAGCTCTAGCACTACGGACGCATCGACTTAAGTTTTGTTTCGCTTTTCCGGATTCTTGTCCATGATCGCTGTTTTTGTTACATTTCTTTACATTATTTACCCATACTCTATCCAAATTCTAGGGATTGATCGGAATCTAGGGATTGATCGGAAGTTTACATAAGAAGCGGAAGTAGATTGTCTGCCTGAGGTAAGATTAGAGACGATATTCTGCCAAAACAAAAGAAAAACCTAACGCTCTTGCCCAGTAGATAGGCTCACGTCGATGTAATGCAGTGACGTGCAGGTTTCTCCAACTTGCGCGTTTAACGCTGAACTGCGTTACATCTTGTCAACACAAGCGCGGCTGCTTCGTAGGAGTCATTTTTGTCTTTTGTGTAACGCGGTATAAAGCAAACAGGGTAGGTGTAAAACCAATGCTTCTCAGAGAAAGGAGTATGTAGCTTTTAACGACTCTGCCTGCTATATTGACCAAAACTTAGCTATAGAAGTCCCCGTCCTACATTGCAAATGAAGTCCTATCTTGCCGCCGCAATTCAAATGACTAGCTTGCCCGACCTCGAAAAAAACTTGGTTGAGGCAGAAGAACTCATAGAACTTGCCGTGCGCCAGGGTGCCGAACTCGTCAGTTTACCCGAAAATTTTTCTTTTCTGGGTACAGAGGAAGACAAGATTGCTGAGGCCAACGAGATCGCTTTAAAAAGCGAAAAATTCCTCAAAACGATGGCACAGCGCTTTCAAGTCACTATCCTCGGCGGCGGTTTCCCGGTGCCTGTCAACCAGGAAAAAGTCTACAACACGGCTCTACTCATTGATCCCAGTGGAACCGAACTCACTCGTTATGAAAAAGTTCATCTATTTGATGTCAACGTCCCCGATGGTAACACCTATCGAGAATCGAGTACGGTGATGGCGGGTACCGACTTGCCGAGTGTTTACCATTCAGATCAACTAGGCAGCTTGGGGCTTTCTGTTTGTTATGACGTTCGCTTCCCAGAACTTTACCGACATTTGGCGTATAAGGGCGCGGACATTTTGTTTGTTCCTGCGGCCTTCACCGCTTATACAGGCAAAGACCATTGGCAAGTCCTCCTCCAAGCTAGAGCCATTGAAAACACTTGTTATGTGATTGCTCCAGCGCAAACAGGGCGTCATTATGCCACACGACGCACTCACGGTCACGCCATGATTATCGATCCCTGGGGAGTGATTTTATCGGATGCTGGAGAAAAACCAGGAGTTGCGATCGCAGAAATTAATCCTGTTCGCCTTGAGCAAGTCCGCCGTCAGATGCCTTGCCTACAACACCGCGTCTTTGTTTAAAAATTGCAGGAGTAGGGTGTGTCACAACGCACCTTACACGCAGTTGTGTTCAATCCAATGCATAGGGCCAAAGTTCAGATACGGGAAGTTCCCATCCAGGCAGGAGTTCTGTGGCTGTCAAGGTATCCTCATTCCCCAGTCGAATCACTTCATTTCCTGGACGATAGCAAGCTACAGTTTGCTCTTCCCGCTCCACCAACAGTCCTAAGGAGGTTCCTTGGTTGATGAATAATTGAATTTTTTCCTGGACTAAACCCTGTGGGTCAAAGGCAGATTTGATTTCTACAACTAAGTCAGGTACCAGTACAGGATAGGTAACCGGAATCTGTTTCAGGCGTTCCCGTGAAATGAAGGCTAGACGGGGAACCGAAACCTCCGCATTGGGTAGCCAAAAACTTGTATTAACCACTACACGCCCCAGTTGGCGAGGTTCGACCCAAGAGAGTAACTTGGCACTAAGGCGGACGCTCAGTTCACCCGTCACAAGGTCTGAGGCCCTCTCCGAGGCAGATAGCTCCGGTCCCGGTCTAACACTATCGCTAAGGGATCTAATTTTCCTGGATGTGGGGGGAGCCTCGTCCTCTGGTGAGACGGGTTGCAGTTGTTCGAGAATTTGTTGTTCTAAATCCTGAAGATTAATACCCAGGTTCCTCAGAACAGTTGCGGAGGCTCCATCCTGTTCGCGAATCAGACCGAGCATAAGATGCTCTGTACTAATTTCCGGTTCGCCGAAGCGCGATGCTTCTTCTGAGGCTAATCTGACAACTCGTTTTGCTTTCGGGGTCAACGGTCTGGAGCGGTCAAAGAGGGTAGAACCATAACCGATAATTTTTTGTACTTCCACCTGAGCTTTCCAGAGTGTCACTCCCATTGACTGGAGAAGTTGGGCAGAAAAGTTCATTCTTTCAGCCATGAGTCCCAAGAGGATTTGTTCAGTGCCGACAAAGTTATGCCTCAAGCGTTTCGACTCATTTTGGGCTAACCTCATTACTTCAATCGCCTGCTGGCTGAACCCTTCAAAGCTGTCATCTGCACAAAATTTTCTGGCAAACATAGACTTTGGCTCCAGAAAAAAAATTTCCTCAAGGGGACAGTGGAATAGTTGGGCAATTTTAAAGGCGAGGGGCAGGCTTGGGTCAGATTTACCCGCTTCCAGCGCGTTAATCGTTTGACGGCTAACCTCCAAACGCTCGGCCAAATTTGCCTGAGACCAGTTGCGTTCACTCCTAAGAGTACGTAGACGGTTTTTCATGGCTTGGAACCTGCTTGATCAAGGTTGCTCCATGCTGAACGAGTGATTCAAGTGTAATTATTTTTTGACTAACACGTCAATTTTATTTGACATAAGTTCAGAAATCGCTTTATGTTGTGTTTGTAAATAAAACATTTTAGGCGACAAAAGACAAGTAAAGTTGACAAAACCAGAATTGACGCTCACGCCCCTTGTCTAGGCAGTTCCTACATACCTTGATGGGTCAAAAAAAAACGGCGGTTGTCAAGTTTACACAACCACCGATTGAAAAGAAAGGAGGAAATCCTAGACACTTGAGTCTAAAACTGACTTTAGGTTTGACAAGCTCTAGCAAATCTACGTTGTTAATTCTTTCTACAAGGTCTTTTGCGCCAATTCCTGAAAGTTTGCCCAAGAATTTATACGGTACTGTCACCAGGGTCTGGATAACTTCAGTCAAAGTAGAAAGCTCTCGTTGGACGGCTAATTCGGCGATCGAGGTTTAGTGGTAACGTTCTAGAAATTGGGGGCTGAACCTCAGATAAAAATTGACCCTATCATGGTCTTGGATTAGCTTAAGAAAAATTTTGTTGAAATTGAGTTCACAAAAAGCCAAATATACCTATGAATGCCGACGAACTGCTGGAACGCTATGCAGCAGGAGAGAGATGTCTGCGTGGGGCCGACCTGCGTGGTGCTGACTTGCGTGGTGTTGACTTGCGTGGTGTTGACCTGAGTGATGCCAATCTGAGTGATACCGATTTGAGTGATGCTGACTTGCGGGATGCTGACTTAATTGGTGCTAATTTACGGGGTGCTGACCTGATTGTTGCGAGTCTGAGTGCTGCCGACCTCAGGGATGCCAATCTGCATGATGCCAACCTGATTGGTGCCAAGCTCGGTGTTGCGAACCTACGGGATGCTGACCTAAGTGGTGCCAATCTAAGTGGCGCTGAACTGAGTTGTACTGATTTGACCTGTAGTAACCTGAGTGGTGCCTATATTAGTGGTGCGAATTTGATTAAAGCCAGACTAAGTAGAGCGAACCTACAGGGTGCGAACTTGAGTGTGACCAACATGATTGGTGCTGACCTCAGCGGTGCTAATTTGCAAGGAGCCAACCTCGGCGGAGCTAATCTGATTGAAGCGGATCTAGGAGGAGCCAATCTACAAGGAGCTAAATTAAGTCGTTCAAATTTGGCTTATGTCAATCTAGCTAATGCTGACCTGTCTAACGCCGACTTAAGTGACTCTAACTTGGCAGGAACTAACTTGACTAATGCCGATCTGGATAACACGAATCTAGAAGGAACCATCCTGAGTTTGGGGGTAAGCCTGAATATCCGGAATCCAGATCAGAGAGCGCCTTACGAATGGAATGGTCTTTACTTCCACTCAAAAACAGAGCTAAAAATCGCGGAAGCTTTTGAGCGTGCTGGCGTTCCGTTCTACTTGAATGGCTGGACACGCATTCACAGCACTCAACACATCGATAGTAAGGAAATTGACTTTTTGGTTTTTTACCAGAGTAAGTGGGGCATTTTGGAAGTCAATGGTGAGCCATCTGAGCCACCCGTCTGCACTCTGTATGACCCTGAACGAGTCAGTCTTTGCGCCACGGACGCTCCTAACGTTGGTACCACTTCTTTAAGCAGCGATAGCGAAAGTGTTGCGGGACATAGTCCCACGCCACTGCAAAGCGCAGAGCGCAGGATCATTGCGCCACAAGAGCTTCGTCTGTTTAAAATTCCTAACATCAGTATTGTTGAGCATTATGAGGCGACCCGATGCTGGGAGGAACCGGACACTGTTGTGCAAGAATTTCTGGAGATTTTGACTCAGCCGTCAAACGTCCCCTAGTTTACTCCTGAAAGGAAAATTCAGAAAAATTTTGCTACAACTGAGTTTTCAAAATGGGGAATGAACCTATGGATGTCAACGAACTTCTGTCACGTTATGCCGCAGGAGAAAGAGACTTTCGGGACGCCGACTTAGCTGGTGCAGATCTCAGTGGTGCGAACCTGAGTGAGGCCGACCTACGAGAAGCCAACCTCAGTGGTGCCAACCTTAGCGGTGCAGACTTAATTGGTTCCAGCTTCAGTGATGCCAACTTAAGTGATGCGGATTTAAGGGATGCCAACCTGATTGCTGCCAAACTCAGTGTTGCTATCTTGACTAATGTCAATTTAGTGGGTGCCAACCTCAGTGGTGCTGAACTCAGTGGTGCTAACCTGAATGAGGCAATGCTGGGGGCTGCCAACCTGATTGGTGCCATCTTGATTCGAGCCAAGCTACATGCAGCCAACTTAAACGGTGCCAATTTGAGCATTGCCAACTTGATTGGTGCCAACCTCAGTGGTGCCAACTTGATTGGTGCAAATTTGAGTGGTGCAAACCTGATAGAAGCCAACCTGAGTGGTGCCAACTTAAATGGAGCTCGGTTGTATCGAGCCAACCTGGCACATGCCAAGTTAAATGGGGCTAACTTATGTAGTGCCGATTTCAGTGACGCCAACTTAGCTAAGACTGACTTGACGGACGCTAATTTGGAGAACGCCAATCTGGAAGGAACTATTCTCAATGTGGCGACAAGTTCCGAACCCAGTGTCGTGAGTTAATCGCCCAGAGTCTTCAGGGTGATGCAAATCACAGGGACAGGCTGAGCTAAGTCATTATCTGCCGCGCTCTATCTCCGCAACTCCTTCAAGAGGGAAACGAGAACCTTACAAAAGTATGCGGGTTATTGGGGTATAGTTTGCCCACAAACTATACTCGAATTGACATTCCCGACGGGTAAACTTCGGAGAGCCTAATGACTTTACTCTCCGAGAGCATTCAGGGTGCGTCCCCTTCCGATTTGAACTCATTCACCCAATTTCAGGTTCTCTCACCTAAGATTACTTAGCGATTATCTAACTGCATAAGTAGCAGGTGATCTAGAGATATATACAGGCAGAACACTCATTTTTTCTAAGCATTCAATGGCGAACATGAAATCACTCTTCATCTCGGCAGCTTTGGCTTTAGTTATTCCTGTGGCTGCCTGTAGCGGCAATAACCAAGTAGCATCAAACAGTGTTCAATCACCCACAACACAATCTTCGGCTTTATCTGAAACAAAGTCAGATTCCGTAACTAAGGATTGGTACACTTATAAAGCCAAAGATAACAGTTATACTATCCAGTTTCCTAGTAAACCACAGGAGGAAGATAAGACGGTTGCCAACCCTAATGTAGGGAAGCTTAAGTATATGCAGGTTTTGTATGAAGACAAAGCTAATAATCGAGCTTATTTAACTTCCAATATAATTTACCCTGGAAAATTGAGTCAATATAACTTTGAGAAAGATAGTCTTGAAAAAGAGCTGGATGGGATTCGCGATGGACAAGCTCAAGGTAGCAACTCAACTGTGACAAGTGAAAAGACGATTACATTCAATGGTTTGACGGGAAGGGAAATTACTTTTAAGGGGAAAAGTCAGCGGGGCGAGGCCATGATGTCACGAATTATGATCGACCCTAAAAAGCCAGCTTTATATCAATTAATAGTTGTAGCAGGCGATGGCAACTTAGCTTTTCCTGAAGCTCAGGCTTTTCTGGATTCTTTGACGATTTCTAAGTAAAATGATGCATTAAAATTATTACTTAAAATATCGTCGTGAATTTTTGCTAATCATGAGTTTCATTTTGCTCAATGAAGGATAGCCAAATAAATGATATCTATCAATCAATCACAGGAAACCCGAAATACGGCTAAGACTGAAGTGTCTATTAGGCGTAAACTATACAATCGAATTTCACTCATGGTAGCTGCGGGAGTGAGTATAGGTTTGGTTGCTACTAATGTTCATTTAACCCAAGCAGCCTTAACGCCTTCACCAAACCAGACTCAAACAATTTCTAATTCCCCTATCTTGCTGGTACAAAGCATTAATCGGAATGAAGTTTTGGCAGCGCACAATAAATATCGTCAACAAGTAAATGTGCCCAGTCTAAAATGGTCTAATAGCTTGGCAAGTTCTGCTCAGCAATGGGCGAAGCAACTGGCTTCTACGAATACATTCAAACATAGTTCCACGAACTATGGAGAAAACATTTGGGCTGGCACTAAAGGGCGTTATTCACAGGCCAAAATGGTTGATAACTGGGGAAGTGAAAAGCAGTATTTCATTCCCAATAGTACTTTCCCGAATACCTGTAGAGGAGGTTGGCAAAAATGTGGTCACTACACCCAAATTATCTGGAAGAATACAACAGAAGTTGGTTGTGGTCTAGCTAGAGGTGCCCAGATGGATTACTTTGTTTGTCAATACAATCCGCCAGGGAATTTCCAGGGACAAAAGCCGTATTAATATCATTTCATTGTGGTTGATTTAGGGTGGTCAGCAGGAGAGAAGAACCACTGCTGAGGCTTTATCGATCAGCGATCGCGCTTTAGTGATGTTCTGGTTGGTTGGGGATGCGATCGCATAGATCAGTTTGTCGTTGCTGCCAGCTTGCTTCGAGTCGGGCGATTCCCTTCGGGATAGCTTCGCTTCACGCTTCTTCTGCGTATCGTTGAGCCTCTTGCAGGATGAGTGACCAAAGGGCGTTGAGGGCTTCCAGATTTGAGCAGAAGCAGATTAGAGTGCGGCAAGCGGCAATCCACTGTTTGAGTTTGCGGTAACTGATAAAGTAACCTCCTAATCCTTGAATATGCACCCAGAGGACGTTATGCCATTTTTCCCCGTTGAGGATGCGCTCTGGGTTGATTTTCAGGTGTTTGGCAATTTGCCGGAGGGTGATAACAAAGGTCTGGGGGTTGATGCGGTGGCGTAGGGGTTGCATGGCTGTTTTGGGATTTGGGCGGATTTAGAAGAACCCCTCCCCAGTCCTCATCCTCACCTTCGGCTCCGGTCGCTCCGGTTCTTGTAACGGGGAGGGAGCTAGAGTATTGTTACTTCCCCCCGTTGCGGGGGGATTGAGGGGGGTTTCTGAGGTGACTGACTCAACAGATTGATTTACTCAAGTGTCAGACTTGGCTATCCTGTTGTTCCTATTCAATAGGAGCGAAGATAATCTCAAACTCAGCCGCAGGAATAAACCGCCGCAAAAGTCTCAGATGGTCGTTAGCATCTTGACGGTTTCGGAAACGGGCGACGCTGTAGTGTCGAGCATCGGGCAAAATTCGCACAATCGTCCAAGGGCGATCGCTTTGTTGGCTCAGTAGTTTTACCATTGTGAAAGTCTCCTTATATTTTGGGAGCCAGAAGCCAGCGTTAGCCCTGTCAAAGTTAAGCGCTGGCTTTGACTTTTCATGATAAACATCATACTTCGTTTTTATGTGTTTCTGTGTGTTTTTAGTTGTATTTGTTTATCAGACTGCAAAACACACAGGAGTCCCTATGATGGATGATATGGCGAAGGTAACGGTGACCCTATATATGGATGAGGAAGACAAAGAGGCGCTGCAAAGATTGGCAGATGCCCAAGAGCGCTCTTTGTCTCAGATGGCAGTGCTAATTCTTAAACGAGCGATTAGACAAGCTCAGGAGAGAGGAGAAATCCCGTCCAACAAAGAACCTCCGACTCGCTAAAGGGGAGCCGTTGACTCGGTTATGAGCCTCTGACAAAATCTGAGGCATGGGACAAGCACGCAAAGCTCTTAAAAAGGTCTTGGAGATTTATGACATCAGCCAATATCGATTAGCGGCAGAATTGGGGGTTGGACGCTCCAATGTTTACCGCTGGGTTAATGAGATAAGAGATCCAACGGCTGAAACTGTCAAAGATGTTGTGGAAGTGCTGCGGAAGATTAACCCAGATGCGGCGGCTGAGTTTATTCGGCTGTATTTAGGTGGTGGCTTAATTGAAGAGGAAGAGTAATTGTAGCGGATGAGGAGTGCGATCGCGTTTTAGTGCTGTTCTGGTTGGAGATGCGAGCGCAGCTGAACAACGTGTCTAAATGCTGGAGAAACGGCGGCGACCGATCGGAGTCAATCCAGATTCTCTGGCGTGAGAATAGGGTGCAATCTTGTTTCACTGCTGTTCGGGTGCTAAAGTTTCTTCCCCCCGTGGGGAAAGCCCAAGATCAAGATTAGGGAGTGATCGTGCTTTCCTGATGTTCTGGTTGGTTGAGAATGCTCTTTTTTCCATGCTGCTGCGTCTAGTACACAGTCCTAGTGATTAGATCGGACTGTCTGTAATGCATAGGAATAATAAGAGTGACACAACGTGAACCTTTATAGGAGGATTCTATGTACCAGCACAACCACAATGTTCCCCTATGGGCAAGTCAAGGGGGCTACATGCTTGGTAGCCGTCGTTCAACTCCAGAGGAAAGAAGTTTAGCTGGACGTTATTTGCTTTCTTGGAGAGCGCTTAACCTACTAAATGAACACCTCAGCTACGTATACCCCAGCTATTTCTGGAGTGATCGGCTCGATCTGTTTGCCCCAAAGGAAAGATAAAAATCGGTAGGTTCTTGAATAATCTTAAGAACCTACCACTATTGGATAAAAATTGACCCCCTCGTAGTGCTAAGGATAGTTTTGGGAAAAATATTGATAGAGCTAACTTCCCCAAGCACAAAATACATATATATGGATGCTCACGAACTGTTAGAGCGTTATGCGGCAGGACAAAGGGATTTTCATGGTGCTGACATAAGTAGTGCTGACTTGTGTTGTGCCGATTTGAGCTATGTTGACCTAAGCCTTGCAAACCTAAGCCGTGCCGATCTCAGTGGTGCTGATTTGAGCTGTGCCCATCTGAATGATGCCAACCTTCGGCAGGCTGATTTGAGTGATGCTAATTTGAATAATGCTTATCTGCTTGGTGCCGATTTACATGGTGCCTACCTGAGTGAGGCTGACCTGAGGGATGCCAACTTGACTGGTGCTGATCTGAGTAACGCCTATCTATCTGGTGCAGATCTAGCTGATGCTTACTTGGTTGCTGCTGACCTGAGGGATGCCAACTTGATTGCTGCTGACCTGAGAGATGCCAACTTGACTGGTGCTGATCTGAGCAATGCTAACCTCAGTAGTGCCAATTTGAGTGATACCTATTTGATTGCTGGCAACCTTACGGATACCAAACTGCAATTTGTCAATCTGAGCGGTGCAAATCTATGTGGAGCTAACTTACAAGGAGCCATACTCACACAGTCTAACTTGGGTAATATCAAATTAAATAGAGCTGACTTACGCAATGCAGACTTAACGGGAACTAACTTAACTAACGCTGACCTGGATATAGCTAATTTAGAAGGAACAATGCTAAGGCTGGCTGGAAATTGGAATGTAAGTAACCAGGGTATTAAGGCTACCTATGAATGGAACGGTCTTTTCTTCCGCTCGAAAACTGAGATTAAAATTGCAGAAGCGCTTGAGCGTGTAGGTGTTCTTTTTTACCCAAACTGCAAAGCTCGCCTCAAGACTTCTAAAAATAGAGACAGTAAGGAAACTGATTTTTTAGTTTTTTACAAGGGTAAGTGGGGAATTCTTGAAGTAGACGGAGAACCTTGGCATCCACCCTCTCGCACGGTACATGATCACGAGCGGGATCGCTTCTTCAAAGTTCATGGCATTCGGATTGTGGAGCATTACGATGCTTCCCGATGCTGGGAGCAACCAGATGTAGTTGTACAAGAATTTCTACAGATTTTAAGTCAAGTTTAGCAGCAAAAGTCCTCTTAAGAGGACTAAGCGCTTACTATATATATAAAGATTTCAGTCCACTTTAGTGGACTTTTTCTATTAGCCCGGAAATTGATTTCCGGGCGGGTTTGGTAGTTGACCGAGAAGTGTGCAAGAGGTGAATAAAACATTAAAGGGTGAGCATTGCCCACCCTACTAAGATAACAAGATTCTACAGTTTCTTTTTATCCCAAAATGCTACCGAAAAAGTCCATTGTCTCCTTAAGCGCTTTGATGAAAGCGTCAATGTCTTCACGAGTATTGTAGAAATACAAACTTGCCCGTGCTGTACCTGCAACCCCTAAAATGCGGTGTAAGGGTTGAGTGCAGTGATGACCCGAACGGATGGCGATCGCTTCTTGGTCTAGCATTGTAGAAACATCGCTGGAGTCGAGTCCGGGAACTGTAAATGATGCCAGTGCTGCCCTACCTTTTCCGTTTGCGGTGGGTTGCGGACCGTATACTTTAATGTCAGGAATACCGCGTAATTTCTCGAAGAGATAAGCAGTTAACTCTTCCTCATAAGCATGGATTTTGCCCATACCGATTCCCATGAGATAGTCTACCGCCGCACCCAGCGCGATCGCTTCCCCAATGGCGGGCGTTCCAGCTTCAAATTTATGGGGTAACTCCGCATACGTCGAGTGATCGAGGTAAACTTCCGAAATCATTTCGCCGCCACCCATAAACGGAGGCATTGCCTCTAGCAAGCCCAGTTTGCCATACAAAAAGCCAATTCCCGTAGGCGCACACATTTTGTGTCCCGATGCGACTAACCAATCACAGTCCATGGTCTGGACATCAATCGGCATGTGAGGCACACTCTGACAAGCGTCGATCAGTACCTTCGCTCCATGACGATGCGCGATCGCAATTATCTCTTCCACTGGGTTAATACAACCCAACGTGTTAGAAACATGAACCACACTCACCAGTTTAGTTTGATCCGAAATTAGCTCCTGGAACTGCGCTAAATCAAACTCCTGTGTGTCCGTCAATCCCACATACTTAATTACCGCACCCGTCCGCTGAGCCATCAACTGCCAGGGAATGATGTTGCTGTGGTGTTCCATCACCGAGAGGATAATCTCATCTCCCGGTTTCAAGCTATTCAACGCCCAGCTATAAGCCACTAAATTAATCGCTTCACTGGCATTGCGGGTAAAGACAATTTCTTGCCGCGAAGCCGCATTCACAAAGCTGGCGACTTTATCCCTCGCGCCCTCATACGCCTCTGTTGCTCTGACACTCAGGCTATGAGCGCCCCGATGGACATTCGCATTATCCCGTTCGTAGTAGTGGCGTAGGGCATCCAATACGGCGAGTGGTTTTTGCGAAGTCGCTGCATTATCCAGATACACGAGGGGTTTTTCATTGACTTCCTGATGCAAAATGGGGAAGTCAGCGCGGACTGCATCGGCAATAGTTCTTTGTGTGGTGAACGTCATTTTGGGCACTGGGGATTGGAAGTGGGTAAGTCTGGCAAATGACTCATGACTTTATAGAGCGTATTTGAAAAGTCAAGCTTATTTGTCCTAACCCCCCTCTCAACAGTAGGAGAGGGGTTGGGGGAGAGGTTAAAGCAAGATTAAATAAGCATAAAAACAACTTTTCAAACACTTTCTTCGCACGACTAAAATGTTCTACAGGCAACACAGCGAGTCAGCTTTTGACGCATTGAAGCCACAGGAATGCCCTTGATAATCTCAGCCGCAAACGCATCTAACAACAGTTCACGAGCATTGACTGCATTGATGCCACGGCTTTGCAGGTAGAAGATATCATCGGCTTCTAACTGGCTGACGGTAGCACCGTGGGCACATTTAACTTGATCAGCCGTGATTTCCAGTTGGGGTTTAGTATCAACGCGAGCTTTGGACGATAACAGTAAGTTGCGGTTCAACTGGCTGGCGTTGGTAAATTGGGCAGTTTGTGGCACAAAAACCTTACCGTTAAATATCGCTTGAGCGCGGTCATCGATAATACATTTGTGCAATTGGTTAGCGGTACCGTTGGGATGATTGAGAACGATCGCACTATGGGTATCTGCCACCTGTTCACCCCCAATCAAGGCTAAACTATTGAGAGTCGTTTCCGTCCCCTCTCCAGTCTGGAAGACTTCTAAATGATGGCGAGAGAGTTTGGAGCCGAAGGTGATGGCATTGCCGATGTAACGACTATACCGAGATTGTGCGATCGCACTTTTCCCAATATGAAACGCGCCTTTGCTCTCCTGATCAATCCGCGTATGGCTAACTTGTGCATTCTCCTCTAATACGATTTCCGTCACCGTATTAGTGAAGTAAATTTTTTGTGCGTCGTTACCGCATCTGTGGTTACGATACTCTTCAACTAATGTTAAATTACTGCCCGATTCTGCCACCACCAAACATCGGGGGAGAGAAACAATAGGCGTCTTACTAACCGTTGAGATAAATAGCAGATGAACAGGCGTTTCTACCTGCTGATTCTTCGCTACCCACACAACCGCCGCATCCGTTAAACTCGCCGTATTCAGAGCCGTAAATACCTCTGCCGAACCCGGTTGCTGGGCAAGATAGTTGCCAACTTTTGACCGATAAGCCACTGGTAACTGAGCCAAATTACTGACAACCAATCCCTCTGGCAAATCAGTAATCGCTGACAGGTGAGGTGCATAAATCCCATTCACGAAGACTAATCGAATAGACGCTTCGGGTAGGGCAAACTCAGTCGCCACAGACTCGGCGATTTCACCCTGACTTTCAGCTGTCTGAAAATCAACCTGCCATAGGGGCGACAAGTCAGTAAAGCGCCAGTCCTCATCCCGCTTGGTAGGGAGGGTGAGTGTCTTAACCCAACGAGCAGCGCGATCGCGTAATTGCTTTAATAAAGCCGTTGTATCCGGCTCAATGGCTTGGATTGCTAGGGTTTGGCAATGATTTAATAAGCTCAGTAGATGGGCATCTTGACCCTCCAAGGTCGAGATTACCCCCAAATCTTCTAAATTAGGAATCGTACTGGCAGAAACTTGTACCGTCATCGCGCTCCCACCTCAGCTACGTTTTCCTCGACAACCCAATCATAACCCCGCTCTTCCAGCTCCAGCGCCAGTTCTTTACCTCCCGTCATGAGGATACGACCGGCTGCCATCACATGCACAAAATCCGGCTCAATATAATTCAGGAGACGCTGATAGTGAGTAATTAAAATAGTGGCATTCTCTGGATTGGCGAGTTGGTTAACACCATCAGCCACAATCTTCAACGCATCGATATCCAAGCCAGAATCCGTCTCATCTAAGATGGCCAATTTGGGTTCCAGGAGTGCCATTTGCAGAATCTCATTCCGCTTCTTTTCGCCCCCAGAGAAACCCTCATTTAGACTACGTTCTAGGAAGCTGGGATTCATCTTGACAACTTCCAGCTTTTCTTGGATTAAATCTTCAAAATCAAAGGTATCAATTTCCTCTAATCCCTGATGCTTGAGACGGGCGTTGTACGCCACACGCAAGAAATCTAAATTACTCACCCCTGGAATTTCCAAAGGATATTGAAACGCGAGGAAAACCCCAGCCAGTGACCGTTCCTCCGGCTCCATTTCCAACAGACTTTGCCCTAAAAATGTAACCTCGCCACCCGTAACCTCATAGGCAGGATGACCCGCTAAAACCTTAGAAAAAGTACTCTTCCCAGAGCCATTCGGCCCCATAATCGCGTGAACTTCGCCCGCTTTAACTTCTAGATTTAACCCCTTGAGAATCGAGTTTCCATCGACATTTGCCGTTAAATCCCGAACCGACAATATTACCTGACTATTTTCCTTAATCATCCTTACCTCAAAACTCCTCCGCATTCCTCTGCGTTGCCATTAGCGCTTCTTTGCGTTAACAAAACACAGAGGTACACAACATCCAATTAACCAACTGCACCTTCTAACTTCAGGCTCAACAACTTATCAGCTTCAGCAGCAAATTCCATCGGCAGATTGTTGAAAACATCCTTACAGAAGCCGCTAACCATCATGGAGATAGCATCTTCTTCTGAAATTCCCCGTTGAGCGAAGTAGAATAATTGGTCTTCCCCAATCTTGGCGGTAGAGGCTTCATGCTCCACCTTTGCCGTATTATTTTCCACTTGAATGTAGGGGAAAGTATTAGCTTCGGCGGTACTCCCAATCAGCATTGAATCACACTGGGAATAATTCCGTGCGCCTTGGGCTTTGGGGCCAATTTTTACCAATCCCCGATAACTATTTTTGGAGTGACCAGCAGAAATTCCCTTAGAAATAATGGTGCTGCGGGTGTTTTTGCCGATATGTACCATCTTGGTTCCCGTATCAGCTTGCTGCTTGTTATTCGTCAGGGCTACGGAGTAAAACTCGCCAACGGAATTGTCACCAACTAACACGCAACTGGGGTACTTCCAAGTAATAGCAGAACCTGTTTCGACTTGCGTCCAGGAAATCTTGGAGTTTACGCCTTTGCACAAACCCCGCTTGGTGACAAAGTTGTAAATCCCACCTTTGCCGTTTTCATCCCCGGCGTACCAGTTTTGTACGGTAGAGTATTTGATGTCCGCGTTGTCGAGGGCAACGAGTTCGACGACAGCGGCGTGGAGTTGGTTGCTGTCGTACATGGGCGCGGTGCAGCCTTCTAAATAGCTGACCGAGCTGCCTTCTTCTGCGACAATCAGAGTACGCTCAAACTGTCCGGTGTCACCGCTATTAATTCGGAAGTAGGTGGACAGTTCCATCGGGCATTTGACGCCTTTGGGAACAAAGACAAAAGAACCATCACTGAACACAGCAGCATTGAGGGCGGCGAAGTAGTTGTCTGCCACAGGGACAACGCTGCCGAGATACTTCTTGATGAGTTCCGGGTGTTCTTGCAGCGCTTCCGAGATGGAACAGAAAATCACGCCTTCTTTGGCGAGTTTTTCTTTGAAAGTAGTGCCAATGGAGACACTGTCAAAAATCGCATCCACCGCAACGTTAGACAACCGCTTTTGCTCAGACAGGGGAATACCTAGCTTCTCGAAGGTTTCCAGCAGTGCGGGGTCAACTTCGTCTAAGCTATCCAGCTTTTTCTTGGCCTGTTTGGGTGCCGAGTAGTAGATGATATCCTGGTAGTTAATCGGCGGATAGTTAACGTGAGGCCAAGTTGGTTCGGTCATCTTCAGCCATTGCCGATAAGCTTTGAGACGGAACTCCAACATGAACTCTGGTTCGTTTTTTTTGCCAGAGATTAAGCGGATTACGTCCTCATTAAGACCACGAGGAATCGTATCGGCCTCAATATCTGTGACAAAGCCATACTTGTAGGGCTGGTTGACTAATTTTTTGACGGTGGCAGTCATTAGATTTAAGTGTTCTCTCGTGTTCTAAATAAATCGCTTAGGATCGGAGGTGGGTGGCGACAAGCACCCAACTTTTAATGATGCCGTTTTAATACACAGGAGCAGTAAAACAACACCTTTGTTGTTTAAGTCTATTGTACGATATATTAACAACAAGGATGTTGTCAAAGTCAAGCTGTATTTTTTCCCTAGCCCTCTTAGACAGATCGCCCTGAAACCCGATGACCACTACTCACCAGCCTTCTACAAAGCAGGACATCTTGCAGTATTTACTGAAGCAGGATCAGACGACGGCACAGGATTTAGCCGATGCTCTAGAGATTAGTCCACAAGCGATTCGGCGTCATCTTAAGGATTTAGAGGCAGAAGGATTAATTGAGTATAAATCGGTTCAGGTCGGAATGGGGCGGCCCCAGCATGTCTATCACTTGAGCCGTAAAGGGCGCGATCGCTTCCCCAACCGTTATGATGAATTTGCCGTTTCTTTGTTGGATGCCCTGACGGAAACTGTGGGGCATGACCAGGTTAGCTCCATTTTACGGAAACAGTGGGAGCGCAAAGCCAAGGAATATCGCGACTTAGTCGGCATTGGTTCTGTGCAAGAGCGGGTGGCCAAGCTCGTAGAAATCCGCCAAAGTGAAGGTTACATGGCAGAATGGCATGTTCTAGAACCTAACGAGTTAAACAACGGCGCTGAGCCTCAATTCATCTTAACCGAACACAACTGTGCTATTTCCAACGTTGCCGAATCGTTTCCGAGTGTGTGTGGACATGAATTAGAAATGTTTGCAGCGGTGTTGCCCGATTGTACAGTGGAGAGAACCCACTGGCTCAATCAGGGAGAGCATCAATGTGGTTATTTAATTAAATCACGGCATCAGGAGCAGTAGAGAAGGGGTGGGAGGGGGTTCTTCTGCTTCACCGTCACTTTGGCTTTGAGGGTTTCTTTCTGTTGCCAAAACGCCAGCGTTTATGATTCTGTAAAGTTGAGACTATTTAATATCAGTATTCATAGTGGAATCACAACAACCAACAACACAATTTTTAAGCCCAGAAGAGTCAGCGGATGTAGACAAAGCGCTGTTGTCTTCTCCTGAGAAGTTTTTAACACGATTAACGATTTCATCTTTGCGGCTATTGAAGCAAATCGCCAAAGATACTGGCGTTGCTATTGAAGAATTGACGCATCAGCAGGTAATTGACTGGTTTGAGAAGGATGGAAAGATTCGGCGAGAGCAAGGAATAGAGGCGTCGTTTCTCAAGTGGTGAGATTGGTGATTGCTGTCTTGTTTGTTTCATCAATATCTATTAGGCGTAAGTCATCGATCTCAATCGGAACACTTAGTTACTTTAACGGCTTGAAGTGCTTGGGATAAAAGTGCGATCGCTTTCTCCTGTTGTCCTGCTTTTGCACAATAATTGGCGATGTGAGCTAAGGCTGAGGCTTTGGGAGAGTCCTTCTCAGTTGCATCGAGAGTTTGGGCGATTGCGATCGCGCGATCGTACTGAGCAATTCTGCCCAACTGAACTGCAACTTCCGCCAACTTCTGGGATTTACCTTGAGTAGTTTCTATCGTTTGAGCAATCTGAAATGCCTGCTCTAAAGCCTGAGTCGCTTGCTCTTTATCCCCGGCTTTTTCGTAATCCCTAGCAATTTTACTCAGCGCGTAAGCTTGAGTATTTGCATTACCGATAGTTTGGGTTAGCTGAAGTACTTGATTGTAGGGGCTAACTTTGGCATAATTAATCACAATTTCAGCTAGAACTTGAGTTTTTTTATCTTCATTGTTGAGGGTTTGAGCTACCTGAATTGCTTGAGCAAACACCGAATCCGCCAATTCTTTCTTTCCGGCTTTCCCATACACAACAGCAATATTAGCCAGAAATATTGCTTTTTTATCGGCATCCTGAACTTGGTTAGCAATCTGAAGTGTTTGGGATGCCACTTTAACCGCTTGCTCTTGTTTACCCGTTTCTATATATAAGAGAGCGATTCGAGTTAATTGATTAAGTTGGGCATCAGTCTCTTCGATATTTTTGGCAGCCTTAATTGCCTGAGATAATATTTCATCCGCTTGTTTGTTTTGTCCAGATTTTGAATATAGTAGCGTAATTTTACCTAAGATAATACTTTTCCATAATGCCCTCTCTTCCTCATCAATATTTTTGGCTACTGTGAGTGCTTGTTGGTAGTCTCCGGTTTTTTCGGCAATTTCTATTAACGCATTCGCTTTAGAAGTCTGAACTTCTATCGTGTTAGCTATCTGTCGCGCTTGATTGTATTCTCCTGCGGCTACATAGTAAGCAACGATTCGAGCTAAGGCTCGGCTTTTAGGGATATCCTCGACAATTTTATTGGCGACCTGAATTCCTTGAGTGTAATCACCTAATTGTGCATAATTAACGGCGATCTTCTCTAATACCGTGTCTTTAACGAATGAAGTACCCCAAATTGCCTTAGTATCCTGCACAGCTTGAGCTAAAACTTCAGCTGCTCTGTCTTTTTGCCCCACACTTCCATACCTTGCCGCGATCGCTTCTAACGCCATCACTTTATCAGGGGAGGGTTCAATTTTATTCGCAGCTTGAAGGGCTTGATTAAACAAATTTGCAGACTGTTTTTCCTGTCCTGCTTTCGCTGCCTGGCGAGCTATCAGACTCAAGACATCAGCTTTGCGAGTTAACAGAGTGATTTTCTGGGCTACTTGTAAAGCTTGGTCGTTTTGTCCCGCAACTGAATAGGAAACAGCAATGTTAGCCAATGGGCTATTGAGACAATTTTTACTACCCGAACAAGCTGAACAAAGCGTACTGATTAATGCAACAGTAGTCAGTAAGATTTGAAATCTCATTTTGTTTGGCAGTTTGGGCTAACTGATAGATTCGAGTTGAGTGAATTAACATCTCACAAGAGAGACTTATATAATACTCACATTGCATCTTCGTTAGTTATACAGATTACACCATATTCACCTCATACTGTTGTAACCTTAACTGAGATGTTGGAGACAAATGACTGTGAACCTAAAGCTTTATTTCTTGCGTCACGGACAAACGGATTGTAGCCGATTGAATGCCTTCTGTGGTTCTAGCAATCCCGACCTTACACCCGAAGGACGGGAGATGGCAGAAGCTTTTGCCAGTGCCTATCGTTCTACCCCTTGGGAAGCCATTTTTTGTAGTCCAATGGGACGAACCCTAGCAACAGCTAAACCCCTGTGTGAGGCGATTAGTTTGAAACCCGAATTGCGCGATGGGTTGAAAGAGATTAACTATGGTGAATGGGAAGGTAAGACGCCAGAAGCCGTGAGTCGCGAATTTCACGATGACTACATTCGTTGGACAGCCGATCCGGCGTGGTATGCACCCACGGGTGGGGAATTAGCGGTGGCAATTGCCCATCGTGCGTTACAAGTAATTGAGGAAATCAAACATCGGTTCCCGACAGGTAATGTTTTGATTGTCTCCCACAAAGCAACCATCCGTATTATGCTGTGTAGTCTGTTAGGAATTGATGTCGGACGTTTCCGCTTTCGTTTAGGATGTCCTGTTGGATCAGTTAGCATTGTTGAATTTAGTTCTCATGGCCCCTTACTACACGCCTTAGCTGATCGAACTCATCTGGATCAGCATTTGCGCTCATTACCGGGAACTTAAATAATTGGAGATATTAAATATGGGATGCCGCCAATCTGTCAGTGTTTTTCCATGCGGTGAATTTCCGTTAAATAGGACTTCTTTGGATAATGATTCCAACTATCTCTACGATTCCGATTCAGCAATTGGCTTCAGGCGATCGCCTTGACATCCAAGTTTATAAGTTCATAGGTGCTCAACCCGGTAAAAAAGCGTATTTACAATCCAATTTACATGGCGCTGAAATTGTTGGAAATGCTGTCATTCATCAGCTAATCGAGTTTTTAACAACTTTGGATGATAGTCAGCTTACAGGAGAAATATGGCTTGTGCCTGTATGTAATCCATTAAGTACCAATCAGCGCACCCATGTCTTTTCTACGGGACGTTTTAATGTCCATGATGGCAAAGACTGGAACCGAATTTTCTGGGACTATGAGAAAGAGTGTGAAGATTTAGAGGAGTTTGCAAAATCTCAAATTAATTTGGAGCCGGATGTTATCCGACACAATTATTTAGAGAAAATCCAACTTAGTTTCAGGAAACAATCAGAAAAAATCCAAGCTCCAAGTGGTTTGCCTTTTAGTGAACGTTACCGATACCAGTTACAGTCTTTATGTTTAGACGCTAACTATCTAATTGATATCCATAGTTCGAGTAACCAAGCCATTGATTATTTGTATTGCTTCGACAGTCGCGAAGAAAGTGCTACAGCTTTTCTCCTAGATTATGGCATTTTAATGAATGAATATGATGGAGATGCTTTTGATGAGGCATTTATGAAACCTTGGTTGGCGTTGGAAAAAAACTTAGCAAAGTTAGGAAATAAAATTCACTTTGATATTGAATCATGGACATTAGAACTGGGTTCTGGGATGCAAATGAATCCAGAATCTGTGAAAAATGGTGTGATTGGGATTAAAAATTATCTGGCAAAGAAAGGCGTTTTAGAACTACCAGATTTACCCGTGGAAGGTACAGACTATCATCCAATCAAGCTGACAATCAAAAGTCAAATTAAAAAATACTATGCTCCGGCTGGAGGCATGATTCAATCAAGAGTCTCTTTAGGGAGTTCTATTAAGGCAGGGCAATTGTTGTATCAATTAATTAACTTTAATAAAAAAGAAGAATTACCTCTATTGATAGATGTTTGTGCTGAGGCAGAGGGTTTGGTTTTTGATGTTTCGACTAATTATGGGGTGAATGAGGGAGAATATGTTCTTTCGGTAATGTAACATTAGCCTGTGTGAGTCAGTCAAGGATTCTGACAAGACCGTGATGAACACAAATAAAGGTGGGAACATTCCCAACCCTTAGGAGTCAATGCCTGACAATCTCTTAATACTTTGGGGTGTAGTTTCCATGTTTATCTCCTCTGGCTGGCAGTCTAAAACGGCCTTAATCATGGCATTCGGCATGACTTCGTTGGCGGCTATTCCAGCTTTTCTCGCGGCTCCCGCAACTGCTGTTGTAGAACCTTACATCATCGGGCAAACTTTTCCCTCAGAGCGAGTTATCATTCCCGCTAGGACTGTAATTCCTGTAGAGCTTGAGAAGGCTGAGAAAATCATTGTAACTCCTGATGAAACAGCACCCGTGACGCTGCTGGTCGCCACCGACATTCGCACAGATACAGGAACAATCCTGATTCCTGAGGGCAGTAAAATCGAGGGAGAGTTGCGACCGGTGAGCGCTGGAACACAGTTTGTTGCCAAAGCCTTAACACTGAACAATAGTAATCAGCGATTACCTATACGTGCGACTTCTCAGGTAATTACGGAGAGGGAAATCATTAAAAAAGGAACTGATGTCGGTCAAATCCTCAAGGGAGCGGCAATTGGTGCAGCAGCTTCGGCCGTACTGGCAGAAATATTGGGTAGCATCAACGTTCCAGAAGTTTTAGGCGGTGCGGGACTCGGTGCGATCGCCGGATTACTCCTAGGAGGACGCCGAGAAACGGAAGTGATTGTTATTAACCCAGAAGAAGATTTAAGCCTGACTTTGCAGTCTGATTTACGCCTGTGAAAGAGTGACCTACTTTCAAGTCTCTCAATTCCATACAGGGAGTTGGTTACGATCTCCCCTGGAAACAGTAGGGGCACGGCATTGCCGTGCCCTTAGAATAGGATAGATAACTCGCGTTGTCTATCCTAAAAATGGCCTATTCTACGGCTTAAGCATCGTCCAGTGCAGTAATTCCTGGCAGTTCCTTACCTTCGAGCAACTCTAAGCTAGCGCCACCCCCTGTGGAAATGTGGCTCATTTGCTCAGCCACGCCGACTTTTTCTACAGCCGCTACCGAGTCGCCACCGCCAATGATCGTGGTTGCGCCTTGCTTGGTGAGGTCAGCCATCGAATGCGCGATCGCTTCTGTTCCTACAGCAAATTTATCAAACTCAAACACACCCATTGGGCCATTCCAGATCACTGTCTTACAATCCGACAATGCATCTTGGAACACCTTCACGGAGTCAGGGCCAATATCCAAGCCCATCCATCCATCGGGAATTGAGTCAATGCTGACGGTTTGGGAATTCGCATCCGGCGCAAAATTATCGGCAACGACAACATCAGTGGGCAATAGCAGGTCAACGCCGCGTTCTTTGGCCTTCGCTTCCAAGGATTTTGCCAACTCTAGCTTGTCCTCTTCCACCAGTGACTTACCCACACTCAAGCCACGAGCTTTGTAGAAGGTAAAAATCATACCGCCACCAATCAGCAGCTTATCTACCTTATCTAGCAGCGTTTCAATCACGCCAATCTTACTCGACACCTTAGAACCCCCGATAATCGCCGCTAAGGGCTTTTGGGGATTTTCAATCGCGCTTTGCAGATACTGGAGTTCTTTCTCAATCAAGTATCCCGCTACAGAAGGCTTCAGGTGATGAGTCACGCCCTCTGTGGATGCGTGAGCACGGTGGGCTGTGCCAAAGGCATCATTGACATATACATCAGCCAGGGCGGCTAACTGTTTTGTAAATTCTGGGTCATTCTTCTCTTCTCCAACATGAAAGCGGAGATTTTCCAGTAACGCCACCTGACCATTTTCCATGCCAGCAATCTGAGCGGCAACCGCGTCCCCGATGCAGTCGTCACATTTGACGACCGTCTGACTCAGTAGTTCAGAGAGACGGTTAGCGACAGGCGTCAGCCGCAAACTGTCTTTCACCTGTCCTTTGGGACGCCCTAAATGGCTGCACAGAATCACCTTGGCATTCTTTTTGATTAAATCTTGAATTGTCGGTAACGCCGCACGGATACGAGTATCATCAGTGATTGTGCCACCCTCATCGAGGGGCACGTTCAGATCGGCTCGCACCAAGACCCGTTTCCCGGCTAAATCGGACTCACTTAAATCTGCTACGGATTTTTTAGACACAGTAAATCTCCTAATTGCCTCTACCTGATGTTCTGTGCTCTTTCTTATTCAGTGTCTTAGGAATGAGCTGTTGAGGGTTGCCTTGTGGATTCAGATAGACACTACCTGAATCTCAAGCCAAAAAGTGCTTATTTTCAAACCGTTCTCAATTTTACAAAAATTAAGGACGAAAACCTAAGGAGTTTTGAGCGTGTGATCAATTAGAGGCGAATGCGAGTCCCCGTCAGCTCAGTGATAAAATTGAGGTAAGGCGAGTTGTTGTACTCCCTAGACCACAGGAATCTATGTACTAGGTAGTACCTCGCGACGTTAACGACCTGTGGTAGTGTGAACGGTGTTCGCGTCCCGGAGATGCGTTGTAATGTTCAAAACTGTTTTATTTCCCGTTGACCAAAGCCGAGAAGCCCGCGAAGCGGTGGAGGTCGTGTCCCATGTGGTACAAAAGTACGCCAGTCGATTAATTCTGCTGTCGGTACTTGAAGAATCCAATCCAGAAGAAGCATCACCCAATCCAGAGGTAATGATGTCACCCGAGGCGATTGCGGAACTGCTCAAAAGTGCCCAGGCTCTCTTTGCCCAGCAAGGAATCACTGCCGACACCATGAGTCGTTCAGGAATGCCCGCTTTCACTATCTGCGATGTCGCCGACGAAATTGGGGCAGATTTAATTGTTATGGGCTGTCGAGGATTGGGTTTAACTGACGAAGGCGCTGCGGAGAGTGTCACAAACCGAGTGATTAATTTATCTCCTTGCCCGGTTTTGGTCGTTCCTTAAGCGCTCTGACTGAGAATACGGTTAATAACACCCCGCCAGGGTATATTGGACAAAGCCAATGCCACCTGGCGGGTTAACCTTCTCTTATCTCAACTTTTCTTAACAAAAAGTTTCTCATACATAGCATTCAGTCTGATCATCACAGTCTGTAATTTCGTTTCAATAATGATCACAGGAGAGGGGAGAGCTTTCGCTCCAAAACTTTCCTTAAAAGCTATCACTCCTTCTAGCCGATCACTCGGATTAAAATCGAACCAAGAATATCCTGCCTCACAACAATTTTTGATAATTTCATACATGAGTAAATTTACAGGTCGTAGCTGAAAATAACCCTCCAAAGACGCTCCCTGCCAATATACGACATGTTTTTTTGCATAGAAGCAGAGCGCTCCACTCACGATTTTATTTTCATAACGGGCTACCCACAGCTTAATATCGGGTGAATTTTTTTGCAAAATTTCCTGAAAAAGTTCCCAAGGATAACCGAGAGAAACCTCTTTTCCCCATCTCCGTAAAGAGTCTTGATAGACCTGATAATACTCCTGCCACTCTTTTTGTGTTAAGGCTGTGGTCACGGTTACGCCCTCTTTGGCGGCTTTGCGAGCTTTGCGAACAATAGAACTCTGTTTTTTATAAAGATTGTCAAATCCAGTTTCTAAGTTAATGGCGTGAGTTTCATCTTCTTTGGTGAATTTGATGCCAACAACTCCTGTTTTGAAGGCCAGTGGCTCGTAAGGATTGAGCCGCCAACTCAAGTTTCCACCCAGCTTTTTTGTTATAAAATCAGCTAATAAGTTCGCATGAGAAATATTAAGATGATCAGTGGAAATCCATCCTCCAAAAGTTTCTTATAACGAAGAAGCATGTTTACTAATAAAGCCGCCATATTTTTGCAGACAAAGCGGTAATAAAGCTTGTGTTCCATCTGAAAAGATAATGAGCTTAGGCTCTGGGGAAAATTTTCCTTGAGTAAAAGACTCCCAGATTTTTACCCATTCTCTTGAATGAAAATAAGTGGAATAGTCGCATTCTCGCCAAATTGTATCCCATTCATCTGAACTGGCTGGACGAATCGCCTTAATGGATAAGCTCATTGAATGCTCGGTAGATTGCAAATAGGTTCAATCACAGCTTGCACATCCTCATCAATTAACTTTGTGCCCTCGGCAAAATCATAGATGGCTGTCCCATCCTCCTGCCTATGGCTGGTTGTTGACTCACTAATAGCTTTCGGAACGCGATCATCTTGTGTCTAGATTAGGTTGATAGATGAATTCATACTGAAAAGGTGTTGTAAATCCTTCTCAGGCTGCTGTTTGGTGTCTCACCAGCCACGTACAGATTAAGCCTGCCAACTAGTAAACCTTATATTCTGTAAGTATGAGAATGTTTAAGCCTGGGTAATTTTACACAAAATTTTGTTGAGTTGCCAAGTGAGTCAACCTTGTTCTGCCTTTATTTCCTCACTTCTAAATCAGGAAGCGCAAGTAAACACAAAGATGTAAAGATGTATTGAAGAATTTGACTCTTGTTCCTAGTCCATTGCGCCTAGCCCCTAAATCATGACTACACCCTCTATCCAATGGTATCCCGGTCATATTGCCAAAGCTGAACGGGAACTTAAAGAACAGCTCAAGCGAGTGGATGTGGTACTAGAGGTTCGGGATGCTCGGATTCCCCTCTCGACTCATCATCCACAAATTCCTCAATGGGTGGGCAGTAAAGCTAGGGTATTGGTACTTAACCGGGTCGATATGATTACTCCTGGTGTACGGCAACGATGGGTATCCTGGTTTCAACAGCAGGGACAGACAATCTATTTCACCAATGCTCAACAGGGTAAAGGCATTCAAGAGGTGTCACAAGCCACTCAGTTGGCTGGGGTACACATGAATCAGCGTCGGCGCGATCGCGGAATGCAACCTCGCCCAGTTCGAGCAGTTGTGATCGGGTTCCCGAATGTCGGTAAATCAGCCTTGATTAACCGATTATTAGGGCGTCGCGTTGTAGACAGCGCCCGTCGCCCTGGGGTAACGCGCCAGCTCCGTTGGATACGCATCTCTGACCAAATTGAACTCCTAGATGCTCCTGGTGTGATCCCAGCCAATTTAAAAGATCAGGACAAGGCGATCAAGCTAGCCATCTGTGATGATATCGGTGACGCCTCTTACGATAATCAACGGATTGCGACGGCTCTGGTGGAGTTACTCCAAGATTTAGAGGTTACAGCCCACGGCGGCTTATTCCCTGCCTCTCCCTTGAAGACGCGCTACGAACTCGACCCAACTCCTTTGAGTGGCGAAGATTACCTCAGAGCATTGGCAGACTATCGTCATCAAGGCGACATAGAACGTACAGCACGGCAACTATTAAATGATTTTCGCAAAGGAGTACTAGGGCCAATTCCGTTAGAACTGCCACCTCAGGCACCTTAATTTTTGTAAATCTATCAGTCTGTTGATTTTTGTGAAGCGGGGTGGGGGGTGTGACCCCTCAGTGGACTAAACTGTTGTTTAGTAGATGCACCCTGATTAAGCGCCCCTTCGGGCGTTTTTTTTTATCCCTAAATTGGGGCACAGCAGATAATTTGTGGCTGACAGATAATTTATCGATACTCTTACTCAAGAATGCGATCGCTGCAAACATTAATTTTTATTAAGCTTGACGGAGGAGTTTCAGTACTATATGGATTGAGCTGTGTGCCCAATTTCACAGGCACTAGCTCGCTTTATTCCCGAACAACAGGTGGTTAACCGAACTGGCAGTTGCACAATGTATTGATTAAAGGCATCTTAAGGATTTCTTAGTGAAACTGTGATTGTACGGATGCATTGAGCAGTTAAATTTGCGACAATTGATAATGATGTCGTCAGCCCTAGAGGTTAGAGAGTGCGGTGTTAGTAGCCCTAAGACTTTAACGCCAAAAAACATATGAGTAGCTCACGGCAAAGTGGCTCCCTTAGGGAGTATGCAATGCTGTTGACAAGAAAATGCAGCTGAACAAAGCAACGTATGTGATGGGGTGTTTGTAAAGAAACGCTGAAAAATCAACCCCCTTTACACCCCTCTGGGCAAGCACTAGCGCTCTTCTCCAGAGTAGGATTATGAAAGCTGCGCTTGGCGGGGATGCGCCTCAGCGTCCAAGGGTTAGACCACTTGAAACAGAAACACTTTACAAACAAACTCTTAAACGATGGCAAGTAAGATAGCGACTTTTAGACTTCCAGAGAACCTGATTCAGGAGATTCGGTCTCGGGCTGAAGCGACAGGTCGTGATCGAACAGCGGTAGTGATTGAAGCTTTGAAGCAAGCCTTTGGTATGCCCGCAAGCGTGTCACGCCCAGCGACAGTTGAAGAACTGCAACAACAGCTCAATGAGTTAGAAACTAAATTCCTAACCCTAACCCAACAGCTGAATAAAGTCAGCCCAAAATCTGCTTCAGTCAGCAATATCAGTCCGGTTAGTCCAGGGTTGAAGCAGACCGTCGCTTCTGGCAACTCCATACACATCCCTAACTCATTCGTGGCTGAGGACGCTGTTTCTACACAGACTCTTCGTGTAGGCGAAGGCTCAGGACACAATGGAGGTGGAGGGTCTAACAAAGAACAGGAACTCGGTTTTACCGAGGGCAAGCCGGACGAAGCCGAACTGCAAGAATTAGCAGCCAGAATTGAGCAACAAGCGAGAATCTTCGATTTAGTCCTTTCAGCCTCTCCTGACCCCATTTGCGTTGTAGACCGAGTAGGACGGTTTACCTATGCCAACTTGGCACTGGCTCAATTGTTTGGACTACCCCAGGGACACATCTTGGGTAAGACTTGGCGGCAGCTTGAGCTACCGTCCGAGTTTATCGAAAGCGAACCCATCGACGGGCAACGGGAAGTTGTATTTGCAACACGGCGACCCTTGACCAAAGAAATTACTTACCGGACTAACAATGGGGTACGGGATTACGAATGCATTCTCAGCCCCATCTTAGGTGATAGCAATACGGTTGAAGCCGTAATCTGTACCGCTAGAGACGTTACGGAGCGCAACCTAGTCGAAGAGTCGCTCCGGGAATCCGAATCTAATTACCGCCACTTATTTGAATACGCCAACGACTCGATCTTCATCATTGACTTATCAACCAGTCGGATTTTGGACGCCAACCAGAATGCAGCAAGGCGACTCGGTTATACCCGTAAAGAACTCCTGAAGTTAAAAACTAAGGACATCGATGGGCCAGTCCCGCTCGAACGCCAAAAGACGATTAATCAGCAGCTCCAGGCAACGGGCAGCTTCATCTTCGAGCACGCTCTGCGGCGTAAGGATGGTACAAAAATACAGGTTGAAATCAGCTCTCGGATCATCGAGTACCGCGACCAGCTCGTCTCTCTCAGTTTCGTTCGCGACATCACATCCCGGAAGCAGGCAGAGGAGCGGATGCGTCTGTTGGAGTCAGCGGTTGAGAATACCCAAGACGGGATTTTAATCACCGAAGCCAAGCATATAGACGCACCAGGGCCGGAATTGCTGTATGTCAACCAAGCCTTTACCCGTATTACGGGCTACGACCTAACCGAAGTTTTGGGTCGGACACCGCGCTTGTTGCAAGGGCCGAAAACCGATCGCTCTCAGTTAGACAAAATTCGCACAGCGCTTCAAGAACAGAAACCTGTTCAAGTTGAGTTGCTCAACTACCGTAAAGACGGCTCGGAGTTCTGGGTCGAACTCAATATTGTCCCTATTGCCAGCAAAGAAGGTAAGGTCACCCATTGGGTCGCACTACAGCGGGAAATTACAGAGCGTAAACAGGCAGAAGCTGCGTTGGTCGCCTCCAAACAGCAGATTAGTAAGATTCTAGAAAGCATTACAGATGGCTTCTTCACGGTAGATGAGCAGTGGCGATTTACCTATGTCAATCAGAAAGCGGAACAGATTTTACAGAAAAATCGAGCCGAACTCCTCGGTCAAAATCTGTGGGATGTGTTTCCAGGGACGGTAGGGTCAACGTTTGAGCGTGAGTTTCACAGAGCCATTAACCAAGAAGTTGCCGTGACATTTGAAGACTTTCATCCAGCTTTAGGCAAATGGTTTGAAATACACGCCTATCCTTCAGGTGATGGACTTTCCGTTGTCTGCAACGACATTACCAAATGTAAGCAGAGCGAAGTGAACAGTTAGTGTTCAAGGTATAGGTCTGCTGAAAACCCCGTCTAATTCCTGAGAGTTAGACGGGGTTTTTGCTCATCCACTAGAGCCCGTCAACTTTGAAGGTACCCACTGATGCCTGCAATTCCTGAGCAATCTCTACTGTTTCTTTGAGAGAACCGGAAACTTGGCGTGTGGAATCAGAGGTGCGTTCTGAGGCTCGGGCAATCTCCTTCATCAATTCGGTAACCGCCTGAGAAGTCTCCGCCTGGGACACCGTGGCCGTTGAAATCGATTGCACCAAATTGTCAATTTGGCGAGACACATCCAGAATCTTATGCAAGCTCTGCTTGGCATCCTCCACCAGATTCGTTCCTTCCACCACCTGACTGGTACCCAATTCCATCGCTTCGACCACTTCCGTAGTTTCTTTCTGGATGTTGTGAACAATCTCTTCAATTTCTCGCGTTGCTGCCGCCGAGCGAGCCGCCAGTTCCCCGACTTCTTCCGCTACCACCGCAAAGCCTTGACCTTCTTCACCCGCCCGTGCTGCTTCAATCCCAGCGTTGATGGCTAGTAAGTTTGTTTGCAGGGCGATTTGGTCAATCAGTGAAGCGACTTTAGAAATCTTTTGAGAAGATTCACCCAATCGCTTGACTTTTTTGGCAGTTTCTGCTACAGTTTCTCGCAGAGTGAAGATATTTCGGACAGATCGATCAATGGCTATCCCGCCCGCTTCAGCCGTACTAGAAGCCGTGCGAGCGACAACGGCAGCCTGACGAGCGTTTTCTGCCACCTGTTGAATTGAAAGAGTCATTTCTTGAAGCGAATCCAGGGTACGGGTCGTTTCTTCAGCCTGCTTCAGGGCTTCCTCCGAAAGCTGACGAATTGCCCCTTCGTTTTCTCCCAATGAAGTGTTGACCTGACCCGCTGCTTTTTTCACTTTGGTAACAATTTCCCGCAAGCTTTCAATGACGGCGTTGAAAAAGTCTGCTACCGTACCAATTTCCCCAGTGGTCACATCCGCACGCACCGTGAGGTCACCTAGGGCTGCCCCTTCCACATCACTGAGCAGTTCTAAAAGCTGCTGTTGAAGTGTTTCTTTTTGTTGCCGTTGTACGTCTGCCAAGCTTTCAGCCTTGTGGCGTGATTGTTCAATCTGTGCTAAGAAATCCACGCGGTCTAAAGCCAGACCGACTTGAGTTGCCACCTGCTTGAAGAATGTAATTTCTGACTCCTGCCAAGCGCGTGTGCTGGAACATTGATGGGTGACCAATAACCCGTGCAGCTTGTTGTACGCCAAAAGAGGAGCGACTAAATTCGCTCGAACCTTAAAGGGTTCCAGTTGACCGAGATAACAGTTACTTAAACCCGCCTCGTAAATATCCTCAACCGCCTTAACTCGACCCTGTAGATACTTTTCCACATATTTATCAGCAAAACAAGGGTCAGCAATGTTGGCTCCCAGCGCTTTTGGCCAGCCCATTCCTACTGATTCTGCCACGATGGTGCCTTGCCATTTCTCATCAAAGAGATAGACAACCGCTCGATCCGTTTGCAGCGCTTCGCGAACACCTGCAATAGCAGTCTGATAGATGTCTTCAGAACTGAAAGCGTCCCGGATGGTAGAGGTGATTTCATGGAGTTGCTGCGCTCGCAGTGTTTCAACTTCTTTCTGCTCAAGGAAACTGACCCGATCCAAACAAAGTCCAACTCGAATGGCTAACTCTTTGAGGAAATTGATTTCAGATTGCTGCCAGATATGGGGGTTACTGCAATGATGAGCAATCAGCAAGCCAAAGAGGTGACCATCTTTAAGAATGGGAGTCACCAAATTAGCCTTGATTTGAAGCCGATCCATTAACCTCAGGTGATCAGGGTGAAAACCCGCTTCATAGACATTATTGGTCGGCACTACACGCCCTTGTCTGTACTCTTCGAGGAGTTCCTTGCCAATGCAGGGGTCTTCTATTTTCGAGCCAATTGATCTGGGCCACACTGGAACAACGGCTTCTGCGGAAATGTATCCCCGCCCGTCCGGATGGAGGCGATAGATCACAACCCGATCCGCTTCCAGGATTCGTAACGCTCCTTGAACACCTTTTTCAAAGACATCTTCCAAATCTTTCTCGGTACGAGCGTTGGAAACGGCAATATCTCCAAATAAACCGGCTTGCTCGGTTTCAGCGGCTTGAGCCCACAATAAAGTCTCCAGTCGGCTGGCCATCAGGTTGATATTAGAACCCAGTTCAGCCAGTTCGTCGTGCCCTTCCACGGCAACACGGGTGTAAAGTTCCCCTTGCCCCAGCTTTTCCACGGCATCACTGACAGCGAGTACAGGACGGGTAGCTAGTTTAGCTAGATAAATGGCAAGAACACTCACCAACAAGGCTGTCAAGCCAGTTCCCAAAGTCAAAATCAGAAGCAATTGTCGCTGTGAAGCAAAGGCGGTGTCTGTAGGTACAGCTATAGCGGCTTCCCAATCCAGGGCGGGCAATCCTTCGACTTGTCCTAATTTGGTATAGGCGATCAGTTCGCGATGATTGCTAGGCTTGTGGTGAACGATCACACTATTGGGCTGATCTGTCGCGGGTCGTTTATCCCATTCGGAAAAGACGGCTGAAGGTTCTTTATTTTCAATATTCTTGTCCTTGGCTAGAAAAATGTTCTTCGTCGAGGAATCAATCAAAAGAAATTCATCGCCATTCGCTCCAAAGGTTTGAAGCTGATTTTCTAGGGCTGTGACCGGCAGACGCGCTCGAACAACAGCAATGGTTTTGCCTGTGGCGCTGTCTTTGACAGGTGCAGCGAAGTGAAGGGTCAGTCGCTCAGGATTTTTAGATACTGTGGGGATGACGGCATCACTGATAACAGGCTGATTGGTTCTAAGTACCTCCTGGAAATACTCGCGATCGCGTTGGTTTGGAATCGGTTCTAGACCTTTGGTTTGGACAATCACGTTACCGTTGAGATCGACCACGGAAATCAGGTCATAGACTTTGTGAGCTGCGATAAAGCGATCAAGTTGTGATTGCTTTTCCACCAACGGTGTGGCGTTCTTCTGGGAGGAATTCGTTAAAATTGGCAGATTGGCTAGGACTTGAATATCCCCATAACGGTCACGCATAAAGCGATTGACCTTGTCTTGCATACTGACGACGCTGGAGATTTTAGACTGGGTAATTTGCTCAGTAATGGATCGGTTGGCAAATTGATAGGCGGTGACTCCAGTCAGTAACACGGGAACGGTGCCTAACGCGATCGCCAAAGCTGTGGCTTTTTGGGTTAAACGCATGTTCCGCCACTGGAAACCGCCAGATTTTTGAGGGTTTTTAGCCGTGACGAACCCACCTTGTTGTTGAAGCTCAACAGCATTAATTACAGACTGGGGTGAGAGCAACTGGAGATCAGGTTGGCTGTTGTCATAAAGATTGAAACTATTTTGATTAACAGCCTTGTGGGACTCTTTTCCGAGTCCATTGAATTCTTGCTTATAAGCTTTTGGATCTGGATCAAACTGAGTAGCCATGAAGCGGTCTCCTCGAAGGGATAGTAAAGGGGTAAGATTTGAAAAATTGCAGCGCAAAAGCCGATTTGTCACGCACAACGGATAAACAGACGAAGCAGGCTAGTACACAATCATGTTGCAGAAAGCGCGAGTGCCTCACAGGGGCACGACGATAGGTCGATCACCCCAAGCCGGCAATGCACTAAACTAGCGGCTTCATCGGGAGCAAGAGCGCGATGCGACTGTTGCCCTAGGTAGCGCTTTAAGCCCCTGCTTTCGTGAGCTGACTCATCCTGCACCAACTCCGATTGCTCGAAGATGACAGAATGCACCCCATGTAATTCGAGAACTAGACCTGACACAACTTGTGTTTCAGAATATTTGGCTCTAAGGCAGACATCTACCGTGTCAAACCTTCAAGAGCCTGCACAGCCAACCCAACCTCCGCTTTAGAAGCCAATTCTGGGTCACCTTAAGGATTTTGTTTGGGATAAAAGTCTTTTAGAGCACTCGTCTACAAGCCACACTCGCTGCGGCAACGCCACCACCAGCCGCAATCAGAGCACCCATTGGGCCTCCGACTGCTTCGCCAGCTACAGCCATTTCAATCGCTACAGCTAATACACATTCGTCCAAATCTTCTTCGGAACCGGGTTGAGCATTAGGATGATTGTCTCTCCAAGCCTGAGCTAGAGGAAGTGCCAGTTTGGCTAGTTGGTTATTGAGATCAAATTCTCGCAATTCCTCGCGAGTTACGTAATTAGAATGGTCAGGCTTCAGGTTGCTGGACTGTTTTTCTGACTTGGAGAGGCTCATAGTACTACTACCTAAAAAAAACACCACATTCAGGAAGGAGGAGTGAAATTGGAGCGAAAACGATAGATAACCCTGGTGGTGTACAACCTAGGCCAAAGCTGAATCCAAGAGCTGAGATGGCTAGTCCCTTGCTTTCAGTCTCTGAAATGGTCGAATTTGTAAGACGGACGTATAACATGTATTACACTCTAGCATGATAAGACAATTGCCTCACGCTTAGCAACTACATCCCCTAGGATTTATCGAGTCTTCATAAATTACTCCCCACTCAGGGGAGCACAGGCTAGGGAGGAGTGAGACCAATTTCATAAAATAGCGCTACAAATTGACCTCCTCACTAAAGCTCCGGCTAGCCCCCCTTATCAAGGGGGGAACAAGAAAAGTATCTGTAGCAACGATTTAGGAAATCGGTATGAGACCAAACCCGTTTCGATAACCCCCTTATTGCCCAAGGGAGGGGGGCGGGAGTTCCTACGGGGAGGGGAGAGGGGGAGAGGGAAGAGATTTTTTAGACGCTTAAAAAAGGGGCCTACAAGTCGGATTTGGCATGATGGGGCAGAAGACGCCATGACAGCTACAACTGAAGAGCGAGCCAGACAGGAGGCAAAAAATTCTTCAGAAAAAATTTATTCAACGTTTCCCATGTCCTCAGCTCCCCATGTCCTCAGGGGCCTGAGTTTCCTTGCCAATTGCTCAACGATCGGAAAATCAGCGCCATGAATCCTCTTGAATGCTGGATGTACACCCTTCAACGCTTAAGTCATCAAAATCAATCGTGATCTCTCATCTTGATCGTGGCGGTTTTTTAATTGAAAATGATCATTTTTTAGGGCACGATAATATCGTGCCCCTACCGTTGAGTCTATACAAAACCCCCAACTCCTATAGGTCTACTCAAATAGAACAGTGACATCCGTGGACTGGGTAAAGTAGTCCCAGATGGCAAGCGCTAGATCGCTCTCATACTCTAGCTTTTCTACACAATGGCAATTTTCACAATCTTTAAGACAACATTCTGATTCTCCATCTAATGAACCCTCAGGAATCGTCAAACAAATATTAACAATCGGGATATCTTTCCCATCCGCCAATCCGTTGTAAGTGCTGAATCTAACTGCGGCAATACAGTCAAGGTTAATGATTAGATCTGCGAGTCGAATGAACGCCACAATTAATTCCTCGCAAAGATAATTTAGTAACGTTTTCGCTAACAAAAATCCCAACAAGTTATGCAGTATACTAACCTGGCTATGTGAACGGCTTCCATCTTCAGCATCGTCCCAAACTTGCAGATGTACCGAGAAGCAACGGTGAAATTATCCCGATATCCCCTCTTGCTCCATCTTGTGTGCCAGCAACAAGTCCCTTTAGGAACCCAGAAACGACTGGCGCTGCTAAGCGCTGATGTCTCACTTGACCACTGTCGAACGCAAAGCAATTGCGTTACTGATACTAGGAACGTACACGAAACAGCCACTAAGGCGTTAGTGCTAAGGTTCGTGGACACGGAGAAGTTCCGCTAAGACGATTCGCTTGGCAGCTATAGTTTCGCTTCACAAACTCCTTTTTCGCATCTCTCTTACAAGGTGACAAGTCGTGTCCTATGTCAGGACTAGTCATGTTTAATCGAGCAGAGAGACTCAGCCAGTGAGGAGTCGTTGCTATCTCGATGCTTTGTGTCCGAGAACTCACCAAAGTTGTAAGATACCTGTACAACTTGTAATACGTCATTTGTATGATAGGTCAATAACTGACTATGAGCAACAGAGTCAAAGTGGCTTCATCTAGTCTTTAAGAAATTCTAGATTAATCTATTGATGCGCTGAATTCCACAATATTTCTTCATAAATAGGGCTTTATCCTATTTGTTGACCCTTAAGTGGTCGTCAAAACATCGAAATTCACCAAGCGCGGAAGTTTCCTATGTATTACATCCTGACTTCACCTCAAGAGCCATCGCTTTCCCACAAAAGTAGGGAATGATCATTCAATATTGCATCCGTAATCCCAAAACGGTTTAAAAATTAGCCTTCGTGGAGAGAGGCGAGTTTCTGACGTCGGCAGTATTTTGTCCCAGGGATAACCAACTGATGTGTCGGGCTAAGCTAGTTTGAAAAAAATAAAATGGGCTGAGTAAATAACCCCAATAGAAGGCCAGTTCGCAAGCCTCCACTAAATCATTGAAAGACGATTGTGCCTTTGCTCCTTCAAGCAAGGCGGCGCGATATCGCAACAGGTGTACCACTAACCGACGCAGACTGCCCATAAATATTCTGCTCAAAACGTTTAGCCGTTCCCAAAACGGCGTATTCATCATTCGCAGGCAACAACTGTTCAAACCTACACCCCGCGACAGGCTGACTAAATAAGCCCTCTCCAAGCGCCAACGAGGGATTTGGTGATAGGTTTCCATGGCTGGGTTATACCAAATTTCCCAACCCGCTTTGTGCAGGTGTAGTAGTGGCTCTAAATCTTCACCCCCAACCAAGGATTGCCCCAACCTACCTTTGAGCATCGGTTGTGGAGGAACGGCTTGGCACCAGGCTAGTTTACGAACCACTAATCCCGCCCCTGGCGGTAATTTAAGCTGATTGGGTTCATACCGATGAGGTTGTTTTCCCCGTTCCGTAATGCCCAAAAACGGCGCAATTCGCTCAAAATTCGGGGGCGGTTCCACTTCAAAGTCACCGTGAATTTGACTAGCGTAAGCACCCGCTTGAGGGTGAGTTTGACCAAACGCATAGGCAGCAGCAACCCAATCCAAGGCGGGTAAGTTATCATCATCCAGCAAACCCACGCACTCACTCCGGGCTTCTTGTACGGCGCGGATTCGAGCAAAAGCTGCTCCTTGTCGAGGTTCTAGACAATACCTCAATCGCCCAGAACCCGACCACATCCCTTGATAATCAGAAACTACCTTGGCTGTAGCATCTTGACTATTGTTATCAACGACGATGATTTCCCAGTTGAGGTGAGCGACACCTATTTGCGATCGCAGTCGCTCTAAAATCTTAGGTAATCGGTTTTCCCCGTTATAGGTTGGTATTGCAACCGTAAAGTCAACTGACATAATTCGTTACCACTGGTAGGATGTCACCGAACGCTGGAATCTGGGTTAATTTTTCTGATTCAAATACCCACGACTCCAAAGGTAAAAAGGACTGATAAAACTACTCACAAACAACTGCATTTCACACGCTGCAATTAAGTCAGAGCGTACCCGAAAGCCATATTTAAGCAAATGAAAAGCCATCTTTCGCAAATCGTTTGCCAGGTAAGCTAAAGTGGCAAGCGGTCGCTGCCAAGGTTTCACACTCAGCATCCGCGTCACATAACGACTCAACCCAATTCCCCGGAAAAACGGAATTAAATACTCTCGCTTCAGACGCCAGTGGGGGATTTTATGGTCAATTTGCATTGCGGGATTATACCATATTTCCCACCCCTTAGCTTGAATATGAGCCAGCATTTCCAAATCCTCGCCAGTCAACATACTCTCTGGAGTCCGTCCTGTCAAAACCAGTTGTAGAGGAACACTCTCTAACCAAGCTTGCTTACGCACCACCAACCCTGCCGACGGAGGTAGAACCTTGTTTTGCGGTTCATACCGCTGTGGCTGTGAACCCCGCTCAGTAATCGCTAAAAAAGGAGCCAGTCGATGAAAATTTTCCGGAGGTGTAACCTCAAAGTCCCCATGAATTCGACTTCCATAAGCACCCGCCGCCGGATGTTCTTGAGCGAAGGCGTAAGCCGCCACCACCCAGTTCGGTGCCGGGATGTTGTCATCATCGAGGAAACCCACCAGTACACCGTTCGCTTCTTGAAAGGCACGGCGTCGTGCAAAGGCGGCTCCTTGCTGCGGCTCAAAGCAATATCTTAAAGGACAGGACTGAGGCCAATTGGCTTGATAGGATTGAACGACTTGGGCGGTGTCGTCGGTACTATTATTGTCCACCACCAAGACTTCCCAACTGAAAGTTTGGCCGTGATTAGTCTGTGGCGTTTGCCCAGAATCAGTGGTGACGCACGCAGCGTCTTGGCAAGCGAGTTGCAATCGATCTAAAACCTCTGGTAGACGCCTAGCCCCGTTGTAGGTCGGGATGGCGACCGTTAAATTAACGACCATCGTTTTACCAAGGATGGGAATGCACAAGACTGGGTCAATTGAGGATGCCCAGTTCTGGGTCGAAAATTTTTAATGTATCAATTTTAACTTCTGGTCAGTTAGCCGCCCTATTTTTACGTCATTGTGGCATATAAACCGGGCAGTGGCTTTCTGCTGTTTCCGGGAGCGATTGCCTCTTACGATAAATTAACGAGCGCCATGCAGCGCTCTAGCACGCTAAGCCTATCTATGTCCATAATTTAGATATATTTACTGACTTTCCCGAAAGTTTATTAATAAATCATAATTAATTTTTTTGATGTTTTTTTAAAGTGCTTTTGGGGAAGCGGAAAAATTTGAACTATAACCAAGAAAGGTCTGCGTCTATCACATCTCGCACAATTAAACCTCTCTATGCAGACTGAGACTGCTCCAATCACCTTGCCTACCCTAGAGCATCTAATTGACCCTTACCCCCTGATCACGGCTCCTGACACTCCCTTGAGCAACATCATTGCTTTAATGGGTCAAGGGCGAAGAACCAGTTGTTTGTCCAGTGTTGGGTCATCGTGCCTCGATCATACTCAGCACTCAGCTCACGGTACAGGCAGGCAACCCTCCAGGGCAAGCTGTATGACGCTTGCACCAGCCACCTGTGTCTTAGTCATAGAAGGCGATCGCACGTTAACGAGTGCCTCTCCCTTGGGCAGCAAGCGCATCGGTAAAGCCCATCGCTTACTGGGGATATTTACAGCACAAGACCTCGTTCGCCTAACCGCTTCCGAGGTGAACTTGAGAGAAATCAAGATTGCCGACGTGATGACCCCACCAGTTGTCACCCTAACGCTTTCCGATTCGTGCAACCTGTTCACGGTCATCTCGCTGTTGCATCAACATCAAATCAGCCATCTACCCGTTTTAGACCCTCAAGGTCAACTCATGGGGATGATTACAGTTGACAGCCTTTGTCGAGGACTGCCACCTCTGAATCTTCTGAAATGGCAACGTGTCTCAGCCGCCATAACTCCTACAGTGATTCAAGCACCCTGGAGTACCTCGATTTTGAACCTCGCCCAGCTCATGCTGCAAGAGCGAGAAAGTTATGTGGTGCTGACGGAAGAAGGGTTAAATGTAGGCTCGTCGAACGTTGAACGTTCCGCAACAACCCTAGATTCCGCTGAGAAATGCTCCGAACAGCCATCAACCCCGGTGGGAATCGTTACAGAACGTGACCTTGTTCAGCTTGTCCAGTTATCTCTCCTGGGGCTGGACTTATCCCAAACTCAGGCGCATATGGTGATGAGGACGCCGTTGTTGGGCTTGAGTCCAGACGATTCTCTGTGGACGGCTCATCAACACTTGCAGCAGTGGCAGATTCAACACGCACTGGTGTATGGAGAACGAAAAGAGTGGCTGGGAGTTTTTAGGCCAAAAGAGCTGTTGCGATCGCTCGATCCGATGCAAATGCTGGGCGTTATTGACACATTACAGCAAACTGTTGAGGAGCAAGCCGAGAAACTTCAACGCGCTCATGGGGGATTATCGCCGCAGAGGTTTCACCAGCCAGCGGTTGAAAAAAATCAAGGAGAAAATAGCAACGATCCCATGCTTTCTCCGGAACCATTCGAGGGGAATCCGAACCCAAGCAACAGTGAAGTTTCTGCTTCATCTCCTACACCTGAAACTTCCGATCCAGAGGCGCAGCCCAATCAGGAAACCTGCTGTCACGGTACCTTAGACGAACTCAAAAAAGCGCAAGAACGCTTGGAATTAGTCACTTACGCTGCCAACGACGGTCTTTGGGACTGGAATCTTCAAACGGGAGAAATGTACTACTCTCCGCGCTGCAAGGAGATGCTGGGCGACCTCGACTATGAACAGCCCAATGAATTGCTTTCCTGGGAACAAGTCATCTCTGACGCCGATCCCATGGCTACCTTGAAACTAATGAATAATTTTCAAGGGGGTCAAGCATCTCGCTTCATTGTGACGCAACGCTTCCATCATAAAGACGGCTCTTTACTCTACATCCTTTCGCGAGCCACTCACCTGAAAGATGATCAGGGAAAAGTTGTCCGCATGGTAGGTACCCATACGGATGTTACCGATTTGGTTACGGCTCAGGAAGCCCTGCGCCAAGGTGAAGAGCGCATCCGGGCGCTGTTGAATGCGATTCCGGATCTGATGTTCCGCCAACGGGTGGATGGGACTTATTTGGATTTCAAGTTAAAAGATGGCAATTTGATCGTTCCCTCCGAAACGCCGAGCACATCTCATTTTTGGGATGTACCGATACCGGAAGCGCTAAAACAGCGTCATATCAAGCTGCTGCAAGTGGCTGTGGCAACCGGGGAATTACAAACCTATGAGCTGGAATTAGACCAATCGGATGGGGTCAGGAATTATGAGGTGCGTATCGTAAACAGCGGTGCGGATGAAGCCGTTTGTATCGTGCGCGACATTACTGAGCGCAAGCGAACAGAGGAGGAACTGCGACAGAACGAACAGTTTTTACGCAGTATCTACGATGGGGTGGAAAAGTCCATCTTTGTGATCGATGTTTTGGAGGATGGGGAATTTCGTTATGTCGGCTTGAACCCAGCTCATGAAGAGCTTACAGGCATTCCCTCTGAGGAACTTTGCGGCAAGACTCCTGAACAGGTGCTGCCGTTAGAATCGGCTAGGGCTGTGCGCGATCGCTATCAATCTTGTGTTGAGGCGGGAACGACAATTTCTTATGAAGAATGTCTGCTCTTCAACGGGACAGAGACGTGGTGGATCACCAGTCTCACCCCACTGCTGGATGCTCAGTCGTGCATCTACCGTCTGATTGGCACGAGTACCGACATTACCGAACGCAAGCGAGCCGAAATCACTCTGCAACAGCAGGCGGAACGAGAACGGTTAGTCAGTGAGATCGCACGGCGGATTCGTCAGTCTCTGGAACTCCAAGAAATCCTCAATACCACTGCTACACAAGTCCGGCAGTTCCTTCAGACGGATCGGGTCATCGTTTATCGCTTCAATCCCGACTGGAGTGGTGTGGTTGCTGTGGAGTCTGTGGGACAGGGGTGGACAGCGATTTTGGGTAGCACGATTTATGACCCGTGCTTTAGCCAAGATTATACCCATCTCTACCAACAAGGCCGTATTGGGGTTATCGAGGATATTTACCAGGCGGGTTTAACACCGTGTTACATTGATTTCTTAGCTCAGCTCCAGGTTTCGGCGTCTCTGACCGTACCGATTTTACAAGGAGAAAAGCTGTGGGGATTGTTGATTGCTCATCACTGTAATGGCATTCGGAAATGGCAATCTCTGGAAGTTGAGCTGTTGCAGCAACTGGCAACTCAAGTCGCGATCGCGGTTCAGCAATCGGAACTGTATCAGCAGGTGCAATCCGAACTGGCTGAACGCAAGCGGGTGGAAGAGGGACTGCGTGAACATAAAACTGCCCTTCAGAGGCAAGTGCATCGAGCCTTGTTGCTCAAGCAAATTACCCAAGAAATTCGCCAAAGCTTGGATACCTACCAAATTCTTAATACCACAGTGGCGCAAATTGGTCAAGCTTTTCGCGTCAACCGCTGTGTGATTCATACTTATGTAGCCACACCAACGCCCCAAGTTCCTTTTGTGACTGAATATTTAGAACCGGGATATCAGTCAATTCTGGATTTGACCGTCCCTGTGAGTGGCAATCCTCATATGCAAAGGCTGCTCATTCAAGATTCGGCGATCGCGTCCCCCAATATCTACACCGACCCCTTGCTGCAAGCCGCGATCCCCCTATGCCAACAAATCGGTTTGAAATCCATGCTGGCGATTCGTACCTCGTCTCAGGGAGAACCCAATGGAGTCATTTGCCTACATCAGTGTGACTCTTGGCGCGACTGGACTAGCGATGAAATTGAACTGTTAGAAGCCGTTGCCGATCAAGTGGGAATTGCCTTGGCTCAAGCCCGACTCCTGGAGCAAGAAAAGCGCCAACGCGAGCAACTAGCTGAGCAAAACATCGCCTTGGAAACAGCCAAACAGGCCGCCGAGGCCGCCAATCGCGCCAAAAGCGAATTCTTGGCGACCATGAGCCACGAAATCCGTACTCCGATGAATGCCGTAATTGGCATGACTGGACTGCTGCTCGACACAGAAGTCACGCCGCAACAGCATCAGTTTGTGGAAACAATTCGCAATAGTGGTGAGGCACTCCTCACGATTATTAATGACATTCTCGACTTCTCCAAAATTGAGTCAGGCAAGCTGGAACTGGAGGAACAACCCTTCAAACTGCGTATGTGTATTGAGGAATCCCTCGACCTTCTGGCGGCCAAAGCCGCAGAAAAAGAGCTGGAGTTAGCTTATCTGATTGACTCGCAAACTCCCATCACCATTGCCGGAGACGTGACTCGCCTGCGTCAAATTTTGGTCAATCTGCTCAGTAATGCGGTTAAGTTCACTCGCCGTGGAGAAGTCACTGTTTCAGTAACAGCCAAGGGGATACCCCTAAAGGATGAAATGGGTACGGAGTTGGCTGACAACGACCCAAGATTTTCAATCTCTCCATCCCCAAACACGCAGCCTCAGACCGATAAACCCTGTTATCCTGGGTTGCGCCAGGGAAGGTTAAGCTCTGTTAGCTTTCATCCTGCCCCCTACCCGTTTTACGAAATTCAATTCGCGGTCAAAGATACGGGTATAGGTATTCCTACGGAACGCTTGGATCGCCTGTTCCAACCCTTTAGCCAAGTGGATTCCTCGACTAGTCGCCACTACGGCGGCACGGGTCTAGGTTTGGTAATCTCTAAACGCTTATGCGAAATGATGGGGGGTCGAATCTGGGTAGAAAGCGAAATGGGTAAAGGATCGATCTTTTACTTCACTGTACTCGCTCATGCCGTGTCTAGCACCACTCCCACGGGTCTGGATGTGGCTCAACCTCAGCTTGAAGGAAAACGACTGCTGATTGTCGATGATAATGCCACGAATCGCCAAATTTTGACCCTACAAGGACAATCTTGGGGCATGTTGACCCGTGCGGCTCACTCTGGCATGGAAGCTTTGGATTGGCTGTGTCAGGGAGAGTTTTTCGACTTGGCGATTCTGGATATGCAAATGCCGGGGATGGATGGACTGACGTTAGCCACCGAAATTCGCAAGAAGCGCGCTTACCAAGAGTTACCTCTGGTGATGTTGACCTCAATCGGCAAGCCGGAAAGCAGCGACCCCAGCCAAATGAATCAGTTTGCGGCGTTTTTGAATAAGCCGATTAAACAGTCCCAGCTTTACGAGAGCTTGAATCAAGTTCTGCTCGGACAGCCGATTAAAGTGCGTCCTGTCTGTTCCCTGTACCCCGAAATTGACTCTAACTTAGCTCACAAATTGCCTCTCAAGATTCTGTTGGCGGAGGATAATGTGGTCAATCAGCAGGTCGCGTTACACTTGTTGCAACGACTGGGGTATCGCGCCGATGTGGTGGGCAATGGTTTAGAGGTGCTCGAAGCTCTGCATCGTCAATCTTATGATGTAGTGTTTATGGATGTGCAGATGCCGGAGATGGATGGCTTAACTGCCGCACGTCGTATTTGCCAAGAGCCATCTTTCGCTGGGGAATTAGCGGATGCTGGCGAGAATTTAAACATCGCATTTCCTGAGGTTGCTCAAACAGACACGAACCAGCCCTCCAACCCTGCAACATCCACAACCCGCCCACCGGAGAAACTCCCAAGACAGCAAAATCCAAAATCCAACAAGCGTCCTCGAATTATTGCCATGACCGCAAATGCCATGCAAGGCGATCGCGAGATGTGCTTGGAGGCAGGTATGGATGATTACATCAGTAAACCGATCCGTATGGAGGAACTCGTTCGTGCCTTAAGCAAGTGCCGAGAAGAGTTAAAGGTTAGCTCGTTGCAGGTTGAACGTTCTGAAGGTAAGATTCAACCTTCCAACCCGGAATATACCTCTACAGAGAACGCTACGCGAACAACGTTCATTCAATCTGCAACTTCCGATGCCTCTGAGGAAATCATAGATGTCGCCGTTTTTCAAGAATTACGTGAAATGATCAACCATGATGGCATCTTGGAAAGCGTGATTGATAGCTACGTAGAAGAAACACCCAAGCTGTTGCAAGCGATGCACACAGCACTAGCGCAGCTTCACCGCGTAGCGGTTGATACCAATGAGGCGATCGTGTTAAAGAGATCCGCTCACACTCTCAGGTCAACGAGTGCCACTTTAGGTGCGACCCATCTGGCTCAAATTTGCGGGGTTCTGGAAGCGCTTAAGCCTATGGGAAATTGGGCAGAAGCAACAACCTTGGTATCACAAATAGAAACAGAATATGAAAAAGTGAAGGCAGCTTTGCTGCAAAAGATTCGGCAATTGAATGCTGTTGGATAAGCTGCCTGTGATTGAATGGGTAGGAGGAAGTCAATCGAGCAAGGAGAAGGGTTATTCTTCTATGGTTTCTCCTTTCTCATTTTTTCTGATCAGCGTCTTTCTTAGCTAAAGATACTCTTAAAAACATCTGATAAATTCTCTTCCTTATAATCCTTAAATTCCCCCGCATCAAACCAAACACCATAGCAAACCGGACATTTTTCGTACCGGATATGAGACTGCTTGAGATCAACCATTTTCGTCATTTGAGTCTGACATTTAGGGCAATTGATTGTCTTAATTTCATCGAATTTTTTGCCTGTTGAAGCGTCACCAACATCTATACTCTCAGCGCCTTTCATTTTCTTCAGTTCCTGAGCCTCTTGGGAATCAAACCAAATTCCTTGACAGTTGGTACAGCGGTCTACTTCAATCTCCGAATAAACCACTGATTCGAGACTTCCTTGACATTTAGGGCAGTGCAGTTGACTCATCTTGGTCACACCATTCTAGTTCTATGAAGATGGCGATAGTTTAGCAGTTCTCAGAAGGAAACAGGCAGATGGGTGGCTGTATCCGGGATGGCGATTACACTCGTGATCTTCCTCAAGAACTCACGCAACACCATGCTGTTTGAACCAAGCTTGTAGGCGTTTCCAACCGTCTTGTGCCTGTTTTTGGCGATAGGAAGGACGATAGTCAGCAAAGAAGGCGTGGGGTGTATCTGGATAAACGATAATTTCCGAACCACTGTTTCCAGCTTTGAGCGCCTCGCGCATTTGTTCCACAGTTGCAACGGGAATCCCATTATCACTGCCACCGTAGAGTCCCAATACAGGCACTTTCAACTTAGCCGCCATATCAACAGGGTACTGGGGAGTGAGGGAATTAGACTCACCCACTAAGCGTCCGTACCAGGCGACTCCTGCTTTTACTTTCGGGTTGTGAACACTATAGAGCCAAGTCACGCGGCCACCCCAGCAAAAACCTGTAATTCCCAATTTATTGATGTTTCCTTTACTCGACTTTTGCGCCCAAGCGACGGTTGCATCCAGATCGGACATTACCTGAGCGTCAGGAACTTTAGAGACAACTTTGGAGATAATTTCTTGAACATCCGTTAGTTTGGATACATCCCCTTGACGGGCAAACATTTCAGGTGCGATCGCCAAATACCCCAGTTTGGCAAAGCGGCGACATACATCCTGCATGTGTTCATGTACGCCAAAAATTTCTTGGATAACCAGCACTATCGGGAACTTGTTGCCTTTGGCAGGCATGGCTCGATAAGCAGGAATCTCCCCATCCTTGACAGGTATTTTCACTTCACCTGCCACCAAGCCTTTGCTATTGGTGGTGATCACTTCGGCAAGAATCGGATGTGCTGCTAGTGCAAACCCGGCTGCCAGCGTAGAGGCAATGATAAATTGTCGGCGCGTTAAATCAGCCATAGCAGTTTTCTCCGAACACTCCACCAGAGGATCTTAACCTTTAGGACGTGATCAGGTTGAGTGAAGGCTTCCATTTCCTTAATGCAAGCAACTCCATAAGTGACATTCCCTCTAGAGATATAAAAAAACAGCACTACAGACAACTTGCAGCCTCCCCACCCGCCCCAAAGTGCAGGTGGGGTTTTCTTTTATTGAAGGCGAACGGCAATGGTATAAGAAGGTCGCTGTTTGGCTTCTCTTTGAGTCTTAACCACACGGAAGTCAGGGTCAATATAGAGATGCTCAAACTGGGGAACCATCAAAAAGGCCGTTTTTAATTTCTTGGCTGTACTTTTATCAAGATTTTCGAGTGATGGTGCTTGTGGAGAATCTAGGGTTTGGGATGATTTATTTTTCCTAGATTGGACAACTTTCGTAAACCAATGATCTGCCTGTTCGATATTCAGAGGCATGGCTCCGAATCGAAAGGCTTGTTCTATCCCAATATTCTGAATTTGCCACTGACCCTCTCGAACTTCATACTTTTGCAGCACCATTAAATCATAAGCAAATAGAATGGATGATAATTTCTGCAAAAAAGGTATTTTGTGACCCGGAGAGTAGCGAGCCATATTGGCATAGTAACCATTGTCATGAAAAATTTGGTAAGACTGCTCTCTTATCCGTCCTGGCAGCAGGTCTTGATAAGGGATAGTAGACCAAACCGATGACCATACTCCCTGTACGACGGAGACTTGATCTTCAGCTCTGGGATAAGGATTTCTCCGCTTTAACTCTTCAACAAGCGGTGCTAATTCATTTTTATAAAACAGCACTTTTTGTTTTATCGGTTCTGCATCTCGGTTTGCCGTAAGCTGCAAAAGTTTTTGTTTAAGTGCTTCTGTACTCTGATGACTTAGTTCATCAGTACTTAGTACTTTATCCGCTAACACTATATACACTCCGCTCAATACAAGACAAAATAAACGATTACTAATACCCAATTGCGTTCTTCACTTAGCTTTTTATTAGCTTTTTAGGTTAAGTGAAGTTCTACCTCTGGAAACGCGGCGCGATCGCGGAGTGAGGCAGGATACTTTAAAAAAAGGTAACTGGGTATGAAGCGCACTTTTTCAAGGGCTTCTAAATTAAATAATGTAACTTTTTCTGACAAAAAACGTCTTTCTTCGGATATAAGGACTTTGTCTCTTTTGTCAACCCAAGGAAATAAGAGAACTTTTCGTTAACGGGGGGAGCCGTCTAATAAAATTAGGCAGAAATAATAGACGAGCAAAAATCTCTGCGACTCCCCGCCTCACTTAGAGGACAACCACGAGGGATTGCCCCTACCATTAATGAACTGGTGCACTAGGGCAGTGTGGCAGAAATAACCATCCAGTTGAAAAAGGTTAAAAAGCTTAGTGTACAAACTTTCTTGCCTTCTGCCTTCTGCCTTCTGGTACTAGAACATCAAAATCGCTAGAGCTTACCTCTAAATACGCGCTCGGCTGGCCCAGTCATGTAAACTCGTTGGTCTTGCTGTGCCCATTCAATCTCCAAACAGCCACCGGGGAGTTCTACCGTAGCCTTGCGATCGCTCTTGCCCGTCAAAACACCGGCCACCACCGCCGCACAGGCACCGGTGCCACAAGCTAGGGTCACTCCAGCACCACGTTCCCACACGCGCATCTTCAGATAATCGGGACGCACGACTTGAATAAATTCCGTATTGGTTCGCTGGGGAAACGCTGGGTGATGCTCGAACTGGGGGCCAATTTTTTCTAGGGGGATAGCGGCGACATCCTCAACAAAGGTGATGCAGTGAGGATTCCCCATACTCACACAGGTAACCTCCCAGGATTGTCCAGCCACTTGCAGGGGTACAGCGATCGCCTTTTGCTCCGCTTGAGCTAAAGTAGTAGGAATTTGAGCCGCCAAAAGTTGAGGCATTCCCATATCTACCTTGACTTTGCCCTCACCTTCGAGTTTAGGGATAATCACACCGGCTAAGGTATGAATCCGATACTCAGATTTAGCTTCTGTCCCCTCCAGATCGGCAATAAACTGAGCTAAACAGCGAATCCCATTGCCACACATCTCTGGCTCTGAGCCATCGGAGTTAAAAATTCGCATGGTATAGTCACCTGCATCTTCTCCGGGTAGAGCGAAGATGACACCATCCGCACCAATCCCAAAATGGCGATCGCATAGCTGCACCGCTTGCTCTGATGTAATAATCGGTTGCGTGTCAGCGCGATTATCAATCAAGATGAAGTCATTCCCCAGACCGTGATACTTTGTAAATTCGATTTCCATATTGAGCTCCGGCTTTAAAAATTGATTATGGCTGAATTCGATACAGGTCTACCGAGCGTTCGTCAAATTCAAGAATTGATTAAAGATGGAAAAGAAGTCGAGGTAAAACTCTTGACCCAGGATGTGCTAATTGGTCAACTGCTGTGGCAAGATTCAGATTGCCTCTGTCTGGCCACTCAAGAAGGGATACGCACGATTATTTGGCGTCATGCCATGGCTTACATCAAGCCCCAAGAGATAGAAATGGGGAGTCGCTCTCTGCAAGTGCGGCAATGAAAGCAGTTGCAGGTTGAACGTTGAAGGTTACAGGTTGCACATTAACCTTCAATCTTTAACTTTCTAACTTTCAACGGATTTCGGTTCAATCTCCATGACGCTGACTATCGAGGGGTAGATACTCTTGCAAGACTTCACTCACGGGAGCCTTGATGATCGGAATCGCCACGACAGATTGCTGAGGTTCGGGTGCTAGCCACTGTTGTAATTGACGCAGAGGATAGCTACCACCACACAGCAGCAGGTGATCGCCCACTCGAATTTCAGCACGACCATCGGGAAAGCGGATAAACTTTCCTTCACGGCGAATCGCTTGCACCTGTACCCCGTACTGACGGCGTAAATGCAGCTCTGCAAGCGTTTTCCCATGCGCTGGGCTGTTTTCAGGAACGAGCAACCATTGGCAGGGGGTATTGATGCCAGGAATCGCCACTTCACCCTTCGCCAGTTCATTAAAAGCGGCAAGTTCATCGGGTTCTCCGACAGCTAAAATGCGATCGCCTTCTTGAAGTTGGGCTTGCTCACTGGGATAGTCAATTTCCTCCCCTTCGGCGCGACGAATCGCGACTAAGCTAACGCCCGTCAAGCGGCGAATGTTGGCTTCTTCCAAAGTCATACCCCTGAGTGGCGAACTCTCCGGTAGAGCATACCACTTGCTGTTCATCGCCTCGGTGGCTGTACGCAAATCCCGTGCAATCTGAGCCGGCCCTTGCTCCGGGCGCAAATCGAGATAATGGGAATTACGAATTTGCTCCATTTCCCGTTGAATCATGGAAGCGGGTAAGCCAATCCCCGTGAGTAAGTGGGTAGCCAATTCCAAACTGGCTTCAAACTCTGGCTGCACCACCTCTTTCGCCCCCAGTTGATACAAAAGTTCAATATCTCGCTCCGTATTGGCTCGAACCACAATATCAAGGTCGGGATTGAGTTCTAGCGCTCGCTTGAGACACAGGCGCGTACTCATTGGATCGGATACCGCAATCACCAGCGACTGCGCCTTCTCGACTCCTGCTTTTTCTAATACATGCAAACTAGCGGCATTGCCATACACATAGGGAATATGAGCCTCTCGCAATTGCTGAATCGCCCGCTCTGACTGATCAATCACCAATACAGGATAATTATGCTCTTGCATCAAGCGCACCAGATTACGCCCGCCCCGTCCGTAACCACAAATCACCACAGGTTCTAAGAGCTGCGACACTTCAGGAGATACTTCTTTTGGAGCCTCCATGGGTTCAAAAAACCGCTTCAGGGACGGGAGTGACTCTATCCAGTTAAACGCCAGAGGTACTACACGTAGGACAAAGGGGGTAACGACCAATGTCACTGCCGTTGTGCCTAAAATCAACAGGTAAACGCGACGCGACACTAATCCCAGGAACTGTCCCTCACTCGCGAGGACAAAGGAGAATTCCCCAATCTGAGTTAGCCCCAAACCGACAATGATTGCCGTTTTTAAGGGATAGCCAAACGCCTTCACCAAAGGCGTGATAATCAAAAACTTACCCACTAACACCAAACAGACTAACCCCAAAATCAACTCTAGATTGTTCCAGAGGAAAAGGGGATCGATGAGCATCCCAATCGCGGCAAAGAATAAAGCCGCAAACACATCCCGGAGCGGCTCTACATAAGTCAGCGTTTGATCGGCGTATTCCACCTCACTAATCATTAAACCGGCAACAAACGCCCCCATCTCAATCGAAAGACCTAAATGCTCCGTCAGCAGCGCAATGCCCAAACACAGGGCAACAACCCCCAGCAAAAACAGCTCTCGGCTCTCGGTTTTAGCTAGGAGACGCAACAGGTAGGGGATAAGCCAAATGCCGGCAGCTATGGCTCCGGCGGCAAATAAAGCAATTTTTAATAGCGCTAATCCTATGGCTAAACCGATCGCTTCTGGGGGTTGATCGAGGGCGGGTAAGACAGCTAGCATCAATCCCAATGCCAAGTCTTGCACCACTAAAATCCCCAGCATGATCTGTCCGTGGGACGTCTCTGTTTCGTTGCGCTCCATCAAACATTTGAGGACGACAGCGGTAGACGACAACGATAAAATCGCTCCCAGGAAGACTCCCTTGGCGGGGGTACTCACCCAGCCCATGCCCAGGGATAATAATGTGGTGATGACGATAGTTAAGGCAATTTGTAGCCCGCCCCCACCTAAGGCGATCGCCTGGACTTTTTTCAATTCTGCCAGAGAAAACTCAACGCCCAAGGCAAACAACAAAAACGCCACTCCAAACTGAGCCAGGGTCTCGATTTGAACTAATTCTTTAATCAAACCCAGACCCGCAGGGCCAACAATGATTCCCCCCAGGATATAGCCCAGTAGAGCAGGTTGACGCAAAAGCGCTGCAAATAGACCACCAGCCGCTGCGGCGGCGAGGACGGACACGAAGTCAAGGATTAGTCTGAAGTCTTCTTGCACCGGTTCCTTTTCTGAGAAAATTATTAAGCTATATAAACTTTAGAATACAAATTTTTCCAGCTCTGCTGTTACCTTTCGGTATACGAAAGCGCAAGCTTTCAGTAAAAGTGAAGCCCCCTGACTGAATTTGAGAAATTTGCCTCCAACAAGAGCCACCTTCACGCCACTCTCCTTTTCTTCACAGAGCTAGCGGGAGTATCAGTCCTATTTGAATAAAGCGGTTGGAAACTCTTCCTTGCAGGTGCTAGTCTATCGGCTATTAGTGGCTATCGCTATATTGAGTCGCTAAACTATTGTCAATAACTCGATAGGAAGAACGACCTGTGCCATCGAAGACTACTTTGTCTCAATCGCGCCCCCGCCGCAACTGGTTTGCCGTTGCTGTTTTGTGGGTACAACGTCAACGCGCTAACTGGGTACGAATCGGTCTCGCTCTTGGCATAGTTGCCGCCTTCGTTACCCTAGCTGTGCCAGCAGGAGCGGTACAAGTCCGCTTGTCACCGTCTAATCCTCACTTAGGTGACACCTTGTCTGTAACAGTCCAGCAAGACCCTACCTTAAGCCGAACGCCAACGGTTAAGATGGGGCAAAAGACCTACCCAACTTTTGTCACGAGTTCAGGAGCGTTTCGAGCTTTGTTGCCAACCTCGCCTTTGGATAAGCCTGGAACTGTACAGATTCAGGTTCAAGGAGGGAGTGAGAGCAAAACCTTAACTGTGCCGTTACGAAATCGTTCGTTTCCCACCCAACGGATTCGGCTTTCAGGCGCAGCCGGGGCGAAAGCAACGCAGCATGAACTGGCTCGCGTCGCCGCTTTCAAAAATCTACAAACGCCAGAAAAATATTGGAATGGGCCGTTTGTGAAGCCTAATAGTGGTCGCATGTCATCGGGTTATGGAATTCGCCGCTATTACAATGGTGTGTTTGCTAAGGATTACTACCATCGCGGTGTTGACTATGCGGGTGGCATGGGTTCGCCAGTTGTGGCACCGGCGGCTGGTCGAGTCGCCTTAGTTGGAAGAGTATCTGAAGGGTTCCGGGTACATGGTAACGTAGTGGGAATTGACCACGGTCAAGGCGTCACTAGTATCATGATGCACCTCTCGCGCATTGATGTTCAGGAAGGGCAACTTGTGAAACCCGGTCAAAGAATTGGTGCAGTGGGTTCAACGGGTGCGTCTACCGGGCCACATCTACATTGGGGTCTCTATGTTCACGGTATTTCTGTTGACCCAGCGCCTTGGCGAGAACGAGGATTTGAGTAAAGCTTTCTCAAGTTTTGCGGAAGTTTTCTCCAGTTAGGTTTGATTTTGTATTGTTTTAAATAAAGATTGTGGCAAGTTTTCCACTTCAAACGCAGCTACCGGGAAACACTCCAACGTCATGAGTATTGAAAAAATCGTAGAACAAGCTCTGCAAGATGGCTACTTGACCCCAGTCATGGAAACCGAGGTAGGTCGCATCTGTGATACAGCCTCGGAGCTTTCGATTGAAGAATATATGGCGTTGGATCGCCTGATGGGGGCGCTGTTAACTGGCGAAGTGGTTGCCGTTCCGCGTAAGCAGTTCATCAATGTGATGGAGGAGCTGGTGCTCACAGAGGCAGTAGCTCAAGTGGCCGAAATCGAAGCGAAAAGCGATCGCATCCTCGATGTCGGAGATATTGCCGCCTACGCCTTGAATCGGCTTCCTCCTTTGTATGCCACCACGGAAGAAGGGGCGAGATACCAGCGTCAGCGCGCCAAGGAAGAGCTTCACGACTTGATCACCCAACAAGTTAGTGCCGCCCTTACTCGCAACCTCGATCGACCGGATTTTGGCTGTGAACGTCAAGCATTGGGCAAAAGCGGTGGAAATGATGTTCTCAGGCAGGTGAATAGCTTGTTACAAGTTTACGCCCCTGATTTTGAAGCAAAACCCTCTAGCAATTATTTTGAGGTGGAGGAGTCAGAAGTCATCAGTCAGGAGTTTTGAGCCAAACAACGGTTGACGGCTGGCAGATTATACACTTGAATGTTCCAACATTCAATGTTCGTTGTTCAAAGAAGCTTCAAGATTCAACCCTCTCTTATGGGCGAACAATCACTGGCGTCCCTAGGTTGACTTGGTTATACAACGCCTGAATATCCTTGTTTCGCATCCGCAAGCAGCCGTGAGAAATCGCCTTTCCCACCAATTTTTCGTTATTAGTGCCATGAAACCCGATATGATGGCGTTCGTCAGCCCAAAAACCAATCCACCGATCACCTAATGGATTGTCAGGGCCGGTGGGGATAATCTCACCCGTAATCGGTTGCTTCCAAACTGGGTTGAGTTGCTTGTGTAACACTTTAAAGGTGCCCTTGGGGGTTTCCCACCCAGGTTGACCTACGGAAACGGGATAAGTCGCAATCAGTTGTTTCCCCCAGTAGCTGTAAACGCGGGCTTCACTCAAATCCACCACAATTCGAGAACTGAGCGCGGCGATCGCCATCTTCAAAGAATAGGTTGCGGGTAAAACCTGTGCCATTTTCGCTTTGGGTTTAGGAATGACCGACACGGGCTTCAGCTTAGGTTGTGCCGCTGTAAACCAGACGAACGCTGATCCAAAGCACACTAGCATCCAGCTTGCCTTAAGTGAGTAATTTATAGCCATCGTTACGCATTATCGTTAGCAGGCGGTAGTTCTACGATATGAAACCAGTATTCTCCTAATGTATTCACCGCTTCGACGAGTGAGTCAAAGGTCATGGGTTTGATGAAATAAGAACTAGCTCCTACCTCATAGCTACGACGGATATCTTGCTCAGAACTTGAGGACGTCAGCACCACAATTGGGATGCGCCGTAAGCTGGGGTCAGTCTTAATCGCTTGTATCACCTCTGGCCCGTCTATTTTCGGCAGGTGCCAATCCACCAAGATTAAATCTGGTCGGGGTGAAGTGGCTATGTCGCTGTACTGGTGCCGACGATGTAGATAGTTCAGCAGTTCCTCCCCATTTGTCACAATATACAAATTGTTGAGTAGACGGCTTCTTTTCAGGGCTTGTTTCATCAAGCTTTGGTCTGCAATCGCATCTTCTGCTAAGAGAATCGTGATTCGCTTTCTGGGATTGCTCACTTTCGCCCTAACTCCATAGGGATATTTGGCAGGTACGCTTTCTCAACGATACTCAACAACAGTCCTCTGCCTCAACGACCTATTGTGGGGATGTGGAAAGCAGGTACTCACAATTTTTCGGGAAACTCATTTGGGAAATTTCTAAAACTATCCTTTTGGGGGATGCGGCTGAGTTCTCTAAAAGTCATAATTAGTGGTTTACAAGTTAAAGTTTTACAAATTCCTTGTAAAATAAAAGATTTACTTGTTCATGCGGGAACTCTTGGTGAAAGTCGGGCGTCTTGGGGAAGAAGAAGGATGTTCTAGCACCCATTCCATCCATGAGCCAATCGATTTCTTTATCCTGGTCAACCGGTGAGGTCACACTTCCTCAATTAGGTGAAGTCACACCTCCTCAACTATCGGTGCAACCTGACAAACTCTCTAACTATGACTTAATTTTGCGCTGTCAGGACGGACTGAGTCCTGATCGGACTGCCTTTGCGGAGCTTTTACGACGGTACCAATCTCATGTAGATAAGATTTTGTACCATCTCGCTCCAGACTGGCAGGACAGAGCGGACTTGGCGCAAGAAGTCTGGATTCGAGTTTACCGGAACATCAAACGGTTAAATGAGCCTGTGAAGTTCCGGGGGTGGCTGAGTCGGATTGCCACAAATCTCTTCTACGATGAACTGCGTAAACGCAAACGAGTGGCTAATCCTCTGTCGTTAGATGCCCCACGTCGCCTAGATGATGGTGAAATGGATTGGGAAATTGCATCGGAAACACCCAATCCAGAAGAAGACATGACGACACGAGAGTTTTATGAGCAGCTACGCGAAGCGATCTCAGACTTGCCAGAGGTGTTCCGCACCACCATCGTCCTAAGAGAAATTGAAGGCATGGCTTATGAAGAGATTGCCGAAATCACGGGTGTCTCTCTGGGGACTGTAAAGTCGAGAATTGCCAGAGCCAGAGCGAGGCTACAATCTCAGCTCCAAACCTATTTGGAAGCCTGAGCATCCGTCTGATTCCTGATAGCGCTTACCCTATAGGGGGTTGTTGGTTTATGACGGAATCTATAAAATATCAGTACAATAGGCGCTTGCTATGACTCAGTGGTGATACGAAAATGACCTCCAATTTTGAAGCTGGGAAACAGTCTAAACAGAAAGCTGTCACACAAATGGATAGCTTACAGCGCGATCGCTTTGAATTGCTCAGTGCGTACATTGATGGTGAGGTGACGGCAGAAGAGCGCAAGCAAGTGCAAGAGTTGCTGTCCACTGACTCAACAATGCAGCACTTGTATACTCGACTAATGAAGCTGCGTCAGGGAATATATGAGCTTCCCGTGCCAGCCCCCGCCGCAACAGGGCAACAGACAGCTGAGCAAGTTTTCTCACGCATTGACAGACGCCGGAACCGAAGAACAGTAGTCTGGGGGGGAGCCGCGATCGCTGCTCTATGTGTCAGTGCTTTATCAGGGATTTTACCCGGTAGTCGCTCATTGGTGCCCCAGTTTGCTCAAAAACCTGATGCTACGGCTGAAACCTTAGAGATTGCACTGAATCAACCCGTGATCGAGATTCCCAAAGCGGCTGTCGTCGATCCTGAGAAGGGAGTGCAGCCGTCGGGACTACCTGGCGAACTCTACGACCGTAATCTTAACTAATCAAGTTGAACCTTGATCTTGGTGTTTGGTACACGTAACCAACGTCTTGTTGATGTAAAAAGAACTCGACTGAATTGTTATAGAGACAGGTTGATCAACCTAAATCGATGGGTACACAAACAAAAATAATTTAAAACCCGCCCTCTCTCCAGAAGTAAGGGCGGGTTTTGTTTGGGTATTGTCGGTTAGATGGACACAATTAGTCCATAAATTTGCCACTAAAAATTCAGTTTTAGCAGTCGCCAAGGCGATTAGGATAAAGCCAAATACTGAAACCTTGACCCGTCAATATGCATCCCTTCTGTCCTCGTATGAGATCCGGTCTACCTTTTGCTATATCGTTTGACGACAAAAGCAATTATTCCTCTATCTGATAACCAAACTCTGCCAGTTGAAGGCGAGATTGCCGCCATTTAGGTACTACTTTGACAAATAATTCTAGGTAAACTTTACCCGCAATTAATTTTTGCATTTGCTCACGAGCCGCGCTGCCAATTTGTTTGAGCATACTGCCACCTTTGCCGATGACAATTCCTTTTTGGGAATCGCGTTCAACATGGATAGTCGCGAGAATACGGGTAATTTTTGGGTCTTCCTCGACGATATCAATCGTAACAGCCACTGAGTGGGGTACTTCTTCACGAGTGAGCAGTAAAATTTGCTCCCGAATTAATTCCCCCATGATGAATCGTTCCGGTTGATCCGTCACTAAATCAGGGGGATAGTAATAGGGTCCCAATTCGAGATGATCGATTAAAAGTTGTTGTAAAGCTTCCATCCCCTCACGCGTGAGAGCAGAAAATTTTGTGACTTTCCAGTGGTTGGGTGCTGCAAGTTGAGCGTAACTTTCATCGATGGACTTCCCCTGAATCGGGGACTGGGATGATTGTAAATCAGATTTGTTGATGCCGAGAATCACAGGTGTTTGGGTATGGGTTAGGAGTTCGACGATAAAGCGATCGCCACCTCCCGCTTCTACCGTTCCATCCACCACAAACAGCACCACATCCACCGAGTCAATCGCAATTTGGGCGTTTTGTACTAATACTTTACCCAATTGGTGATGCGGCTTGTGAATTCCTGGAGTATCTACAAAAATCATCTGCGCTTCTGGTGTCGTCAGGATACCCCGCAGACGGTTGCGCGTGGTTTGGGCGACAGGTGAAGTGATGGCGATTTTTTGTCCCACTAATTCATTCATCAGCGTTGATTTGCCCACATTGGGGCGTCCAATGATGCCGATAAAACCGGATTTGAATCCTTCTGGGGCTTGGGGAATACTCGGCCCGTATAAAATGTCCTGTGGGTTACTGTCTAAAAATGGGTTTGTTGTGTTGCCGTCTTCCATGCTGTGCGCGTTTTTGATTTAAAATTACTCATTTATCTCTGGAGATTGAAACGATTTTGTTGGTCAATTAATGCAGCGTATAACCTTTTTAGGTCCCCTTTTCCTGGCCTTTTGAAAGGGTTGGGAACACAATATTGCTACTCCTCCTTCTCTTGCCGAACAGTCAGGGTTTGAGAGAGGAAGTGTGAGGTTAGGTTTTCTGATGTTGCCAACGGCATCATTCTCTTCGCCCAGACACATGTTGTCCGTCTTCCTTCAATTTACTGCTGTTGCTGGCGCGGTGAGCAGGAATTTTCCCTAAATCCTCGAACAGTAGAGGCACAACCCATGCAGATAACACTTGAGTCAAGAAGTCTATGGGCTACGCCTTAATCAGAAATATTGGGGACAAGGTTTAGCAACAGAAGCCGCACACGCAATCCGTGATGATGACGGCTTGGAATTTGGGTATAATCGCCTCATTTCACGGATCGCTCACGACAACATTGCATCTCAAACGGTTGTGATGAAGAAGAGCCTGGCCTACGAAAAAAATACAACGAAATGGGCTAAGAATCTCCGCCTCTATGTCATCCACCAAGCCGAGCTTCTTACCAAGGATTTCTAGAAAGCGAAGTCTGAACTCTAAAATTACACTACTTTCCTACGCTAGCTCCTGTCATGGATGGAGCATGTGCGGATAATTTATCTTGAGTTCCTCACAACTAGGCAGAATTGGCGATTGACATCTATCTAGCGAAAGAGATAAGACTGGGGAATATCGTCAATTTTCTCTCTTCACACAGAGCCATTAATCATGTGGAAACCTTCTACCCATACTGGCAGCCTGCTGATTCTATCCGGTCTTTTGACATTGAGTAGTGTTGGCTGCTCCGGCAACTCCTCTGAAAGTTCAGCCAGTGTCTCAGTCACTCCATCAGCAAGTCCATCAGCAAGTCCATCAGTCACTCCATCAGCAAGTCCATCAGTCACTCCATCAGCCAGTGCGTCAGTCAGTCCATCAGCCAGTGTGTCAGCCAGTCCATCAGTCAGTGTGTCAGCCAGTCCATCAGCCAGTCCATCAGCCAGTGTGTCAGCCAGTCCATCAGCCAGCCCCTCTGCTAAGCTAGCTTCAGTTCTCAAACCCAAGCTTGCGCTTGCCTCGAAGGTAGCTCCCTCACCAAAGGTGTCACCCTCTGCCAATCCCGAAGCCTATAATCGCGCCATGGATATTGCGGTTGGTGCGTCTACCATCAGTAAATCTGCTGTGTCCCGCGATGATTGGAAACTCGTAGCAAATTCCTGGCAACAGGCGATTAACTTATTAAAACAGGTGCCTGCTTCTAGTCCTCAGCACGCCATCGCTAAAAAAAAGCTGTCCCAATATCAGCTTTCTCTAGCAGACGCGAAGCAAAAAGCGGCTCCACTACCGAAAAAGAACACGCTGGGTGATGTCAATCCACAGTTTTTCTCCATCCCGATCAAAGGACGAAGACAGGGAACACCCATTGTAGAAGTTCACTTCAATAATCAACAGAAATTTGAAATGCTTTTTGATACAGGGGCTACTGTTACTCTCATCCCCCAAAAAATTGCCCTTTCGTTGCAATTGAAACCTCAAGGCTCAACGATGGTCACTGTCGCCGATGGTGCAGCTGTCGTAGTTTATAAAACGACTCTTAAATCGATGGAAATTGATGGTCGGATCAAAAGAAATATGTCAGTTGTTGTCGCTCCACCGGCAATGGAAGAAGGTCTATTAGGACAAGACTTCTATGAAGGCTATGAGATTGCCATTAAAGAAGATATCATTGAATTTCGCCGACATGGACAATAGCGGTTCTGTAAAATTTCAGTTAGATTTATGGCTTTAGATTAAAGGTCAGCAATTAACCTTTAATCTCTCCTACCCCATACTTTATTTTTATCGTAGGAGTATCGTCAGTTTCTTCCGTTGGTTTGAAGCGGTGTAAATCTTTTCTAACCTGTTGTTCGAGTTCTTCGACAAAGCGATAAAGTTCTTCAATCGACTTGTTGATAATCTCGGTTTTCTCAACGTGGATATCTGGATCGATAGTCATGGTTCGAGTATCACCTTATTGGAGTTGTTAATTTAATTCTTGAACGTCTCTTAGCTCTAGAAAATATCTTCTGGCTTCAGCATGACAGTTCGCCATTAAAGTAGCTGGATTAGGGTAGGATTTAGGTGATTCCTACTATCGCTCAACCGAATTCATAATGATGCGGATTGAACAGTTTCCTTGGCGTAATCACCTATTTTTGTCAAGGAATTAAACATGAGAGATATAGGAGAATTTTTTCTACTTTAAGCAGGATAATGGCTACAGCTTCAGCCACCGTCTATCCAAAGCAGGGGTCTAGTATTAAGATCGCCTGTGTTCATAAGTACAAAAAGAGGAAAATACAGGCTAGAAATTGACTTCTCGCTGGAAGCGATGGCTACAGCTTTTTTCTGCTAAATGCTTATCCTAATCAGGTTGTGCGTTAGACATGGCAATCCTGAATGCCTTAATCGACACAAATCGATTCGGTTCGATGGATATCAGCATCCGTGCCATCGAGCATGACTAAAATATCGATTTCGATTGAGTCATCCTGGAAGAACCCCTCCCCAATGCGGGGAAGGGTTTTCTTGTTTCCCCTAACCCTGAAGGAAACCGGACATGAGAGTGATAGCTTTGGCGTAGCATGTACTCGAATGAACTTAGGCTAGCGCGTAGTGAGATGAAGTCGGGAACTAGGGGTTAGGTTTTAATAATGAATCGGCTAACAACTCTTCGACTCCGGAAAAATAAATAACTGATGAGGAATGACAACCCTTCAACTAAGACCCGTCGAAAGTTTCTCGTCATGATTGTTCAAGTCTTTACAGACTGGATTTAGCTTTTCTGTATCCGAACTCACTCGCCTCACAACTTTATTAGAAGGGAAAAAGAATGACTTAATCGCACTAATCACGGGAAACTCATTCATTCTTGGCAAGCTGATAGCAACCTGTTGATTACCAACAGCTAGAACTTGAAACCAGGTTGACATTGTGGTCGGTAATTCTTTACTCAACCGCAGAGCCATGGTAGGAGTTGAGAGAGATTGGGCGTAGGCGGGGGATAAAAACGGCTGGTAAAGTTGGGCCTCGGGTGTTAATTGTTTAACGAAGGCCAAACTGACTCCTTTGAGGAGTTGCCGCAACGGGTCGGCTTCTTTACCGATATGCTCTTTCACGAGAGTACTTTGAGCTAGAGCTTCGTTGAGATTAGCTCGGTCAGTAATACTTAAATGAGTGCCGCCGATCGCGGAAATCAGATACTTGGGGCCGCCTAATTGAGAAAAAGACCGCAGTTGATGGTCGAGTGCAGGTGCGATCGCATCCTCAGTGCTGGTCAAAACTAAGGTGGGGACACTCACTTGAGCCAAACCCTTATTGCCAAATAAGCGTCCTGTCATGGGGTTAAGTGCCATCACTTGCACCACTCGCCGATCTCGGAGTTCGATCTGATTACCGGGTAAATCAGTGGCTGCACACTGAAACCAGTCGGCAGGTGAGCGTCCAATGGGGCTACGGTTTTTACAAAACTGTCGTAGCTCTTTTAAGTTAAGTTCTCCCCCAGCTAAGGCTAAGGCTGTATACCCTCCTAAGGAGTGACCGATCACGGTAACTTGTTGAGTATTCAGTTTGCCCTGCCAAGAGCTATCATCCGCCTGATTGAGTTTGGCAAACTCATCTAGCACAAAGCTGACATCTTTGGGACGGTCAATAAATTCTGAGGCGGATAACAAATCACCAGGATTGCCACCGATGGAAATCCCACTCAGCCAGCTCAAGTTGCTGCCGGGATGCTCGATCGAAGCGACAGTGAACCCATGGGAGGCTAGATGACGGGCAATGTAGGTTAAGAAATTGCGGTCTGAACCAAAGCCGTGGGAGAGAATGACCAGGGGACCAGCCGTCTTTCGTACCGAGTAGAGGTCAACGGGAATGGTGCGCTGTCGTTGTGAGTCTCGCAGAATCAGGGTCTGCTCGCGCACGTATTGAGAACCGAGTTCCGTTGGATCGAAGCTAGGGCGGAAGCTGGCGTCGTCGGTAACAGCGAGCTCTTGCTTGAGCATCGGGCCAATGGCAATGCTTTGCCAATAGGAGGCATTGAACTGGAGGGCGATGGAAAGCGCCTCAGTGGCATCTATCGTAACGTTCTCCTCTGGGTAAGCCCTTAAGAAACCGATTACAGACAGACCATTAGCTTGCCTCGCGGCTAAAAACAGCGCCGCTTTTAATTGATCGACCCGGCTTTCGGGGAGAGCTAGACCAATTTTTTCGAGTAATCTTGCCCCATCAGAAGAACGGAGGAGGTCATTGAGAAATTTCTCAGTCATGTTGGGGTCAATTTGCAAGTGCTTGGTCAGCATCTGCCGTACCTGTGGGGTCAGTACCACACCATAAGGTTGAAGTTTAGGTGGCAACTCGCCCGTCTTGGCAAAGGTTTCTAGTTCGGATATCGCAACAGATTGCTCAAATGGCCCTAAGCGCAGCGTGAGACGTTCTGCGGCTGTTGCCGGTGTAGCGACCCAATTCAAAGCAATGCACAGTGAAAACAGAGTACTCTGTCCAATTGTCTTGATGGAACGTTCTAAACCGACCCGTTCTCTGTTGCCAGAATGCCAAGATGACCTGCCACCAGAGCTGTTGAGCTTAAACTTCATAATAAGTAATTACGCCTGTGTGAGAGTAGCTATCTACTAATTTTGCTCAAAGCGACCCAATTAGAGTTCGATGTGTTGCCCCTGCATTTTTAGCAATATATTATTTTGTGCAAGGTTGAGTCAGCTTTTCAGGACAAGACAGAGGGTCTGAGAGTGCCCACCTTCATGAAAAAGTTGAAAAAACCCAACTATTGTTAAGTATGGTAAATACATCTGTTGCACCCTTCTCCTCTTTGCATGGTATCCCTAGGGGCATTAATCTCCCGGATCATAGCCCAAGTTCACACCATTAGACTCTTCAGAAATACGAGCGAGAGAGTGGAACCGGAGATTCTCCAAGGATGGGAACAATTCTAATCATTCACAATTGAATCAGTGGTCTTAATGGAATCTGAAGGACAAACTCTGCTCCCTGCCCTAATTGTGAGTAGCACTGCAACGATCCACCATGCTGCTCTTTGATAATCTGGTAGCTGATCGATAGCCCTAATCCCGTCCCTTCACCCACCGTCTTAGTTGTAAAGAAAGGGTCAAAGAGCTGGCTTTTCACCTCCTCAGATATCCCTGGGCCATTATCGGCAATCCGAATCGTAACCCCATCAGGCTCTAACGCCTCGGTGCGAATCACAATCCTAGGAGTCCATGCCTGTAGATTGATGATAGGTTCTTCACCCTTGTTGACCTCACGCTTTTGATTCTCCCCAAAAGTAGGGTTCGCACAGCGACTCAAGAGAGCGTCTATCGCATTAGTGAGAATGTTCATAAACACCTGGTTGATCTGCCTGGCATAGCACTCAACTTTGGGGAGTGAACCATATTCTCGGATGACTTCGATCGCAGGATGAGCGGATGTGTCTCTGAGCCGATGCTGCAAAATCATCAAAGTACTATCGAGACCTTCATGGATATCCACTTCTTTAATCTCGGCTTCATTGTGCCGAGAAAAGCAACGCAGGGATTCAACAATTTCAGCAATTCGCTTGGCTCCTACTTTCATAGAATCCATGAGTTTCGGTAAGTCGGACTCAATAAACTCTAAGTCCGTGTTCTCAATTGTTTCGCGGAGTTCGGCTGGAGGATTGGGTAAATATTGTTGATAGAGTTGCATCAGAGTCAGCAAGTCTTGGGTATGCTTTGCTGCATAAATAAGATTGCCGTAGATGAAGTTTACGGGATTATTGATTTCATGGGCAATGCCAGCTACAAGATTACCTAAACTGGACATTTTCTCACTGTGAACAAGTCGCGTTTGAGCCTGTTTTAACTGTTGTAAAGCCTGAGTTAGTTGTTGAGATTTCTCCCGTTGGGCCTGTTCTGCCTGCAAGCGATCGCTCACTTCCTGCTTGAGCCGCGCATTTTGCTCAGTCAGTTGCGATGCCAGGTTCCGAATTGTCAAGTGAGTCTCAATCCGAGCCAAGACTTCTTCGAGCTGAAACGGCTTCGTAATATAGTCTACGCCACCCGACCGAAAGCCTTTAACCTTATCCCCTACTTCACTGAGGGCGCTCATAAAAATCACCGGAATCTGCCGAGTTTCCTCCATACCTTTTAGACATGAGCAGACTTCATAACCATTCATATTGGGCATATTGATGTCCAACAAAATCAGATCGGGTGGTGATGCCTTAACTCCCATTAATGCCATCTCCCCATGCAAGGCACTCCGAACTTTATACCCCTGTTCGCTCAGTATGCTGGATAACAGGCGCAAGTTGTCCGGTGTATCATCAACAATTAAAATGTTGCCTTTAACACCCCGCTCTGGATTACTATTCATTTGAGGTTTGAGTGTAAAGTATAAAGTTTAAATTACGGCACACTTCTTCTAAGGGATGAAGTGTTAATAATGCAGCCGGAAGGAAGATACGAAACCCTAATATCATTGACTTGGCCTTAACGTTTATACTTCAAGCTTGAGCCTTCAGCCTATAAAGATGTCGAACGTTGAGTTAACTGGATGATTTGATCGAAACGAAAGTTATCAAGCCACTCGCGAAGAAGGTTTTTCAAGGCAATATTGGTTTCAGGAATTTGGCAGAGCAACTCCAAAATTACCTCACCATCCAACTCAGTGGCGGCTTGATGGAGAGCTATCACCCAGGAATCTGACATCATCCCTAGTTCCGAAACGCCTAACGTCTCTAGTCTTTGGCTATCGGGAGTCAAACCTTCTGGAGCAGGCTCTGATGGCGTAAAACTGAGGGATGGCGACTGTTGATAGATATAACGCACTCCCAAGTACTGAGCCATTTTTGCAAAAATAACCTCTTCTTGCACAGGTTTACGCACAAAGTCATCACAACCCGCCTCCAACGCCACACCTCGCTCCTCTTCAAAAGCACTAGCGGTGAGGGCAATAATCAGGGTATCCCCCCCTTGGGGTTGAGCTTTGATGTGTCGCGTGGCTTCATAGCCATCCATCACAGGCATTCGCATATCCATCCAGATCAGATGGGGGTGCCAACTTTCCCAAACCGCGATCGCTTCTTGACCATTCGCCGCCTCTCGCACCTCAAAATCCACTGTCTCTAAGCGTTTAACCAATAACTGACGATTCTCCCAAGTATCTTCAACCACTAGAATGCGATACTTGGGCTGGTTGGGTGCTAATTGGAGGACTCGTTGATTAGAGTGTAGACTTTGTTTTTCCGTGGCCTCAGCCAAGCCAAACTGAACATTAAACTTGAACAGGGTGCCCTCACCTAAACGACTGCTTACCGTAATTTCTCCCCCCATCATCTTGACAAATTGGCGCGTTATGGCTAAGCCTAGCCCCGTTCCTTGCTGAGAGTTTCGACCCGTTTCCGTTTGCACAAAGGCTTCAAACAACAGGTCAATTTCTTGCACAGCAATGCCAAGCCCTGTGTCTTCAACTTCAAAGAAGAGATGACGAAGGGGAGAAGGGGGGGTGGATTGAGGGGAGGAGTTGGCTTGCGCCCTTGTCCTGTTGCCCTCTTCTCCATTACCCAATCCCACGCGCAGCGTAACACGACCGACCTGAGTAAATTTGATCGCGTTCCCCAACAGGTTTAGCAAAATTTGGCGCAGCTTACTCTCATCTGTCTTCACATATTGGGGTATATCCGGAGTCCGCTCAAAAGTCAGTAGCAACCCTTTGGATTTGGCTTTGAGTTGCAGCATTTCTTCGAGATCATCGAGCAAGCGATAGAGGTTAAAACTCTGTTGATGCAGGGTAGTCCGACCGGCCTCAATTTTGGACATTTCGAGTACATCATTAATTAGAGTCAGCAGATGTTCCCCACTGCGACTAATAATTTTCAGATTTTGTTGCTGCTCCTGAGTCAGCAAGGAGTCGTGTGCCATGAGTTGAGAAAAGCCGAGAATCGCATTTAGGGGCGTGCGGAGTTCGTGGCTCATATTTGCTAAGAAGGCACTCTTGGCTCGGTTTGCCCCTTCGGCAGCTTCTTTAGCTAATCGCATGGCTTCCTCTGCGTTGTGTCGCGCCTGACCCATCGCCACTAATTCGCCGACCAACTTGAGTAAGCTAATATCTGCCTGAGACCATATTTTTGGCGAGTGGACTGTATCAAGGCCGATAAATCCAACCACTCTGCCAGAATGCACCATAGGTACAGCAACGATGGATTCAATTGATTCTTGTTGCAATTGGGTCTTATTGGCAACGGCTTGGGGTGGGAGGTCGGCGACACGGGGAATCTGAACCGGTTGGCCGCTGAGAATCTTGTGGTGGAGCCAAGAATGAGTCTCAACAAACAATACCGGAATGTCATGAATCGAGGACTGGCTGGCGTCAGTACACCACTGATGGGTAATGACGGCTTTGCTTTGATTGTTGTCGTATTCAAATACGTTACAACGCGCCGCTCCTAAGAACTGACCGATCGCTTGCAGGGTAAAATTGATGGCGCTATCAATATCTTGGTCAAGGAATTGTCTGGAAATACTGCTGAGCAGACTGTCTACCTGAGCGCGACGCTGGAGGGCCTCTTCGGCTTGTTTGCGCTTGAGTTCTGCTCCCGCACGAGCCGCAAAAATTCTCAAAATTAGCTCTCTGTCGGGATCGTAACTCATCGGCTTGGTGTCCAGCACGACCAAATTACCTAAGACATTTCCGCTGGGGTCAATTAGTGGCGTTCCCAAATAGCTTTGGGCGGCTAGCTCAACTAATTCTAAACTCTTGGGAAACAGGGCTTGCACACCTTCAGGGTAGTAGCAGGTTTTCCCAGCTAGGACGTTTTCACAAGGGTACTCGGCTAAATCATATTCAAAGTTTTCTCGCCAGGTTTCACCTTGCCAGAAAGCCAGAGTTCGCGAACTCGTTTTCACCGTATTCGCCCACTCCGCGACGAAGGTGTAACGTACTCCCAGCACCTCAGCTAGAGAACGGACACAGGCGCGAAAGAATTCTTCGCCTGTCTTGGATGCTGTCCCCTCGAAAATTAATCGCAGCGCCTCTTCTTTTCGCTTGCGTTCGGTGATGTCTTCAGAAATGCACAGCAGGTGCGTTGGCTTGCCTTGGTTGTCAAATAGGGGTAACTTTTTCGTTCGTAGTAGGATAGTGCCTCGATGCTTGGTGTCGAACGGCTCTTCGGCTATTTCTATTAACTTGCCTTGGTTCACCGCCTCTATGTCTTTTGCTTGGAAGAAGTCGGCTTGCTCAGTCGGCTGAAAGTCATAAACATTGTGCCCTAGAGCCTGCGCTCTTGGTATGCCGAACATTTTCTCGCAGGTTTTATTCCAGAGTACGTTGCGAAAGTTATTATTGACATCTTTAGCAAAAAGTGATATTGGAATATTTTCAATAATGCTGTCTAAAAAGCGTTGAGAGTGCAACAATTCTTCTTCCAGGCGTTTGCGATCGCTAATATCAGTGAGTACTCCCTCAAAGCAACCTGCTTCTACATCCAGACGTACCCCAAACAATCCCCAGCGAACTGAGCCATCTGGCTGGCGAAACTGGATTTCAACGTCTTTGACTGCGCCCTCTTGATAGACTTTAGCCAGCATTCGCTGTCTATCCTCTGGATTAGCATAAAACTCATGGCTGAATTTTTGCCCAATCACTTCGCTGGCACAGTCATAGCCCATCATCTCAACGCCGCGTTGATTAACTTCTAGAACTAAACCATCTGAAATGCGAGTACGAAAGATACCGATTAAGGAGTTCTCGAAGATATTACGAAACTTTAACTCGCTTTGTTGTAAGGCAATTTCGTATTGTTTTCTTTGTGTAATATTTTGGGCAAAAACAAAATAGCCAGAAATTTTACGCCCTTCGGTTGGTCGTGTAATGTCTGCTTCTGACTGATGCGGAATTAGTGTGTTCTCCCAATACTGTTCCTCTCCGTCGTGAGAGTAAACATACTCGAAACAAACTTTTTTCCCGGCTAAGGCGGCTTTAATATACTTTTCTCTTTGTTCATAGATTGGACGCGCCAAAATATCTCGAACATGTTTTCCGATGATTTCTGAAGTCGAAATCTTCATCACATCCGTATACTGTTGATTGACAAATTGATAGCGCTCTTGGTTGTCAACATAAGCCACTAAAGCGGGTATATTATCAGTAATTGTGCGAATTTGATTGGCAGTTTCTTGCAAAGCTTGTTCAGCTTGTTTACGGGGTGTAATGTCACGAAAAAAGGCACAAATGTATCCTTGTCCGTCAACTTCTACATAATTCGAGCTAACTTCTACGGGGATTAACTGACTTTCTTTACTAAAAAAATTAGTTTCAAATACAAGAGAACCCTCACGCTTAATTTCTTGCCAGTACTGTTGCCATTTTTCGGGAGTAACGTTTGGGTTTTGTTCGCACACCGTAGAGGCAAGTAGCTCCTCTTTGGTATAGCCAAGCAAACAGCAAGCGGCATCATTCACATAGACATGGCGTGAATCTGAAGCAATCCAAATGATGGAATCTAGGCTGTGATCGACCGCAAAATGAGTTAACCGCAGTGTTTGTGTTGATTGTGTCGCTTCGCTGAGATGAATTTCTGGCGGCAAGTCTTGGGTGCGCTCTTGTAGCTGCTGTTCCAGCGTCTGCGAATAATCCTTTAATTGCTGATAGAGTTGGGCATTTTGTAGTGTGATTGCCGCTTGTAAACAGAGTAGTCTTAAAATTTGCGATCGCTCAGGTGTAAATGCCCCTGTAGTGATATTGTTTTCTAAATAAAAAATTCCAATCAGTTGGCCTTGACCACAAATGGGGGCACACAAAATAGATTTCGATTGATGTTGACGGATGTAAGGATCGCTTGTAAAATCTCCCTCACTAACAGCATTGTTTAAAACCAGGTTTTTTTGAGTTATGGCTACATCATGAATCACTGACACAGGTAATTGTTCGCTCGTTTCCACAGGGATCGATAGACCCACAACAGTCTCGTCAGCTTCGATCAAGAGTTGCCCGTTACGGTTCAGGATAAGAAATCCTTTCTGGGCACCCGTATTTTCCATAACAATCTTGATTAAAGCTGCCATTAACGGCTCAATATTCACTTCACCCACGAGGACATCTGAGGCTTCGATGACTGCCGTTAAGTCAAGAGAATCTGAATGATCGTTGTTAGTTGTGTTTGCCGAAGTGGATGAATTCATAGTGTGAAGAGCGGTGCTGTTAACTCAAAAAATCTGAAGTTTAGAGGATGAAAAAAAAGATACGGTACAAGGTTGTGCCAGAGTAGGAGAAAAAAAACAAAAATTTTCCATATTCAAGAGTTATCCTTTCATCCGGAGCAAAACTTGAGGATGAGGTAACTTGATATTTCATACTTCAGCCTTCAGTGGACAAGTGGCAAGGCGGTTGACCCACTGGACAAGATTATGTGCAACAAGTAACAATTGAGGTCTGCGGTTCTTGTATATACTTCAAAATGATAATGAATTGCTCAATTTCATCTCAAAAACGGCAACTCACAACGGCTCCCTGAGAGTAGCGAGTAAAATGAATCCAGAGCTAGAAAGCCTATAGCTCTTCCCTTAAAGATGAGTTCCCCCCAACCGCCCCAACAGCCAAAAACGCTGCTCACTCATATAACTCAGGCCGTACAGACGATTCAGGCCAGAGTTAACTTTAATGCACTGGCGCTCAAGCCTAATGCCAGAGTCCCAGAACTCTTGGTACAAGACGCTGGTGCACCTAAAGCTGAAGTCTATCCCTTATTGGGAGACCGTTACTTGCTCGGACGCAGCTCTAAATCCTGCGATATCGTGGTACGCAACCCCGTGGTCAGTCAGATTCATCTGTCTTTAGAACGCTATGGGCGGCGTCAAAGAAACTTTATCATCAAAGACGAAAACTCCACGAACGGGATTTATCGAGGCCGACGCCGCCTCTCTTCCCTCATACTGCGCCACGGTGACATCCTCACGATTGGGCCACCCGAACTGGCCGCCGCAGTACGGTTAGAGTATGTCGATCCACCCCCTTGGTATATCCTGGCCATTCGTTATGCCCTTTATGGTGTGGGTGGATTAACGGCTTTGTTGGTCTTGCTCATCGGCATTGAGTGGCTCAAAGTGCCAGTACGACCCTTACCATTAGGGGTTCATGGGCCAGTAGTGATTTCTGCTGATGATGGAACGTTCCTACGTCAGCCGCGTACCACAGCCCACCGCGAACTGCAACGACTATCGGAATTTTCGCCCTACTTGCCTAAAGCCGTAGTTGCCTCAGAAGACAGCCGCTTTTACTGGCACTTTGGAGTAGACCCTTATGGTATTGCACGAGCCTTGGTGACGAATTTCAAGGGCGGTGGCATTCGTGAAGGGGCGAGTACATTAACGCAACAAGTCGCTCGGAGTTTGTTTACCGACTATGTTGGGCGAGAAAACAGTGCAGGCAGGAAATTCCGAGAGGCGGTCGTTGCGATGAAGCTGGAGACGTTCTACAGTAAGGACGAAATCTTAAAGCTTTATTTGAACCGCATCTACTTGGGGATTGATGCTTATGGCTTTGAAGATGCAGCTCAGTTTTATTTTGACAAATCTGCGAAAGATTTAAACCTCTCAGAAGCCGCAACGTTGGTGGCGATTTTGCCCGCTCCCAATCGGTTTAACCCGATTCAGGATTACAATACCGCCTTGGGATTGCGGAATCGCGTGATCACTCGGATGCGTGGCTTGGGCATGATTACTCAGCAAGAGGCGAACGAGGCAAGGCGATCGCGTATTGAAGTCAGCTCGAAAGCCACTGAATTCTTGGCTAGCACTAAGGCACCCTATTTCTATAGCTATGTCTTCGAGGAACTGCGGGAGTTACTAGGAGAAGATTTGGCTCAAGAAGGAAACTTTATCGTGGAAACCGCTCTGGATCTGAACACTCAAGCTAAAGCGGAAACTGCGCTACGTTCCTTTGTGAACACGGAGGGGTCTCGCTTGAGGTTCTCCCAAGGGGCGCTTGTTACTCTTAATACCAGCAACGGCGAAATTCATGCCCTCGTAGGAGGGATGAACTACCAACAAAGTCAGTTTAATCGCGCCACCCAAGCCAAGCGACAACCCGGTTCTACGTTCAAACTCTTTGACTATGCCGCCGCTTTAGTGCAAGGTATCTCCCCCGGTAAAACCTACTCTTGCGCCCCTGCCTATGGCTTACGAGGGTGTGAACGTTCGGGGGGAGCGGTTGATATGTACACTGGCATGGCGCAATCGGAGAATGTGGTTGCTGTGCGAGTGGCGATGGATGCGGGTATAGATAATGTGGTGCAAACGGCGAAACGCCTAGGTGTACGCTCAGAACTGAAGCCCGTTCCGCGTTTGGCGATTGGTCAAAGCGAAGTCAACGTGTTGGAAATTACAGGTTCTTATGCGGCGATCGCAAATCGCGGCTTCTGGAATCGTCCCCATGCAATCAAACGCATTCTCGACAGCGGTCAGTGCAAAGACACAAACGACCGAAATACCTGTCGTGTCATTTACAGCTTCGACCAGAGTCGGGACAAGGGACAACAAGCCGTCTCACCCGAAGTTGCCCAGACGATGACCGCTTTGCTCAGGGCTGTGGTGCAATCTGGAACTGGTCGCTCTGCGGCGATCGCACCAGATGCAGCGGGGAAAACGGGTACGACAGACCGAAACGTTGACCTGTGGTTTATTGGCTTTATTCCGAGTAATCAGTTAGTCACGGGTATTTGGTTAGGGAATGATGACAACTCTCCGACTAGCGGCAGTAGTGCCCAAGCTGCCCAGTTATGGAGTAACTATATGCGTCAGGTTGTCCAATGAATCTAATCTTATCGGGGAAGAGGCTGATGTGCCCTTAATCCTTGAACGAGGATTCTAATGCACCAGGCCGGAGGCCATGACCGACTTCAGGGCTTCTATGGCCTCCGGTGTAGCCTCAGTCGCTTGCCACGCCTCCCTGGCCATGAGGCGATCGCACCAAGCACTCAGCTTCGGATAGTCACTCAAGGACATGCCTCCTCTCGGCAACCAGGGTATGACAGTTCCAGCCGTAACTTCGGCTAGAGTTAGGTTTTGACTAGCAAAGTAAGGGCGCTCATCTAGTAACTTCTCAAAAAACGTCAGCACTGTTGCAACTTTCTGCTGTGCTTGCTTAATGTTTTCTGAGTCTCCTCCAGGCAAGCCTAAAAGCTGCGGAGCCAGGAAAAAAACAGCAGGCCATAACTCATTCATCAGAAAAATGGGTAGAAACCCCGTGCTTTTAGCACGGCTTTATCGGAAAGCGCCTTATATCCCCTGCCGTCGATGCGAGGAGATATAAGGCGAGGCAGCGCAGGTACGTATAGCAAAAGGCAGAAGGCAGACCGGAGATGAGAGTGAGGACAGAAGGCTTTTATGTTTATTACTGCTACGTGGTCGTTTGGGCCGTTAACTCTGTCCTAACCTTTATGGCGACAGCTATAGCGGCCCAATCCCTTTGGCACTAAATTACGAAACTTAATCATCAAGCTTATGCCAAACGTAATAGCATAATAAGGGGGGATTAGGTCGATGCCATGATAATTTACGAATTCAGGGTCAAAGCGAAAGACACTCAATACAGAGCAATTGATGAGGCTATTCGCACATCGCAATTCATCCAAAACAAATGTCTACGCTATTGGATGGACAACGAAAAAGTAGGCAAGTATGACCTCAATAAATATTGTGCTGTGTTGGCAGCAGAATTTCCCTTTGCTGACGCCCTCAACTCAATGGCTAGACAAGCTGCGGCTGAACGAGCTTGGGCTGCAATTGCTCGGTTCTATGACAATTGCAAAAAGAAAGTCTTGGGGAACAAAGGCTATCCAAAATTCAAAAGGCACACCCGCTCAGTTGAATATAAAACTAGCGGCTGGAAGCTTTCTGCAAATAGGAAAGCCATCACTTTCTCTGACAAGAAAGGAATAGGGACTCTTAAATTGAAGGGAACCTATGATTTGAACTACTATGACATCAAACAGATTAAGCGAGTCCGATTAGTCCGTAGGGCTGATGGGTATTATGCTCAGTTTGCGATTGATGTCAAAGTCAGGATAGAAACTGAACCAACGGGTCAAGCTATTGGTTTAGACCTAGGACTCAAATTCTTCATTGCCGATAACAAAGGCAATACGGAATCCTGTCCTCAGTTCTATAGAAAGGCACAGAAGCAATTGAACCGAGCCAACCGCAAGAAGTCCAAGAAGTTCATTCATAGTGCCAAGCCGCAGTCGAAAAACTACTACAAAGCTAGGAGTCGATATGCTCGGAAACATTTAAGAGTAAGTAGGCAACGAAAAGAATACTGTAAGCGAGTTGCGTATTCCGTCATCCAATCTAACGATTTGGTAGCCTATGAAGACTTGAATGTTCAAGGGCTGGTCAAGAATCGGCATCTAGCTAAATCAATCAGTGATGCAGGATGGTCAACATTCCGCCAGTGGTTGGAGTATTTTGGCTTTAAATATGGGAAGCTTACGATTGCCGTACCTCCTCATAACACAAGTCAAAATTGCTCTGATTGTGGGAAGAAGGTGAAAAAATCCCTATCAACCAGAACCCATATTTGTCCACATTGCGAATTCATTGAAGATAGGGATACAAACGCTGCTATTAACATCCTGAAATTAGCACTGTGTACGGTAGGGCATACCGGAACTTACGCTTGGGGAGATTTGCCCTCTTGGGCAGTTGGAGCAATCTTGCTGTCTAACGGCGAGTCCGTGAACCAAGAATCTCCGCACTTCTAGGGCGGAGAGTGTCAAACCCTAAACTCAATTGACTTAGGAGCTTTCGGCAGCGATCGCTAATTTGACTCCCTGAATTCGACGCAAGCGATCCATCACACTGACCACCACACCGTGAGGAACCCTGGCATCCGCATTAATAATTACTAAGGATTGTGAGGCCGAGCCAACTTGTGCTCTTACAGCACCTTCGAGTGAGTCTAGGGCAATCGGCTGACGGTTTAGGGCAATTGCGCCATTCGCCTGAATCGTGACATTCATTGGAGCCAAGGGCTGCGTTTCGGCTGTTGTGGCTTTGGGTAAATTGACCGGCAGTCCTTCCGAGCGTGTTAAATACAGCGACGAAATGATAAAAAAAGCCAGGATACAGAAGAGAATATCAATCATCGACACGAGGTTGATCAGGACAGGAGTCTCTTCTGATTCATCGGTAAGACGCATAACATCGTGATCCTTAATGATTCGATCTCTTGAGCATCCCTGCCCTAAAAGGGCTGAGGAGAAGGTTGAGACAATCTTCCCCCCTTCTCCCCTCCTAATCTAATAAGGACTAACTTCTAGAACCCCACTCGGCTTAAATACGACCCGAAACTGAGCGCGAGGTTTTTGCTCTGACGTCTGTACACTGGTCAATCCAGTAGCCTCCGGCTTGATTAATTTCTCAAGAGGAGTTTGATCCACGTAATCCGAGGCCGGTTGATTCTTTTCTTCATAGTCGGCAATAGCACCCTCTTCGGTAACAGCGACCCGATAAACTAAATCCTTGGGAAACTTGGGAGTTTCACTCCAGCTTTCGCGAATTTGCTTATAGAGTTGTTCTTTCAAACGACTCACCGAGGTCGAATCAGTAATTTGTGGCCCTAAGGAAGGTTTACTCGAATAGCCACGCCAAGGACTGATTTCTAGAGAACCTTTTCGGGTTCTGTTAAACACAACTCGGAACTGAGCAATGGGTTCGTTGTTGGGAATACTGCCTGTAGCGGGCATGTAAAGCAAGTCAAGCAGAGGGGTTTGCTTTGCCGCCTCAGCCGGTGTTGACCCGACGGGCTGGTAGCCGATAATGGAGCCATCTCTAGCTACACTCACCCGATATTGCAAATTCTGAGCCGCCTGCCCCCGGTCTTTCCAATTGGCATCAACTTTCCTGTAAAGCCGCCGTTGCAAAAAGCGTAGCTGCGTTGCATCGCTAATCTCTGGATTGGAAGACAGAAGCTTCTCTAAATCAGACGATGACGGAGGTGTGGGTTTGGCGGTTGCGGTTGGCAACGGAGAGGCAGTGGCAGAAGGAGAGGGAGAACCTCCAGGGCTAGGGGAAGCCGTATTACTAGCGTTGGGCTGAGGTGTGGGGGGTTTGGGTTCGCGAGGAATAGGAACCAGGAAAAACGCGATCGCAGATAGTGCTAAACCTGTCACTCCCAACGCGGCTGGGGCGGCTCGCTTCGCCATCGGTTCGTCAGCTTTGCGATGACGCCTGGACACTGGCTCTAACGACACCTTTAGGTCAGGTAGTGTTCGCCCATCCGCAAGAAACTGATCGATGGCCTCGACCAAGTCAAATAGCTGTACCGTTGTCAGCGTGAACTGACCCGCTATGCCTTGAGCCATCCCCGCAAACGGTGAGGGTGGCATCCCTCCCCCAGAGTGAGCTGGGATAGCCTCAGCCGTGGCAAAAAGGATTAACCGATGTAAATTTTTGTCCGGCAGTTTCTGGAATTGCACCAGTTCAGGCTTATCCCCATACAGTTTGGGGTGATGAACCTGGCTTAAAAACTCCTGAGCATAGTGACTTACAGACCGCACCAGGCTTTCAAAAAAGTCACGTCCACCTCTCAGGGGTTGCTCTGCGCCAGAGAAATAGCATTCAGCATTGACCAAGATGGTCATCAAAGGGCGGGAATCGATTAGACCGCCTCCCGTGGGAGGATTGTTGCTCAAGCCTTCTAGGACGAGCGTGCAATTTGGCAAACTGTACTGGCGTCGAATGGTCATGCTACTTCTCCATCAAAGAGGCTGGACCAAAATCGCTGCATTCCTGAGGTTCCTGTACAGAACAAAAGCTGGCTCAACAGCGAAATAGCCAGCTCATTCAATTTTTCATCCGAGTTGTAGATTGCCACTTTCGCCCGTCGTGGATTCATCCGACTGCGAAAATGCGCCCTGAATCGCTCTAGATACTCAGACAACCGAAAATGGTTTTCCAGGGGTACTTGTTTCTCATGCAGTTGTTGATAAGCCAAAAGCAATTGCCGAATCAACACTGTGAGTCTTCGCGCCAGATGAGAGGCAATGATCACTAAAGCTTTGGCTTCTTCTAGGGTGAGGGGACGGCGAGTATAGGAGCGCCGCAAGGGATTGCTAGAACGCATACGCCACAGAGCCACCCGATTTTTAACCACGTTTTGAAGTTCGAGTTCCTTCGCCGCAAATAGCATGGCTTCAGAACCTCCCAGTTCCAGAGCTTCAATGGCAAGTAGAATGAGGTCAATCTGCTGCCGAGTTCGTGGCGGGCACCCTCGCTCTGAGATCAGGGGGTCGGGTAAATTATCTAAAATTAGGGATCTCGTCTGGTCCTGGGGACTATTGGTCGGCATTACGCTCACAGAAAGATTCATTCCAACTAGCAATTGAGGGTAAAGGGGTTTTGGTCAAAACGATGTCAACTAAAGACTGAAGGATTAAAGCTAAAGGCTGAAGCCTTGCCTGGTCACCCACTCTTGAGGGTTAGTTTAACGGGACAAAGTCCGGCATGAACCTTCTTTATAAGAAGAGCTTGCCCTATGTTGAGCAAAGCGTCTAGCAGAAATTCATACTTCATACTTCGTACTTCTTTAGTCAAGCGGGACGGGAGCCTGTATAATAGCTGACTTCTGACGTTGGCATTTGTGCCCAGAGTTCGGTGTTGCTCTACTTAGAGCGATGATTCTCCTCTTTGAGGCTATCACTTTACGCCAGATTGGCTGGGGTTAGGGTCAGACCCAGAGGAGCCACCCGAAAAGGGGATTTCAAACTTCAGCGACATCTACTTCTTATCTTCAACGGCTTTACCTGAATATCTGAATAATAAAAATATTCGTGTGGACTCTCCAGTCACACGTTCGGTCTTAAGTGTTAGCAATTATCAAAAATGTCCAGCCTTCTATTGTAGGATGCGAGCAAGGGGCATATGGCAAGTCCTATCTTAGAGCTCTGTGCTGCGATCATGCCATAGATGCCAAGTCAAACTACCAATCAAGTGAGTTTACCTGTCGATGGATTTAAAGTCTCTGATTCGCGATATCCCGGACTTTCCTAAACCGGGAATTTTATTCCGAGATATCACCACTCTACTCCGCAACCCAGACGGACTGCGCTACACAATCGATACGTTGACCCAAAAATGTAAGGAGGTGGGGCTTGCGGCTGATTATGTGGTAGGGATGGAATCTCGTGGCTTTATTTTCGGACCGCCGCTGGCTTACCACCTCAATGCTGGCTTTATCCCCGTGCGAAAACCAGGTAAGCTCCCTGCGGCTGTACATACTGTTGAGTATGAACTCGAATACGGCATCGATCAGTTAGAAGTTCATCAAGACGCCATTCATCCCGGCAGTCGGGTTTTGATTGTCGATGATTTGATTGCTACAGGTGGAACCGCAGGGGCTACCGCCAAGCTACTCCAAGAGATCGGCTGCGAATTGGTCGGCTTCGCGTTTATCATCGAGCTACGGGATTTGGGTGGGCGTCAGCAACTACCCGATGTACCCGTAGTGACGTTGATTGAGTATTAATAGAGGGTTGAAGGTTGAAGGTTAAAAGGAGTCAACCGATCAACCCGCTTTCATGGCTTTCCCCATCAACTCTCAATCGCCCAACCTTCAACTCCAACCGACAACAGGGATAGGTGTTCGATGACTTCTTCTTCGAGGGATTCTGCAAACAATCGATTGGCAACGGCTAGGAGTCAGTTGCAAATCATCGTTACTAGTGAGACGTTTCTCTATGTGGGGAAACGCCTGTTGCAGGCAGCTTTGACCTTGCTTTTAGCCTCTGCCCTGTGTTTTGCGATTATTCAGTTTGCACCTGGCGATTTTTTAGACCGATTCCGGGATAATCCGAAAATTTCCCAGGAAACAATCGATGCGTACCAAAAACAATTTGGCCTAGATCAGCCCCCGATTGTGCAGTATTGGCGGTGGTTATGGGGAGTGGTTACCCGCCTAGACTTTGGGATGAGTTTTGCCTATTTTCGACCCGTTTCGTCTTTATTGTGGGAACGGGTACCCGCCACGTTGCTGATGGCTTTCGCATCAATTGTTGTGACGTGGGCGATCGCAATTCCCTTGGGTATTATCGCTGCCGTCCACCAAAACCGCGCTTTTGATCGATTTCTACAAGTTATTAGTTACACAGGCCAAGGCTTTCCCAGCTTCATCACCGCGCTGGTGTTGCTAATCTTCGCACAATATACCACCCCCTTATTCCCAGTAGGTGGCATGACCAGCATCGATCATACAGACTTATCACCCATTGGCAAAGTTTTAGATATCGCTTGGCACCTGATTTTACCCACCATTGCCCTCTCCATCACCAGCTTTGCTGGTCTACAGCGCATTACCAGAGGTGAAATGCTAGATGTTCTGCGCCAAGACTACATTCAAACGGCCCGTGCTAAGGGACTGCCAGAGAACCGAGTCATCTATGTCCACGCCCTCCGCAATGCGATCAATCCCTTAATTACGTTACTGGGATTTGAGTTTGCCAGCTTATTAAGCGGTGCCTTTATTGCCGAATATTTCTTCAATTGGCCTGGTTTAGGCCGTTTAATTTTGCAGGCGGTGAAAGATTTAGACCTGTATTTGGTGATGGCTAGCTTAATGATTGGGGCTTTGATGCTGATTGTCGGAAACTTGTTAGCTGACTTATTGCTGAAAGCGGTAGACCCCCGGATTCGTTTGGAAGATCTCAAATAAAGTATCAAGTGTGAAGTATGAAAGATGAAGTCGCTCAAAGCTTAGAAATAAATCTTCTCTGGCAACGAAAAACCTATTGCTCCTCTTTTTTATCCTTTATCCTTAACACCTCAGACTTTTTGCGATGTTCTCTGATATCTATTACCTGATTCTTTCGAGATCTGACGGTCGCTATCTAATCGCCAAACCGAATACGGGTGGACAAGATATAGAGGCTGGTTATTTGTTAATGTTTCGCGAACACTTTGAGGCTCTCAGCTATCTCAATACTCATGGTGTGGATGTGGCTAATCGCTTTACTGTCGAGTCAGCCACTGGCACTCAAATTAACAACTTGCTCAAACGCTGGGGATATTCCGGGGTCGGAATTGTTCAAGACCCATTAGTCCCACAAATTGAGTTTTTCAGACAGTAATAGTAGCAATAGTTTGTTGAAAATCGGATCACCTGGGTGCATTCCAAACTTACAAAAATACCCTAGTAAGCTTCAATAAGTTATCCTAATCTCTCCTCTCTATCTCTGTGTTCTCTGAGCCTCTGTAGTTCGTTAATCAACTTTTTGCAAAAGTCTCACGAATTAACAGAGGATAAACTCTCGGTGCTTAAAGAAATATTAAGCTAAAGTTAAGGGCTTATGCGCCTGGGAAACTGACAGCGCAGATTAGGGAAGCCTTAGCAATCCTGCGCTGGATGGGACTGGTTACTCAGAGCGCACCTGAGGCAGAAAGGCATTGGAGTTCGTAGTATCTAGTGCAGAGTGGCTGAAACAACCAATTGCATTAAGTTTTGCAAAGCGGTTGATAAATCTTCCTAGATGTATATCAACTAATCTACCTAGCTATAGATGAACTAGGTCGATTAATTTGCATAAAATCAATAAGTGTAGTTTGATATATTTGATGTTCTGAACAGGTCAACCACCTAAATTGTTCAGTGTTCAAAAAAAATTTGGAGGAACTTATGACACCTATCCGCTTTACCCTTTCGGCTTTGTGGCGTTCTCTGAGCATGGTTGTAGCAGCTTTTGCTTGCGCTTTGATTCTGTTTTCTAATGTAACGCCTGCTTACAGTCTACCTAATCCCTTTGCTCAAGATAAGCCTGCACAGTCCAGTGACGTGACAAAGGGTGAAGACCAACTTTTAGGGATTGAAGAGGGAGCCCAAAAGAGCGCTATTCGAGAAGGTGATCAAGACCTGCTTTCGGCTGAAACAGTCATACAAAAATCCAATGAGGGTCGTCTTAACGAGGTTCAGGGAGCCGCTGACATCGATAAGATGAAGAACCCAGGAAATACCAAAGTTGAATCAGTTGAAGAAATTATTGGCGAGCGCTTAGAAGAAGTTACGGGTCAAAAATAACCTTTAACCTTATAAAGCTTTCTCCGGAAAAATCATAAATCTTTCACCCAGAATGGGTATAGAGATCAGAGGACTAACCCAGAAGGCTTCTTAGCAAGTTTTTCGGGAGACTAGATAGGGCAGACGTGTAAGTTTGCCCTTTTTTGTTTTTTTGAAGTGCAAGGTCACACCTCCCAATTCAAGTTGCAGGGTCAGAAAATGGGGAAGCTGCAAAGATGGGGGAGATAGTGATGCCATCCTTTATGCACATTAGCTTAAAAACCTTTACCCGTTCCCCTCCATCATCATTCGTTCATATTCCGATAGGTAGCCACTGCCGAAGGAGAAACCCGATTTAAATAGCGGAAAATCCAGTACTTAAAGACGGAATCCAAAATCACTGGAAAGGTGGCAATAAACAAAAATATAAAATCTTGATTTTCTGGTATTCCTAGATGTTGGGATACCCCTTTGAGAATAACTTCCCAACCATGGGGTGAGTGGAATCCCACAAATATGTCAGTTAACAAAATAATGATAAAAGCTTTAGCGCTATCACTAAGACCATAGACTAAATCGTCCATAAAGGATTTTAAAATAAAAATCTCTTGCTTACTACTGACGATAACTAATGCAAAACTGGCCATTGATAAGAGATCAGCAAAGATATTTTTAATCGAATTGCTCCCCTTCTCTCGAAATTCCTCTGCCAGTAAAGTGGCTTTCTCCTTAACTTGCTCTTCTATCTCTTCTGAAGTAATTTTAGGAGTCAAACCAATTAAGCTTTTAAATTTGAGTTCTTCTTCAAATAGCTTTAATTCGCTAAAGGCTTCTTCTTCCATTTGCAGGTTCAAGAAAATGGCAGATGGGTTTTGATGTTCATTTCTAAAACCATCTATAATGGGCCCAAAAATAAAGGTTTTGGCAATTTGATGAGTTAGAATAGGAACAATAATTAATGTCAAAATAAATTTTAAGGAGAATATCGTTTTACGTTTAGAATTCCGAAAATTCTTAACAACTTCTTCTTCGGCTTTTGGGTCTAATTCTTGTTGCAGTCTATTAAACGTTCTTAAAATGGAGCGAGGGAGTACACCCGTTTTATCTGCCACCGTCTCAATATCTGGCACGGCTGTATTTTTAGTCACAGCCCCTTGCTGCAAAGACCGGACTTCCTCATTAATCTCAGTAGTCAGAGATTGATTAGGGCCAGATGGAACGATTTGTTTCCCTTGGAACTGCGATAAGGGAACTAAAGATTTATCCAGACGTGCAGGTTCTGAATATTTCTTGATTGTTTTGTCAATAAAATTTAATTTTTCAATAATAATTGATTGTTGCTCATTATCTAAATCAATATTGAGAGAGGATGGGTTAAAATTCTTCCGTCTGTTTTCTAATTTATTAGCTTCCGATGCACTAAATACAGAGCGACTGCTTTTAAATTCAGCCAGTCTAATCTTTGTCGTATTTAAATATTTTTTAAGGTCAGCTTCAAAATAAGAGATGACACTATCACTATATTCACCCGAATTGGCCGAAATTTTTTTGCCATTAAAATGCTCATCTTCAATAGCCTTAATCATTAAGGCAGCTCGGTATGCCTGGTCTAACGCTCTTTCAGGGGTACCGAAAAACCATTGGTTGGCAGCGCGGAAGATCGATTGGAAACTCATAAGAAAAAATAATTTTTCAACAGGAAGTATTGTAGACGGTCTAAAGGATGACGAGTAAAAATAATTTCTACTTAATCCAACAGTCAGGAAATCTTAATCCCCCACCGTCAAGAATGCCCAACCAGACGAGTTGAGCCGACTCTCCTAATCCCAAAAGGGTTTCGTAGTTCATACTTCATACTTCAGATGACAAGTGCTTTCGGGCACCCTGAAAAACGCTAACTTTTACATCTAGTGTACGTAGTATCTTAACAAATAACCTTAAGGAGGATTTGTGAAGTTAGATTCTATTTGGATAACTGGTTCAACTCGTAGTGGTAAGACAACTCACCTTGTATCTCAGTTTCGACAATGGGTTGAACAAGAACGAGGTCAAACAAAACCGACCTTCCGACGCGCTTCTCCTATAACTCGTCGCGACCGGAGAATGGCTCCCGCTATCTTAGTTTTTGCGGCAAATGACGATAATCGGCGGGATTTGACGGAACAATTGACAATGGCCATCCAGGGGCGATATCCCATTCGCTCTAAGACCCCTTTGGGCTTCTTTCAGGATGAAGTCATGCTCTTTTGGCCCCTCTTAATCCAGCCGTTGCATCTCAGAGCACAGTTTCCCCTGCGACTCCGTCCCGAAACCGAGCAGGCGTTGGCCAAAGAACTGTGGCGAAACGGCATCGAACAATGGAGTCAAGCGCTACCGGGAAGCAATGAGGATACAAAAGTTCGCCGTCTGTTGGACTTGTTGCTGTTAGCGGCGGTGAGTGGAACACCGATTGAGGATGTTCCGACCCTTCTGAAACAGGGCATTCTGGAACAAGAGGGAACTCCAGAGGTATGGGACGCGGTGGGAGAGATGCTCTTGGACTGGCGGCGCTGGTGCATGGAGCGGGGGTTACTGACGTATGGCATCATCTGTGAGCTTTATTGGCGTCATTTGCTACCCAACCCAACGTATCAGCCTTATTTGCAGCAACGCTACCAAGCGGTACTGGCAGATGATGTGGATGATTATCCTGCGATCGCACGAGATTTGTTCGATATCTTATTAAACCAAGGAGCCGTGGGAGCCTTTACCTATAATCCAGATGGCAAGGTACGCTTGGGATTAAATGCCGACCCCAACTATTTAGAGGGTATAGCAGGGCGTTGCCAGGTCAAAACCTTAACAGGTACACCGGTTCCCTCTTTGTCCAATTTTGCCGAGGATGTGGTGAACCTCGTGATCGAACCCATCCCAACCGCCAATCTACCCACCTCCATCCAATCGATTCAAACCACCTCCCGCGCCGCCTTGTTACGGCAGACGGCTGAAATCATAACGGAGCATGTGAAATCGGGGCAAATTCAGCCGGGAGAGATTGCCGTGATTGCACCGGGTTTAGATGAGATTGCACGTTACGTTCTCAGCGATATTCTCACCAAGCAAGGCATCTCGGTAGAACCGCTCAACGACCAACGTCCGCTGATTAGTTCCCCGATGATTCGGGCACTCTTAACCCTTGTAGCCATGATTTATCCGGGTTTGGGACGCTTAGTAGACCGAGATGCGATCGCAGAAATGCTCGTTGTTCTCAGCCAAAAGCCAGGGGACTGGGGACAAGAAGAAAGTAAACATCAAAACGCCAATGTCCCATTTCCCATTCCCCACATCGACCCCGTGCGTGCGGGTTTGTTAGCCGATTATTGCTATTCCCCCAACCCCGAACACCCGCGCTTACTCCCCGTCGAGTCCTTTATGCGCTGGGATCGCCTGGGACATCGGGCAACCGCCGCTTATGGGGAAATTGTAGAGTGGTTAGAGGTGCAGCGAGTACAACAACAACAGCGTTTGATTCCCTCGTGTGTAGTGGTTCTCGACCGAGCCATTCAGAAATTCTTATGGAATGGGAGTAACCTTCCCTATGATGCGATCGCCGCATTGCGGGAACTGATGGAAACCGCTCAACACTATTGGGAAGTAGACGGACGCCTGCGACAAGAGTTGAAAGTTGCCAATTTGGAAGATAACCTTCAACCGACCAACGTACCACCTTCAACCCCATTAAACCTGCTCACCTCAACTCAAACCATTGCCCAATTCATTCAAATGCTGCGTCGTGGTACCGTTACCGCCAATCCCTACCCAGTGCGTCGCCTCTCCCCAGCCGCTAACAATGCCGTGACATTAGCGACAATTTTCCAATACCGCGCCAGTCGCCGTTCTCATCGTTGGCAGTTTTGGCTGGATGCCGGTTCCCCCCTGTGGTTGAGTGGGGGTGCCGCTACCCTGTTTGGAGCCGAGATTTTTCTCAAACAATGGTCGGGACAACCCTGGACAGAGGAGGATAAAATCAATGCAAATAATGAGCGATTACAGCGAATTTTACGGAATTTATTAGGTCGTGCGGGTGAGCGGGTTTACCTGTGTCACAGTGACTTAGCCGTGAGTGGTACGGATCAAGCTGGCCCTCTTTTAACCCTAGTTCATGCCTCCGTTCCCCTCGATGCTGAGGTGGCACTTACTTAAAGTTCAGCCAGGTTTGAATTTCTTGAGCCAACCAAGCACACTCATATTCCGTCAAACCCTGACCAAAGGAGTATGAAGTGGAACTCACGCCTGTGAGCATCACTTCTGAACTCTTTTTACTCCTAGAGCAACAGACGTATGAAAGCTGAGAAATCGCCCCTTTATAGCGACTGACACTATGACCAAACCAGCGCCACTCTAACTCAAAACGGTTGCTGTTGCGGTCAAACGCCACGAGAGTGCGTTGGTAATAAAACCGGATGGCTCTAATCGCCAGAACAACCAGGAAAAACAAAAACGGAAAACTAATCACAGGCGTCCCTACCTTCAAGGTCAACCAAAGAATGCCTGCCATGAACAGCGTCAGGTAACCGCCGAGTTGTAAGAGTCCTGCGTTGCCCTTTCCCCGACGTTCAGGGATGAGAATGTGCAACCGTTCGGGAGACTTATCGACCTCAACGCGAGTCCCGTAGGGCGGAATCATTCTCCCCCCAGAGGAAGAGGAAGGCCGCCTAGAATTCGCTGGATGCTCAATACTATTGGATTGGAGTGCACTCAGGGCTGCTTTTGCCGTGCTAAACCGTCGTTTGAGAGAGGGTTCGGTGAGTTTTTCAATCCAGCTTACAAAGTGGGGACTGAGATTGACTTTATCGCTAAACTGAATCCGTAAATCATCTTGGGGTAAGTCCGCCGGAGCCATACCCGTGAGTAAATGAATTAAGGTGGCTCCCAGGGCATAAAGGTCAGAAGCCGGTACCGCTCTACCGCCAAACTGTTCCATGGGAGCATAGCCATAAGTCCCCACGACTGTAAAGGTGGCTCCCTCTTGTGCCGCTCGGTCTTGCACGGCTCCAAAATCCACCAAATAGACTTGCTGATCTTCACCCCAGATTAAATTACTCGGCTTAATGTCCCGATGGAGTACGGGCGGATTTAACCCATGCAGATAAATCAGAATCTCTAAAACATCGATCGCGATTTGGCGAACTTGCTGTTCTGAAAAGCGTTTCCCCTGATTGAGCAACTCCTTGAGAGAGACACCAGGGATATAGTGATGCACCAAACCAAACCACAGCAAACGGTCATCAATCGAGAAATAATCGCGGTATTGGGGAATGCGAGGATGATTGAGCTGCTTGAGAACCTGTGCTTCCCGTTCAAAGAGTTTCAAATCATCCCATTGCACCTCGCCGCCAAAGGGCAATAGCTTGACAATTACGGATTCAGATGATATGGATTGCAAGTCATCCGCCAGCCAAGTTTGACGTCCTACATTTTGTCCTAATTGTTGTTTGAGCTGATAGCGCTCCTGTAAAACCTGTTCCGCTTGCAGCATCTGATTCTTGCATCCTTATCCTTATCCCTAATCATTAGTCCAGCGTGATTCGTACTGATTCCGTAAGTAAATGACTCAGAATTCATCAATTTTGTGTAAAGCGAAGCCGTATTTGGCTTCATAAAGCCTCAAGCAACGTGACTATTCCGAGCGCTGACAGACTGCCCCAAAAACACATGCCAGCAACCACCCAGCGTCGTTGATGGGCTTTGAATTGTTCAATACTCCGCCATCTTCGGCTTTTCCAAGCCCACTCATTGCCTTTAGCACCCAGTGCTAGTGCCATGATCAACTGGCAATTGGGGACATAGGAGAAAAGGCCGATCCAAACTTGATTGGTGAATGGCCAAAACCAAGGCATCAAAAAAGCGCCCCAATTCCAGCCTTTGATTTCATTGGGTACAGGTACCGCAGAATCCAAGATATTGCCATGTCCTGAATTATTCAATACCTGTCGTTCTATTGTTGAGTTGTCTTTGGTGATGCTGGGCGTTAAAGCGGATTCCAACGCCGAAAGAGCCTGAGCCGCACTCTTAAAACGTTGCTCAGGAGCAGGTTCAGTCAGCGTTTTGAGCCAGTTCACGACCTTAGGCGTCAGGGTCACTTGCTCTTCAAAACAAATACGCAGGTTTCGCTGTGGTAAATCAACGGGCGCAGTCCCTGTGAGCAAATGAATTAACGTCACTCCCAGAGCATAAAGGTCAGACGCGGGTACCGCCCTACCGGAAAACTGTTCCATTGGGGCATAACCGTAGGTTCCCACCACGGTAAACGTGGCTCCCTCTCTCGCGCCTCGATCCTGCACTGCCCCGAAATCTACCAAATAAATGCGATCGTCCTCACCCCAAATAAGGTTGCTGGGTTTGATATCACGATGCAACACGGCAGGATTTAGCTGATGGAGAAATTCTAGAATTGCCAGAACATCAACAGCAATGATGTAAACGATTTCGTCTTCGGTAAAGTATTTGCCTTGATTGAGTTGTTCCTTAAGAGAGATGCCAGGAATATATTCTTGCACTAACCCAAACCACAGCGATCGCTCATCAATGGAAAAGTAGTCGCGATATTTGGGAATTCGGGGATGGTTGAGTTGTTTGAGAACCTGTGCTTCTCGCTCAAATAGTTTCAAATCATCCCACTGCACCTCACCCCCAAAGGTCAGAAGTTTGACAATCACCGATTCAGGGGGTGAGACTCCAATATCTTCCGCCAGCCAGGTTTGACGCCCCACATTTTGCCCTAGTTTGCGCTTGAGTTGGTAGCGCTCATTTAAGATTTGTTCCGCTTGCAACATCTGGGTTGATTCCTTTGAAGCCCAACTTTTCTAATCCTAGCTGACAGGAATTGATTCAGTTATTCAAACTAAAATAAACTGAAAAGTGTATAGAGTGCAGGAATCCAAACCATAGGGATTCCAATGAAAAGACCGGCTTTCGTCCACGCTTTCTGATGGTCTTTAAATTGTTCAATACTGTACCATCTTCTACTTTTCCATGCCCACTCATTCCCTTTAGCGGCTAATACAAATCCCATGACCGTACCAAGGATGGGGACAAAGGCGAACAGACCAATCCAAACTTGATTGGTGATCGCCCAAATATGAGGTAAGAAAAAAGCGCCCCAATTCCAGCCTTGAATTTCATCCGGGATAGGCACAGAATTATCAAACAGATTCCCCTGTCCGGAATTATTATTCACTATAGTAGAGGCCGTTGTCTGAAGACCAAATTCCGCCGAAATGTCTCTACCATTCGGATGCGGGTTGAGTTCCCTACCGGATTTCAACGCAGAGAGTGCCTCCGTCGCACTCTTAAAACGTTTCTCAGGAGCGGGTTCAGTCAGTTTCTTAATCCAGTTCATCACCCTAGGATTCAGGGTTACTCGGTCTTCAAAACAAATGCACAAGTTCCGTTGGGGCAAGTCACCCGGTGCCGTCCCAGTTAGGAGATGAATTAACGTCGCCCCCAAGGCATAAAGGTCGGAAGCGGGTATGGCTCTACCCCCAAACTGTTCCATCGGTGCATAGCCGTAGGTTCCCACAACCGTAAACGTCGCTCCCTCTTTTGCCGCGCGGTCTTGCACTGCGCCAAAATCCACCAAGTAAACCTCATCGTCCTCACCCCAGATCAAATTGCTGGGTTTGATGTCTCGATGCAGTACGGCGGGATTGAGTTGGTGGAGAAACTCCAGGATTTTCAGGATATCGACTGCAATCTTATGAATTTGCTTTTGGCTAAAGCGTTTACCTTGATTTAGCTGTTCCTTAAGGGAGATGCCAGGGATATATTCTTGTACTAATCCAAACCACAGCGATCGCTCATCAATCGAAAAGTAGTCGCGATACTTGGGAATTCGGGGATGGTTGAGCTGTTTGAGAACCTGTGCTTCCCGCTCAAATAGTTTCAAATCATCCCACTGCACTTCACCCCCAAAGGCCAAAAGTTTGACAACTACCAATTCAGTGGGTGAAACTCCAATATCCTCAGCCAGCCAGGTTTGACGCCCTGCATTTTGTCCGAGTTTACGTTTGAGTTGATAACGCTCATTTAAGATTTGTTCCGCTTGCAGCATCTCGCCCTTGATTCCTCACAAGCCTATTCACTCTACTCTAGCCAGAACTCCATTTTTGTACCTGAAAAAATCGGCTGGGCAGGGTTGGCAAGCTGAAGCGGCAATATAGCAAAAGGCAGAAGGCAAACCGGAGATGAGAGTGAGGACAGAAGGCAGAAGGGTTTATTACTGGTAAGTGGTCGCCAGAGCCGTTAAAGAAAATCCTAACCTTTATGGCGACTATGGCGACAGCTATAGCATTCACTTCAATCCATGCAAAATCCCCCCTGATTCAGGGGGGATTTGAAGAGGCGTTAGAGGTTAAGGTTTGCCGAACAGGCGCTTTACAGCCACCTGAATCGGTTATCGTTCACAACGAGCCGAAAAAAGGTGGATACCCTTTGGCTCCAGCTACGCTCGACTTAAACTGTGGGCATGACCGTTGTGTGTAAAACGCTCTGCCAAAATTTGCTCATACACAGCCTCGTAACCCTCAGTCATGTGCTCCACACTGAAATACTTCAGGACATGATCCCGGCAAGTCTTACGGCTCAACTGAGTGGCGGGTGCGATCGCCGCTATACACTCTTCAACTGTTTCACACAAAAAGCCAGTTTGACCGTGGGCAATCACCTCTGGTGTTGAACCCATCTTCATCGCAATCACTGGCGTTCCCGTTGCCATTGATTCAATCATCACCAAGCCGAAGGGTTCGCGCCAGGTAATTGGGAATAGGGTTGCGGCTGCGCCTCCGAGCAAGTCACATTTTTGTTCGTGGGTTGCTTCTCCTAAATACTCAATCTGTTTGCCGTCAATCAGAGGCTTGATTTCTTGCTCGTAAAATTTCACATCGACGGCATCCACCTTACCTGCCATCTTCAAATGCCAGCCAGAACGTTTGGCAATTTCGATCGCTAATTGTGGCCCTTTCTCCGGAGAAATCCGTCCCACAAAGGCTAAGTATGGGGGGTCTTGGGGTTCTGGGTAAAAGTCGTATTGGCTCGTGTCAATCCCATTATGAACGGTTGCCACGTAGTTCAGATTTAATCTTGGCTCCCGCTGAGCGTCGGAAATACTGATGTAGGGTTGTTTCCGGGCGTGGGTGAACAGTTTTTCGTTATCAGGGGTAAAAATGCCGTGTAGGGTGTGGACGGTGGGCGTTTTTACCAAATTTCCATAGGGCAAAGCTGCACAGCCCATATGGGAGTGGATGATATCAAACTCAGACGCCATCTCGTAAACCCGACTCATTTGCAGCATCTCGTAGATACCGAATTCCTTGATTGTGGGGTCGAGACGCAACGCTTGGGGGTGAACCGATTCAAGTTTCGCTAGAGAAATCGAATCCCCAGAAGCAAATAAGGTGACTTCGTGTCCGCGTCTGACGAGTTCATCCGAGAGCAATCCGACCACTAGTTCAATGCCGCCATAGGCTGGAGGAGGAACTCGCTCCCACAATGGCGCAACTTGTGCAATCCGCATTATCAAACTCCTGTTGTTATCAGTCGGGTTATTCTCTGCCTAGAGAATAATGAACAGTACTCTGACTCCCTTAATCATCCGCACTGAGACGGAAATTACGAACACCTTATTCTTTCCCCAAAGGTTTAGCAATACGGGAAACCGAAAAGGAGACCGTTCGGTCAACTCTACCTCCGGGTTGATTGCACAGCCAAAATGTCTTCCCATGAATACCCTCTAGCGTCCAGTCTTTCATCCCAGTTGTGCTCAGGGCACAACCGTCGCAGACTCCCCTGATTTAAAATGTTTCAGGCATAAGGTAGATTCTCTTTGCTCATCCAGACAGATATAAAAACTAGCAGAGCAATTTTGCTCCATATTTTAATTGGCTTCCAAGCGTATGCCACTAACCCATTAGAGAAAGAATCTTTATCTAGAGCAATCCAGCTTTTTAAAAAATCTTTGGCTACACGAGGGAGGAACTCAAAAGATGAGTGAGACTGAACAGGTACACTTAGAGTTACAGGCAGCTAATGCTCAACTCAAAAAGCAGGTCACTGAGCAAGCTGCCGAACTAATGAAAACCCAAAGACTTCTCAAACAAGAAATAGCTGAACGTCATAAGGTACAAAAGTCACTCATAACCCAGAACGAGTTAATCCGCAATTTAATTAATTTCTATCCAAATACTATTCTCACTCAAGGTAGTTTTGCCGTCGTGACTGATGCCAATACCCTGGAAGCAATGGAGTCAGAACTGCAACAGACAAAAGAGCAACTTCGGGCAGTTTTAGATGCCATGCCAGGTTTTGTTTGTTGGGTTGGTTCTGATGGGAAATACCTAGGGGTTAACCAGTATATGGCTAATACCTTCAATTTACCTCCAGATGCTTTTGTTGGTCAAGAACTGAGTTTTCTCAAAAATAGCCCTGAGTTTGCTCAATTTATGACTCAGTTCCTCGCCGACTCTGCCCCAACAGGTCACCACGTCGTTGAAGCAAAAGTCAATACCGCGACCCGACATTATTTGATTGCCACTCAAAAGTACCATCAGAATTCCCTTGCTGTTTCAGTGGGAATTGATATTACAGAACGTAAACTGGCAGAAGCCCAAATTCAAGCGTCGCTACGGGAAAAAGAAGTCTTACTTCAAGAAATTCACCATCGAGTTAAAAATAACTTACAGGTAATTTCCAGCCTGCTCGACTTACAATCTCAGCAAATTGAAGAATTCACGATGCTAGAGGTGTTTCGAGAGAGTCAAAATCGCGTTAAATCAATGGCTCTCGTTCATGAAAAACTGTATCAATCTAAGAACTTTGCCAAAATTAATTTTGCTGAGTATACTGAAAGCTTGGTTAAATATTTGTTCAAAGCCTACGGATTAAATTCAGGCAATATCACCTTAAAACTAAATATTGATGAAGTTAATCTCAATATTGACACCGCAATTCCTTGCGGGTTAATTATTAACGAGTTAGTCTCTAATGCACTCAAGTATGCTTTCCCCGATAACCAAAGGGGGACAATCAGTATCTCTCTACACTCTGGGCATCACCAGCATTTGACCTTGATCGTCAAAGATGATGGCGTGGGTTTACCTATGGATTGGGACTTAAAAAATGTTAAGTCTTTAGGACTTCAGTTAGTGAAAGTTCTGACAAAACAATTGAAAGGCACAATTGAAATTGATCGAAATAGAGGCAGTCAGTTTCGAGTCGATTTATCAGAGAGTCGAAGTTCAGAAGCTTAAAAGGAGAATTGTGAGAGCTAGACTGTTAATTGTTGAGGATGAAGGAATTGTTGCCCTGAATATTCAAAGGAGATTGGAAGGGCTAGGTTATAATGTCGTGGCAAATGTGGCTTCGGGAGAAGAAGTGATTGCTGTAGTTGAAGAAACTCGCCCCGAATTGGTTTTGATGGATATTAAACTCGAAGGAAAAGTTGATGGAATTGAAGCCGCTGCACAAATTCGTACTCAATTCCAAATACCCGTTGTATATCTAACTGCTTACACCAATGAAGAAACGCTCAATCGGGCTAAACTTACGGAACCCTATGGGTACATTCTTAAGCCTTTTGAAGCGAGAGATTTAGCCACAACAATTGAAGTGGCTCTCTATAAATATCAAATGGAGCAACAGTTACGGGAGAGAGAAGAGTGGCTGGCAACCACCCTAAAAAGTATTGGAGATGCGGTGATTACAACCGACTCTCAAGGCTTAATTACGTTTATGAATCCTGTTGCCGAAGCGCTAACTTGCTGGAGTTTGGAAGAGGTGATGGGTAACGATTTAACCCATGTTTTCCAAACGATTAACGAAAAAACACGAGCTGTTGTTGAGAATCCGGTAAGATTAGCACTTCAACAAGGAACGATTGTAGGGCTAGAAAACCATACCTTATTGATTACTAAAGAGGGTACAGAAATCCCTATTAATGATAGCGCTGCACCGATTAAAAATGAGCTGGGAAAAGTCCTAGGAGCTGTTCTTGTCTTCCATGACAATATCGAACAACAGCAATCTGAAGCCCTTTTGCAAAGACAAAATGAGCGACTAGAAGCTGAGGTTGCCAAGCTGACCGAACAATTAAGTCAAGCCAACAAAGCCTTGAATCAGGTTAACGAACAATTACAAGCAGAAATTGCTCAGCGCAAGTTCTTAGAAAAAGAATTGGAATTGGCTCTTGAACAAGAGTGATATCGAATCTGTTGGCATGGGAATACTATTTTTTAACGCAGAGGGTAACGCAGAGTGACACAGCGTTTTTGAAGCCCAAGCTGATTTAATTGCGATGCTAACGGATTCAATAGGATCAGGGGCTTTTTTTGTTTCTCCTTGTCTACCTATTCCCATTTCAGAGTTGCTGTGTGGCTAGGAGGGGAGCAGATTGTAAGAGTGTCTGAGTGTAGGGGTGCTCGGGATGGGTGAAAAGTTTCTGAGTTGGGCCAATTTCCACAATTTGACCACTATTCATGACGGCAATGCGATCGCACAAAAATCTCGCTAACCAAAGGTCATGAGTAATGAATAAATAGGTGAGGTTAAATTCTTGCTTCAACTCCAGCATCAACTCCAGTACCTGAGATTGGACACTCGCATCCAGCATACTCACCGGCTCATCACAGATTAACAGACTGGGGCGGGTGATTAAAGCACGCGCGATCGCCACTCGTTGCTGTTGTCCCCCCGATAAATCCGCAGGATAGCGATTAGAGTACTCCTCTGTGGGGGTCAACCCAACTCGCTCCAGCATTTGCCTCACCTGACTTTTCGCCTCTGTGGAGGTCGCCAGTTGGTGAATAAATAAGGGATCAGCAATACTTTGCCCCACCGTCATTAAAGGATTAAGACAAGCATGAGGGTCTTGAAATACCATTTGAATTTGACGGCGAATTGCCCTTAAGGATTGGCGATCCATTTGGGCTAAATTCTGTCCCATAAATTCAACGGTGCCTGCTGTTGGGCGAATCAACTGCAAAATGGTACGGGAGAGGGTACTTTTCCCACAGCCTGATTCTCCTACCAGTCCGAAAATTTCACCTGGATAGAGGTCGAAGCTCACATTATCGACTGCTTTGATAACACGATTCCCCTTCTCTTTGGAAAGCAGTTGTTCAATCAGATTGCTTTCTAAGGTGTAATACTGCTTTAAGTTTTTAATCCGCAGTAGAGGATTGTCGATTTTAGATTTTGGATTCTCCCCTTTTTCCAGGACAGGTACGGGGGGATCGCTTTTGGATAGGGAATTCTCCCCTTCTGTATGATTCTCCTCATCACCAACCGCTTGAATATGCAGTGCGGCTTGTAGGAGCGATCGCGTATACTCATGCTCAGGATGGCGGAATATGGCTTTCACTGCCCCACTTTCCACCATGCGTCCGTTATACATGACCGCAATGCGATCGCAATATTCCCCAACCATTGCCAAGTCGTGAGAAATCAGTAACAGCGCCATCTCTCGTTCCTGGCACAGTCGCGTTAATTCTTTTAAAATCTGGGCGGAAACCGTGACATCTAGCGATGTGGTGGGTTCATCTGCCACAATCAGTTTGGGATTCAGCAATAGAGCCAGTGCGATCGCCACACGTTGCCGCATCCCGCCACTAAACTCATGGGGATACTGCGACCAACGGTTGGCGGGAATTTTCACCGCATCCAGTGTTTCCAGCGCCCTTGCCTTGCATTGGCTTCGATTCAACTGCGGTTGGTGTGCCCTCAAGGTTTCAATGCAGTGTTCCCCAATCGTCATGAGGGGGTCAAGTCGAGTCATGGGGTCTTGAAACACCAACGCCACCGCTTCCCCGCGAAACTGACGCAGCTGTTTGGGTGTCAAATCAAAAACTGACTGCCCTGCAAACCTCACCCGCCCCTCAATTTGGGTGGAAGCGGGTAACAAGCGCATTGCCGCCCGTCCCAACGTTGACTTGCCACAACCGGATTCTCCCACCAATCCCAGGCGTTCCCCAGCATCCAAGGTAAAAGAGACATCATCAACCGCCCAGCGATTCATTGTCACCGAACGGCTGTTGGGATAGGCAACCCGCAAATTCTCTACACAAAACAGGGCTTCACTCATTGTTAGTCATGCATCATATCATGTCCGCTCTCTAGAACTACACGATGCGGGAGTTCGTAGTGAGGAATGTGAGTTCTCTGGGAATGGGTGCCCAAGCGATCACTACAAACATACTTTTATTAAGGGTAAGGGTAATCAGCCGGACATCATATCATTCGTCTGTGAGGACTTGTAGTCCTTCAACCTTCAACCTCTTAACGTTGAACATTCTCATCCTTTTCCTTACTGTTGAGTTTTGGCATTAGGGGGTTGACGGTTAGCTGTGACTCGCCGCATCAAGTAGGCAACACCAAAATCTCCGTTAGGATGCTGGGCTAAAGCGTCAGCAAGTTCAAACACACTGGTAGCCAGTTCGCTCCCTAGTTTGTCGATGGTGGCTTGACGCTCTTGATCAAAGAATTGCCGCTCTCGAGTTCGTGACTGCCATTCATTAGAAAATAACTGCTCAATGGTTGTATGCAAGCCGAGTTGCTCCAGAACATCCCACTCTCCGTAATCGCACCAAATCCCCCGGCACTGCATACATCGCTCTACATAAAACGGCGTCTTGAGGTTAACCTTAGCGCGAGAAAGATAGCGCTGACACTCTGGACACAAGGCGGCTTTTGTATCGAAAGGAGACAGAACAAAATCCACATTGATCGTTCCAGAGGGCACCTCTGTTCTCTGTGGATTTCCAATTTGATCAGTCTGCCAAGCTTCGTACTCCTTGGCGGGAATCCAGGTGCCTTTGCACTCCTGGCAGTACTTGACAGCCAAATCCTCGCTTAGAACACCGTCCAATAGCATTACCTTCTTGCATTTCGGACACTGCACAGATTTTTCTTCCTCAAAATGTCTACTTTCCCTTTTCAATCTACTGGAGAATGCGCGAGAGTGACGATCTTATGGGGATACCTAATATCGCTTCCGTTTACACCATCTTATTAATTGTTCTCCCCTGTTCCACTCTGTTTTGATGATGAGTACTTTAACACCAGTAATATGATCCCTATTGTCCGGGCAGTGTTAGAGTTGAAGCAACGCTTGGCAGTATTGAATCAGGGTATTGAGGCGATCGCGCACGCTCAAAACCCGACGCTGGGATGTTGTAGAACTGCGCGATGCCTGCAACAGCATCATATCGGTCTCCAATAGCCGCATTTGTTTATAAATTTCCGTCTGAAGCGATTGCCATCGAGGTGCATGTTCGGGTGCGAAGTCCTCTGCACTCAGCCTCGCAATTTGACTGTGAAACAGTTGTTGAACGTTTTGGTAACTATCTCGGAGTGCTACTTCCTGCCAATCGGGAACTGTAATCGTCTTGAGCTGTTGTTCCAAAGCCTGTTGAAACGCCTGATACTGTTGGAAATGTAATAGTGGCAACATTCTGGCTCGTGTTGGTTTAAAATCAATGTAAAGAATTTTGTCTTTACTAATAAAGGCGATTAACACCAAGTTGCAGTCTGAATCGTATTGCGTGACTTTTAGGGACTGGGAACTGGGGCACTCGGAGTCCCTTCTAACTCAAGCGCCGATGGGCATTAGGGACGATGGCGGCTGGGAACCCAAACCTCCATCACCGATCCCCGATCCCCAGTCACTAATCCGAAAATTACAGTTTAGGCTGCACGCTTGGTTCGAGTCACTCCACAGCCCGCTCCTCAAGGCTCAAACCAGAGAGCAGGCTGTTATTGACGACGAAGCGATGAGATGAGCCGAGGAGTCTTCTCGCTTCAAGTACACTCACTCATGTCCCCATCGTGTCAGCCTACGCTCTTAAACCGCTTGACGGAGCGTACAAAGCTTCATTCTCTAACACGTTACCTTGATAAGAAAGGAAGAAATTGAACCAACCGAACAGATCACTACTGATAATCTCAAGGCAGTTGCGCTAAACTCATTTCTATTTTTTATTGGTTAGACAAAGAATTATGGACGCTATCGCTACCACTTCCCGGTTTAACTTCGATGTTCCAGATTGGTTACACGAATGTATCTTAGCCACCTCCGCCGCCGCTAATGAACCAGTCCCTGACGATATTAACCTAATCAGTCGAGCTTTTGAATTTGCTTACCAACTGCATGAGGGTCAGTACCGAGCCTCAGGAGAACCTTACATTGCTCATCCTGTAGCAGTGGCGGGTTTGTTACGGGATTTAGGCGGCAGCAGCGTGATGATTGCCGCTGGGTTTCTACACGATGTGGTTGAGGATACAGAAGTCACTCCCGAAGAGATAGAATCTCGATTTGGAGTCGAGGTTCGGCGGCTGGTGGAAGGCGTAACCAAACTTTCTAAGTTTAACTTCTCCAGTAAAACCGAACGTCAAGCGGAAAATTTCCGCCGCATGTTCCTTGCCATGGCCGCCGATATTCGGGTGATTGTGGTGAAATTGGCAGATAGACTGCACAATATGCGGACATTAGAACACTTGAGTCCGCCGAAACAGCGTAGTATCTCCCAAGAAACACGAGAAATCTTCGCACCTCTAGCCAATCGCCTGGGAATTGGGCGCGTCAAATGGGAGCTAGAAGATTTGGCGTTTAAGTATCTCGAACCCGAATCCTATCGGCAGATGCAACAACTGGTGGCAGAGCGACGAACGGATCGGGAAACTCGCTTAAGTAAGGTCGGAGAAATTTTGCGGGAACGCATGGAGTCCACTGAAATTCATTGCCTAGAGGTTAGTGGGCGTCCCAAGCACCTCTATGGAATATATCAAAAAATGCAACGGCAGCAAAAGGGATTTCATGAAATTTACGATCTAGCTGCTATGCGACTAATTTTGCAGACGAAGGAAGATTGTTATCGGGCATTAGCGGTCGTTCACGATGCTTTTCGACCGATTCCAGGCCGGTTTAAAGACTACATCGGTTTACCGAAGCCGAACCGCTATCAGTCTTTGCATACCGGGGTGATTGGGCCATCGGGTCGTCCAATTGAGGTGCAAATTCGCACCCTGGAAATGCATCAGATCGCTGAATATGGAATTGCCGCACACTGGAAGTACAAGGAAAGCGGTGGCTCCAGTAATAACCGAATTTCGGCGGAAGATGAAAAGTTTACTTGGCTGCGGCAGTTACTGGAATGGCAGAATGACCTGAAAGATGCTCAGGAATACATGGACACCATCAAAGACAATTTATTTGATGATGATGTTTATGTGTTTACGCCGAATGGAGATGTGATTCCGCTCTCGCGCGGAGCAACACCCGTTGATTTTGCTTACCGCATTCACTCGGAAGTCGGGAACCATTGTGCCGGTGCTCGCGTGAATGGACGGTGGAGGGTACTGGATACTCCCTTGAATAACGGGGATATTGTGGAGATTATCACCAAAGAAAATAGCCATCCCAGTCTGGATTGGCTGAACTTTGTGGCCACACCTAGTGCCCGAAATCGGATTCGGCAATGGTACAAGCGATCGCATCGGGACGCCAATGTGGCTCGCGGGAAAGAACTCCTGGAAAAAGAACTGGGCAAAAGAGGCTTTGAGGCTTTGCTCAAATCTGAACCCATGCAGGCCGCGGCAGAGCGATGTAACTACCACAGCGTCGAAGATTTACTAGCTGCGTTGGGTTACGGCGAGTTGACCTTAAACTTAGTTGTCAAGCGTCTGCGGGAAGCCGTAAAAGCTCGGCAACCCCTAGAAACAGAACCCCAAGAGCCTCCAGTTCCCCAAATACCGGCAGCTAAACCTGCATCAACGGCAGGGGCGAAAAAAATCGAACCCATTGCTGGCGTCGAAGGGTTACTCCATCACCTAGCGGGTTGCTGTAATCCTATTCCGGGTGAAGCGATTATTGGAGTCGTGACGCGCACACGCGGCATTTCCATTCATCGCCAGGGTTGTCTGAATGTGGAGAGCGTACCTGGAGAACGGGTCATACCTGTGAGTTGGAATCCCACCGATGTCGCTCATGGGCGTCCCCAAACTTACCCGGTGAATATTCAAATCGAGGTCATTGACCGAGTTGGCGTTTTCAAAGATATCTTATCTCGCTTGAGTGACCAAAATATCAATGTTCGCAATGCCCAGGTCAGAACTCAAGAAGGAAGGCCGGCGGTCATCGATATGTGTATCGACATTTGCGATCATCAACAACTGGAGCGTAGCTTTTGCCAAATCAAAAAAATGAGTGACATCTTAAACTTGCGCCGTGTCAGTCAGATTGAGGAGGCTTGTTGAAACGGCAAGGCATCCGTTTAAGTTAAGGAACAGTCAATATTGATGATCATCATGACGTGGAACTCCAGCAAGGCCCCTCTTAAGGGAGAGGCAATGCGGGACGGGATTTGGTGAGCATTAGGAAGGTGAGCTGACTCCAGATTTCAGTACAGGGCTAGGAACTCATGGCTTGAACCAACCCCAGCCCGAAATCTACGCTAAAGAAGCGCACCCCAACTCCCAAAACAATAACCGACGACTGAAAACTGACCATGACTATTCAGCGTTCTGCTTGCCTGATTTTCAATCCAGTTGCTGGTCAAGGTGACCCAGAGCAAGATTTGTTGACAATCCAGTCTCTTCTAGAGCCAGAAATTGCGCTGGATATTCGTTTGACGACACCTGAAGTGGATGCGGGTCAATTGGCGCGTGAGGCGGTTGAACGCGGTGTTCATATGATTATTGTCTCTGGCGGTGATGGCACGATCTCAGCGGCGGCGGAAGCTGTGGTCGGAACAAGTATTCCCTTAGGTGTGATTTCGCGGGGTACCGCCAATGCTTTTGCCTCAGCGCTAACACTGCCCAACACCATTGAAGCCGCCTGTGAGACTATTTTGCAGGGAAGACCAAAAGTGGTCGATGCGGCTTTGTGCAATGGTAAGCCGATGGTGTTGCTGGCGGGTATTGGCTTTGAGGCAGAAATGGTAGAAAAGGCGGATCGAGACACGAAAAACCGCTTTGGCATGTTGGCTTACATTATGGCAGGGGTAAAACAATTACGGGAGTTTGAGTCGTTTGAAGCGAGGATCGAAACACAGGAGAAAGTGATTACGCTTACCGCCGGCGCTGTAACAATCGCCAATGCTGCGCCCCCAACCTCTGTCTTAGCTCAAGGCCCAGCCGGTATTATTTGTGATGATGGACTGCTCGATTTAACCGTAGTCGCCCCCGCCAGCGCAGCCGGTGCGATCGCATCAGCCTACCATCTACTCCAAACGGCTTTGAGAGGGGATGCTGCGGAACGGGATGACATTGGCTATCTGCGAGCCAGACGCATCAAAGTGACCACCGAGCCACCTCAGAAAGTCGTTCTCGATGGGGAAATTATTGGCATGACACCGATTGATGTTGAGTGTATTCCTGGTGGCTTAACAATTCTCATGCCCTTGTCAGAAGACGTTCAGCCTCTGGAAAAACTAGAGGGACTTCCAGAATTAAGGATTGAGCAGAAGCTTTAGCTCAAATCTAACCTAAAAATTTGCTAGAACGGCTACTTGAGATTTAACAAACTATTTTTAGATTGAAAATAAGGGAAATTGGGGCTAGGAGTTGCCCCAACTTTTTAAAGAGTTCTTCAAGAGACAGCTAATCGAGCTACCAAAAGCTGCAATTGCTGCTATGATTGCAGGCTAATGTTGTTCTGATGGAAGGGAAAGGCTACTGTGGCTGAAATTAGCCCAAACCCTTCATTGAGCCAGTCACCACTCAAGGAGAATTGAGCATTGTCACGTCGTTACTTATTTACCTCTGAATCGGTTACTGAAGGTCATCCTGACAAAATCTGCGATCAGATTTCTGATACCATTTTGGATGCCTTACTGACTTTAGACGACCACAGCCGTGTTGCGGCTGAGGTTGTTGTTAACACGGGCTTGGTTCTGATTACTGGTGAAATCACCTCCAAAGCCCAGGTTAATTTTGTCGATTTGGCACGCAAGAAAATTGCTGAAATTGGCTACACTCATGCCGATAATGGCTTCTCGGCTAATAGCTGTGCTGTCTTAGTGGCTTTAGATGAGCAATCTCCTGATATTGCTCAAGGCGTGACAACCGCGCAGGAAAGCCGGGAAGAACTCAGTGAAGATGAATTAGATGCGATCGGTGCTGGCGATCAAGGTCTGATGTTTGGGTTTGCTTGCAACGAAACGCCCGAAATGATGCCCTTGCCCATCAGCCTCGCCCACAGAATCTCTCGGCGTTTGGCAGAAGTGCGGAAATTGGGGGAGTTACCCTATCTCCGCCCGGATGGAAAAACCCAAGTTAGTGTAATCTACGAAGACGGAAAACCCGTTGGGATTGACACGATTTTGATTTCCACCCAACATACCGCCACCATCGGCGATATTACGAGTGATGAGGCTGTTCAAGCCAAGATTAGAGAAGATCTGTGGTCAATGGTGGTGCAACCGATTTTCACCGACCTCGAAATTCAACCCGATAACCAAACTCGCTTCCTGGTTAACCCAACTGGCAAATTTGTCATTGGTGGCCCTCAGGGGGATTCAGGTCTGACCGGTCGTAAAATTATTGTGGATACCTATGGTGGCTACTCCCGTCATGGGGGCGGTGCGTTCTCCGGCAAAGACCCCACCAAGGTAGACCGATCTGCGGCTTATGCTTGCCGCTATATGGCGAAAAATATTGTGGCAGCGGGTCTGGCGGAGAAATGTGAAGTTCAGGTGAGTTATGCGATCGGAGTGGCTCGACCCGTCAGTATCATGGTAGAAACATTTGGTACTGCCAAAATCGCAGAAGAACGATTGCTGGAACTGGCTAAACAGCATTTTGAACTCCGTCCGGCTGGGATTATCCAGGCGTTTAATCTGCGTCGGTTACCCGCAGAACGTGGCGGTCGTTTTTATCAAAATATTGCGGCTTACGGTCATTTTGGGCGTAATGATTTGGATCTACCTTGGGAGCAAACTGATAAGGCAGAACTGCTGAGAGAAGCTTTGAAACAGCCGGTTTCAGCCGTGTTGGGATGAGGAATTTTCTGCGCGAAAGTCCCCAACATGCAAACCTGGAAGCGACGGGTTAGGCAACTTAAAAAAGAAACCTATGCTATGTATATAGCCTGTAAAGACGCTAGAGTACCTTGGTACGCCAGAGTTTTTGCAGGCTTTGTTGTGGCTTATGCTTTTAGTCCCATAGATCTGATTCCAGATCTGATTCCCATCCTCGGTTATGTGGATGATTTGGTATTAGTGCCGTTGGGGATAGTTCTGGTACTTAAATGATTCCCCCAACGGTTTTAAGGGAGTGCCGTGACAAGGCGGAAGGAGCAATGAATGACCCTAAGCCGACAAGCTGGGTAGCCGCCCTTGTGATTGTGGTTATCTGGCTGCTTTTGGGGTTTCTTGCCGTTGCTTGGGTCGGACACAGCTTGCAAAAATTGAGTTGCCAATCGAAATGAATTTCTTGTGTCTTCAAATGGCTTTGATGCCTAAATTGGCTTTCAACGCTTTTTCGTACTCAGAAATACATTTTTGCATGTATCGCCAATGATCCATATCTCTAGTCTCCTCATAAATAGATTTAGCAAACAGATATTTTTCCCAAGCTTTTTTTTGAGTGGTTAAATCTTGCTTGGGTACCAATGCATCATCTGGATCTAAAGCGGGTTGAGAATTTTGATCAATCTTTTCCAGTTTACGTTGTAGGCGCTTTTGTCTACTTTTGATGCAACCCAATCGACTACGTTCTGTTAAACTCATGTAGATTCTCCTGATTAAAAGTCTCTCTATTAGCTAT